>VEPN01000064.1 GCA_012026835.1 Candidatus Methanoperedens sp. | reverse complement strand
GGGAAAATAAGAGTGAATTAAAACGGCAACTGATTACGGCATTTGAAGAGGGTATCATTATGGTTCCAATCTACGATTACTTGAGAACTTGACTATAGTTGTCCACTTTGAGGGCGCAGTCCAATGTCTATGGTCGCATATTTGTAACAATAAGAAGTCCCTCTATCGTGTTTACAGCCCATTATAAGCGGATTATTCACTTCCCCATAATACGGGATTTCATGAATATCTATGGCTAATGCTGCATATTTTCCAGAAAGCCTTCTTTTTGCAGCCAGCTGGTGTGAGGAATTAACAACCCGATCTAACTGGCACAAAAGCCTGAAATAACCCTGCTTTTCGATGTGATAAAAAACAATGTCGGCTGATAGAATATCCTTCTTGCTTTTGACCTCTTTCAACTCAACAACTGAACTCTCAACGGAAGTGGTATTAACAGGTGCCATCAGAATTATATTGAGTATATCTTCCTGATGGTATGTTGAATTTAATCTTATTTTTAAATCAATTCTCGTTGAAGAAATAATGAAAAATCCATATCCTTTTTGCAGACAGGGACATCCTTGAGGGGGGATGGGATACATTTGTAAAATATGCGGACAAGAGATTGAGTTTTACCGATTGCTCGACAATAGAATTCATGAAAAACAGGGATATCGAATACCTGGCCAGTTTTGATGGCGGTTTTGACGGGATAGTTACAAGACTCGGGAGATGAGATTGCAAGGAGATTGGCAATCTCTTCAGGGATTGGAATGCTTTCTTCTATTTTAATTGTTTTTTCAAATACCTCTCGCAGGCTTCCAGGTCATCCTTCTTATTCACATTCAGCGCCAGTTCTTCATCCTCCAGGATAAGATTATAATCCTCCTGCTCTTCCTGTATCTTCCCTACGTCAAGTATATTTATCCCGCACGGGACTATGAAGCTGCTATTCTTATGAAAAACAGTATCAGGACGAAGACCAAGCTTCGTGAACACCTCAAGCTTCATGTGCACGGAAAGCGCAGGTGTGTTCACCTTGCCGTATTTTTCTATTATCCTGTCTATAAGCTCAGGGTTAACAAGCGGGAGGTCTGCCATGATTATAAATACCTGTCCCCTGGTCTTCGCGTTTTCTACAGCCAGTATCATATCATTAACAAAACCCTTCCCCGGTGTCTGCATTATCCTGACTCTATCATGCCTATTAATGAAATCTGAAAGCCACATAATAGTTTTTTCAACTCTTGGTGAGGTAGCAACATATATCTGTCCTATATTTTTTGAGCCAAGGAGCGCATCAAGTACATAATGGATCAGCGGTTTCCCGCAAAGGAGAGTAAGAGGTTTTTCATCTTTCCCAAGGCGTTTTCCCATTCCTCCGGCCATGATTATCGCATCCATGCAAGCCCTCCTAAGAAAAGCAGGGCAGCGAGGCGTCCGACCTCGTTTGAGGCCCCGACCACATCCCCGCTCACGCCCCCGAAATGGCGATTTGCGGTATTAAGTACAAGGAACCCTGCGACCTGGGAAAAAACCAGTGCGCCAATTCCCTGGATGCCAAGGGAAAGATAGCAGGCTGCCCCTGAAAAAACCATACTTATGATGAAATCTGACTTCTTTGTATTATCCACTGTCATTGACCCAAAACCTTTATGGATGCTTTTGCCAAAAGCCGCAACTGTGACCATGTTTTGTTTTGCGCTTACTTCGGCTGCAAGCAATGCCAGCGGGAAAAACATCCTGCTGTCAAAGATAAAAAAGAGCGATGAGAATAAACCCAGAATCGCTATCATGCAAAATATGATACCCCCCGTTCCTACAGCCGTATCCCTCATTGCTGCTATTTTTTTCTCAGTTGGGCCATGTGCTGCTACGCCGTCCCCGAAATCCGCAAGTCCGTCGATATGATTGAAACCCGTGAAATAATATATAGAGATAATGGTTAAGAATGACGCTAAAACCGGGGGAAATATAATCGATGATGTAAAACCCACGGCTGAAAAAATTATTCCAAGAAAAGCTCCAATAACCGGAAAAAGATAAATATGCTTCATCAGCTTCTCGATGCCTTCCATAGTTATACCCACAGGTATGGTCGTGAGAAAACCAAAACCGCTGCGGAGGGCAGAAAGAAGCTCACTCACCCGGCAAACCCGCCTTTTCTTTTTCCTGGAATTGTCTTTGCTGCTTTGCCGCCGTCATCTTTCCCCCTTGAATACATATTTGCCGACACGCCGCCGATGAGACCTGCAATTACATCGTCCATGAAAGGCCCCAGTTTTGATAAAATCCCTGGTTTTAATTTATCAAATCTCACGTATTCAAATATTCCCTTGTCACCGCTGATGTATTTTGCTATGCTCATACCAATGACTTCATCTACGATGAGATAGGTGAGGTCTTTATTGAAGGTCTCCTTTGTCATTCCCGGAAGCTCGCCTTTCTCCCCTGCTTTTTCAAGGAGAATCCCTGCATATAAGAGCATGCAAAGATTTGGGTCTGCGAGTGCATGCTTTAATTCCCTTTTGAAAACCCGCTTCGCTGTGTCTTTGTTTTCAACTCCGGGATGGGGGACATAGAGTTCCATTGCCGCAGAAATGAGCTCTTCCTCAGGAAGACCTTCTTTTTCAAGTATTTCTATTATACCCCTTGCGCCTGCATCATTTACCTGTGTGGGCTGGTTCTTTTTCTTTTTTCCTTTAATGGTTTCCAATTTCATCTTTTTCACCTGTTTTCAAAACCTGACTAACGGTACCTTCCCTATAAAATAAATCCCTCCGATTACAAGAAGCGATGAGAATCCCACTATGTTGACTGCTCTTTTGATCTGGTATGCCGCAGGGTCGCGATATTCATTCCCCAGCACATGATAACCGACTTTTTCAAGCCTGACCTGGAGTGCACCTGAAACCGAAGCCATGGGCCACCCGGAATTCGGCGATGCGGTTTTATTGTAATCTCTCATACATATCCTGATTGCACTCCTGGGATTTCCAAGAAAAACCGATGCAATAAAGATAAATATGGGTGACAGCCTCGCAGGCAGCCAGTTGGCGAGATCATCAAGCCTTGCAGCGACATAACCAAGCATGGTAAAAGGCTCTTTTTTATACCCGACCATGGAATCAAGCGTATTTATCATCCTGTAGGCAAGCGCACCCGGAAGCCCGAAAAGCAGGTAATAAAATAACGGTGACAGGATACCATCAACAAAGCTCTCTGCAAGCGATTCTATGACCGCAGATGCGGATTGTTTTTCATTAAGCCCTGTTGTATCCCGTCCAACGAATGTTTTTAAGTCATTCCTTACGTTTTCAATTTTCCCGTCCTCAAGGTCTCTTTCTATCCCGAAGGCAGATACCACGAGCATCCGGATTGAAAATGTGGATTTTAAGAAAAATGCAGACACTATCAAGCTGAATATCCCTTTGTCCAGGGAGGCAATAGCGATCCCAATAATTATGGCCATCCCAATGCAAGAAACCACCATTAACGCGCCGTACAGTTTCCTGTGGCGAACAGGTGCGCGGCGCACGAAAAAGTTAATAAGTCTTCCCATCCACACGACAGGATGGATAAATGCCTGGGGTTCCCCAAGAATGATATCGAGCAGTATGGCAAGAATCAATACCTGGAGTAAAAAATTTCCCATCATAGAACAGGCTCCACTACAAGCTCCCACACATCTTTTATTTTCTTACCTTCCATCAATGCCCTGAGTACCTTTTCTGCAATATCCCATCTGTGTATTACGTCACATTTAGCGCAGCTCCATACAGTTCCTCCGGCCGGTCTATGGATAAGCTCCCCGCCAGTCCTGTTATTTTCGCATGGATAGAACGGGCAGAAACAGAAGGTGCAGTCCTGGCCCTCAAAATGGCACGGGTAATACTCACAATCGATCCTGCTCCTGGCAGTCACTCCTTTTTCCAGGGCTTTTCCGATCGCATTTTTTGCAAGTTCGCTGCCCCATTCTGATATGACCCCGCCAAAAGCTTTAATTAATTTTCGGTTATCCCCTCTCTTCCTGACCGCTACCCTGATATGGTTTTTAAGACCAAAAGAAGAACAATCACGGATAATAATCCCATGCCTTAACATTCTTGCTGTCATATCCGCGGAATCAATCGAAAATTCCCGGATATCCACAAGAATAAAGTTTGAATCACTCGGGCATGGCCTGAAACCTCGTATAGAACCGAGCCGGGTCATCAGCCATTCGCGTTCTTTTTTTATTAATCCAAGCGACCTGTCTATATAATCACCATTGTTCTTAAGAAGCCATATGCCTGATTCAAGGGCAAGGGAATTGAGATTCCAGGGAAGGCGGATATTATTCAGGATGCAGGCGAAATCAGGTGATGCAACAGCAAAGCCGATACGCAATCCCGGAACTGCGTAAATCTTGGTCAGGGAACGCAGGACTATCACAAAATCATTTAACGCCGCAAAATCGGCTATGCTTTCCTGCGGGTCTGATAATTCAATGAATGCTTCATCCACGAACAGGAAGACCGAGGATTCAACGCATTTTTTAGCAAGCTGTAATATCTCCCTGCGCTTTATCAGTCTGCCTGTAGGATTATTGGGATTGCACAGGAAAACAGCCTTGTAATCCTGCGGCCTTATCTCTGTTATTTTCCTGTAATCCACATGCTCTATTTTACCCCCGAATAACCTGCACTGGAATTCATATTCACCAAAAGTTGGAACCGGTATCAATATCCTGTCGCCCGGCTCTATCACAGTTTCTGCAAAGAGCCGGATCAATTCTGTAGAACCGTTCCCTGGTATGATGTTTTCGGGTTTGACGGAAAGTGAATCGGAAGCGGCTTTTTTAAAACCCCCGTACCTGTTATCCGGATAACTGCCTAAAGATCCATAAGCATTTGTCAGGATTTTTTTCAATTTTGGGGGGCCAAGGGGATTAAGATTGACACTAAAATCTATTAACTCGCAAGCTCTCTTACCGGACTTCTCTGCGCTTTCTGCACACTTAGCACCGTGAACGCAGGGAGTGAGCTCAATTGCAGTTCTTTTAACCCTGTCTTTAAGAGGCACATGCCCTTTTTTGTTTGCTGGTATTATTAAGTTGCTGTAAACGCGCAGATCAAAAGAGAAAAAAATATATATTATGTGCATTGTGATTATACTAATAATCATAAAGATAGGAAGGTACTGGTGTTAAATATGAGTCTTGCTGAGGCTTTCGTGGAGATATACAGTGTAAGTGCAGCATTTATGCTGATTTTCCTTGTCGGACAGGTTCTTTTCATGATGCGAAAGGTAAACGGGGATCTGCTGAAAGCAAGGTTATTCCTCAATGAAAACGTGACGCAAAAAACCTGGATTTATATCTTGATAGCCGGAGCGGCATTTGCACTGAATGCTCTTGTCAAACTTATAATCAGGTTTACTGCAATTGGAGAGGTGCTTAATGGATTTTATCTGGTTGAACTATCCCAGATAATCTTCCTGTCAGCGTTCACCTTTGCAGTTTATAACTGGCACATATTCATACATACCTTAGTCAGCCGGTCATGACTGTGGGATCATTTTCGGATGCAAAAAGTGCAGGTATCGTTTTTCTGGAGATGTTCCTTGCATAACCATCCCGACGACTGGATACCCTTGCATACAGAACAGAGGCTGCTTACAGCTTCATCTCCCGTGAGGTTTCCTGCGAGGCTTTTTGCAAGCCCGTTTATTCTTTCCTCAATATCCGGGGGGAAGGAAATATCATGCCCCCGCTTTGCACTTATGTACTGGGATACTGCGGCCTTTGAGAGGCCGAGCCTGTTTGCAACCTGCTGCTGGGGCAATCCTTCTTCTATCATTAATCTTGCAAGTTCAGCCCGTATTGCAGGAAGAACCTTCTGCACCACTATTTCGCATGGGGGTCTCATTTTTTCCCCGATTTTTCAAGATAATCTTTAATTGCTGCATGCAGCCCATCGGCAGCAAGATTTGAACAGTGCATCTTGATAGGGGGCAGGCCATCAAGCGCCTCTGCCACGTCATTTCGCGTAATTTTAAGGGCTTCCTCGATAGTTTTGCCTTTTGCCATCTCTGTTATCATGCTGCTTGTGGCAATGGCGGCGCCGCAGCCGAATGTCTTGAATTTCACATCCTCAAGCCTGTTGTCTTTTACTTTTATGTATATCCACATAAGATCACCGCAGACAGGGTTCCCTACCTTGCCTATGCCATCTGCATCTTTAATCTCGCCAACATTCCTGGGGCTGGCAAAATGCTCCATTACTTTTTCACTGTATCCTTCTGTCATTGATTCACCTCGTAAGCGGGGACATCATCCGGAGTTTATTGACGATATCGGGTAATATAGACACCACTTGATCCACATCCTCCTGTGTATTCTCAAGCCCCAGTGTCAGCCTGAGAGATCCATGAGCATCTTCGGGTTTTAAGCCTATTGCCAGGAGAACATGCGACGGCTCAAGCGAAGTGGACGAACATGCAGAGCCTGTGGATGCCGCAATTCCTTTCATATCAAGGTTCAACAGCAGTGATTCACCTTCAATAAAACTGAACCTGAAATTTGCGTTATTTGGAAGGCGTTTTGTTGGATGCCCGTTAAGATATGAATCTTTTATCTCAAGAACTCCTTTAATAAGTGAATCACGAAGGCCTGCTATTTCCTGCTCATGCGGCAGGCGTTCCCTGGCAAGCTCTGCCGCGCGTGCAAAACCGACGATACCCGGCACATTCTCTGTACTTGAGCGGATATTTCTCTCGTGGCCTCCACCGTGAAGCTGCGGTTCTAAAAAAGTACCTTTCCTTATATAAAGCGTCCCGACACCTTTTGGCCCGTATATTTTATGTGCGCTTATAGAGAGCAGGTCAACGCCGAGTGAATCCACATTGAGCGCAAGTTTTCCGGCGGTCTGTACAGCATCGGTATGGAAAGGAATGCCCTTTTCTTTTGCGATTTTGCCGATTTCCTCTATCGGCTGTATCGTGCCTATTTCGTTGTTTGCATGCATGACCGAGATGAGTATTGTTTTTGGCGTGAGGGCCCTTTCAACATCTGCGGGATTGACTATTCCTTCTTTGTTCACAGGAAGATATGTGATATTGAATCCCTGTGTCCCAAGGAATTTGCATGTGTGCAAAACAGCATGGTGTTCTATCGAACTTGTGATGATATGATCGCCCTTTTTCCTGTTCTTGTATGCTATCCCTTTTATTGCAAGATTATCGGATTCGGTGCCGCTGCCTGTGAAAATTATTTCTTCCTTCCTGGCGCCCAGAAGATCTGCGACCTTCTGCCTTGAATCCTCGATTGCCCTCCTTGCCTGCCTGCCGATAGCATAAAGGCTTGAAGGGTTACCGAACTTTTCTGAAAAATAAGGGAGCATAGCTTCTACAACTGCAGGGTCAACTGCACAAGTTGCGCTATGATCCATATAGATTTGGCGGGTCATAATAGTTCATGGTATGGAGCATCATCAGAATAAACTTAACGATACCTGCAATCCTGTTATCCTGTCGATGATCGCTTATCACGAAAGATTTAAAGTAGCATGGGAAATTTCTAAAGAAGGTACTACAGGTTGTTTGCGGACACTAACCCTATCCACCTCTTCGCTTATCTTTAGCTCGATAATCTTCTGATAAAGCTTCTCATATTTATCCGCCATCTTGCTTACTCCGAATTCTTCCACGGCTCTCTTTCTGCAATCATATGGATCTATGCTCCCTATGTTACCGACTGCTTCGACCATTTCCTCAAAACTGCTGACAACAAAACCTGTTCTACCATGCTGCACGATCTCTGGAACTGACCCTAGAGGATAAGCAATAACAGGCGTGCCTGATGCCATGGCTTCAGCCATAACCAGACCAAAGGGCTCAGCCCATCTCAGAGGGAAAATAAAACCCAGTGCACCCCTGAAAAGAATTCTCTTCTCCTCTTCTGAGACCTCGCCCTTATAGATAATCTGCTTTCCGTCTACTTTAGGAGCTATCTTTTCCTTATAATATAGAGTATCCTTCCCTGGATCGATTTTACCTGCTATTACAAGCCTTACGCCTGCTTTCAGGGCAACATCTATCGCGATATCAGTGCCCTTATCAGGAGATATCCTGCTTATATGGACAAAATAATCCTCTTTCTGCCTGCTGAACTGGTAGCTGTCTGTATCCACTGCATTGTAAACATTCCCGACATAGTTCAAATCGGGTCCTGATTTGCGCTGGCTGAGACTAATAGAATTATAAAAAACCGCATCTTTGTAGGCTTCATAAAAAACAATATTATCCTCTGAGAATCTGTTATGCAATGTATCTAAAACAGGTTTATCAATAAAGCTTCCTAAAACAATGCCTGGGAAGCCTGTATGGTTATGAACGACATCGAACTGTCCTGCAAGTTTGAAGGCTTTACCTGTATGAACCAGGTCAGGTACGGGGTTTCTTGACACCAGTAAATCCCGCGGCGGGGGTATATCGTAACTGGATACCAGTTGAGCGTTCGTAATTGAATCGCCTGTGGCAAACAGCGTAACATCATGTCCTCTTCTTATAAGCTCCTCTGTCAGTAAATACACAACAACCTCAATACCGCCGTACATCTTTGGAGGCACGCGCTCCCATACCGGTGCAATCTGCGCAATTCTCAACTAACTCACCTCTGGTAAAACCATACACTACTCCCATTGTTATATTGGCATGGAACCTATTATAACCTTCGTTGGGCTTAGTGATTCTGTTAAGCCCCCTTCCATCCTGGGATACATAAAATATAAATGCTATGTACAAGTATAGGGGATGCCCAGAATTATGGGCTGCGCCGGATATGTTCCGGGGCTAAAGCCACAGGAGGAATAAGATGGCTAAAAAAGAAGAACCCAAAGAAGAAATAAAGCAGGAAGCCCAGAAGAAAGAGGCTCATAAAAAAGAAGCGCCCAAAGAGGCCAAAAAAGAAAAAAAAGAAGATAAAGCACAGGAAGGAAAAGGGGAAGGGAAAGAGTTCTCCAAGAAAGAGCGCAAAGGTGCTCCAAAGGAAGGAAAAAAGGAACAGCCCAAGGCCAAAGAGGCAGGGCCGGAGATAAAACATATCGTGCGTATCGCAGATACGGACCTTGATGGCAAGAGGAGTGTCCTGTACGCACTTACCGGTATTAGGGGGATAAGCAAGAGAATTGCAAAGATCGTATCAGTGAATTCAGGTCTTGACCCTAAGGCAACTATCGGTTATCTCAATGATATGGATATAGAGAAATTACAATCATCAGTTGATTCTTTAATGACCATCGTCCCGCCCTGGATGATGAATAAACAAAACGACCTGATGTCAGGCGAAGACAGGCATGTTCTTGGAACAGATGTTCTGTTAAGCCTTAATGAAGATCTGAACATTATGAAAAAGATTCGTTCATATAAGGGTGTCAGGCATGAGAAAGGTCTCAGGGTACGAGGACAGCGCACCAGGTCGACAGGCCGCAAAGGCAGGACCGTGGGTGTTACAAGGGCTGCCCTTGCAGCAGCGGCCAAAGCCCCGTCCAAAGAAGGAGAAAAATCTGAAGAGAAAAAGGGGGCGGCTAAATAATGGGATACCCGGGACAAAATAGGAAATCGTATGCCACGCCAAAACATCCGTGGCAGGCCGCAAGAATGGCGTCTGAGGTCGAGTTCATAAAGAAATACGGCCTCAGGAACAAGAAAGAAGTCTGGAAGGCACATAGCGGTCTTAAGGAATACAGGGAACTGGCCAGGAAATTGCTGGCAGAAAGCGCAAAGGGAAAGCTCTCAGGTCATGTGAAAACCGATGCAGATAATATATTGAACCGGCTGAAAAGATATGGTCTGTTGAAAACCGATGCAGTCCTTGATGATATCTTATCTCTTGATGTAACACATTTCCTTGACAGGAGACTCCAGACCCAGGTACACAAGCAGGGATTTGCCAACACAATAAGACAGGCCCGCCAGTTCATAGTACATGGTCATATTGCGGTTGCAGGCAGGAAAGTCACGGTTCCAGGCTATCTTGTATCCGTAAACGAGGAATTGGCGCTTGAATATTACGGCGGTTCCCCGTTATCTACCGAATCTCATGTTTCAAGGCCTGCGCAGGTCGTTAAAACCATCGTGCAGGAAACAACACAAACGAATAATTTAAAGGAGGCCAACAATGGCAACTGAAAAATGGGGCGTAGCCCATATATTTTCCTCGTTTAACAACACCCTGATCACAATTACTGATTTGACAGGGGCAGAGACCATCGCCAAGATCAGCGGCGGCATGGTAACAAAAGCAGCCAGGGAAGAAAGTTCTCCTTATACGGCCATGCAGATGGCTTCCCAGATAGCGGATAAGATACGGGATAAGGGAGTTACAGGCATACATATAAAGGTAAGAGCACCAGGCGGCAACAGGCAGCGAAGCCCGGGGCCCGGGGCCCAGGCATCTATCCGTGCATTCGCCCGTGCAGGGATCAAGATAGGGCGCATCGAAGATGTAACGCCAATCCCGCACGATGGCACAAAGGCCAAGAAGGGAAGGCGCGTGTAAAATGGATATTGATATTATCGAATTATCAGAACGCAAAGCCAGGTTTGTCCTGTCGGGTGTTTCTGCATCGTTCGCCAATGCATTGAGGCGGAGCACCCTTGCAGAAGTGCCGGTGCTGGCAATCGATGATGTAAATATTTACGATAATACATCTGTTCTTTTTGACGAGCAGCTTGCCCTGAGACTGGGACTAATACCATTGAAAGCCAACGCCAAAAATTACAATTATCCTGAAGAATGCAGTTGCGGCGGGCTGGGATGTGCATCGTGCCAGGTCTCCCTGACACTGAGCGCTGAAGGTCCAAAGATCGTACATGCAGGTGATATGGTATCTACAGACCCGGATGTTCGTCCTGCCGATTCATCAATACCTATCGTTGAACTTAAGGAAAAGCATAAAGTCGTGGTTGAAGCCGTAGCAAGGCTTGGAACAGGTAGGAAGCATTCCAAATGGCAGGCCGGAGTTGCAGGCGGATATAAGAATATGCCTATCCTGATAATAGGTGATTGCGATACTTGCGGGAAATGCGTGGAAGTATGTCCCCGCAAAATCCTGAAACTGGAAGGAAACAGGGTCAAGGTAACAGAAATCATAGAATGTTCATTATGCAAGTTATGCGAGAAAACCTGCGATATGAATGCCATTAAGGTAAGCGATGATCCCGAATCCTTTGTTATGACCTTTGAGACAAGCGGAAATATCACTGCATCAGAACTTGCTATTGAAGCCGCCGGCAGTATCAAGAAGCGAGCCGGACAATTAGTTGAGATTCTTGAAACACTTGGATAAAAAAGACGTTGTCTCTTTTATCCATTACGTATATCTTATGGCTCTGCCATAGGGGTACTCGATTTGCGGAGGTTGCCCAGACCGGTCAAAGGCGCCAGCTTGAGGGGCTGGTCTCGTAGGAGTTCGTGGGTTCAAATCCCATCCTCCGCACCACTATTCTACTGATTGTTCTTGGTTTCTTAACACCTCAGCCAATTCCCTCACTAAACTATGAATCATTATCATCTTCGGGAGGCCACTATGTGAAGTCTGAGCAAAACAGTATGATATATTTCCTCTGGGCCTGAGGTGTTCTACCTGTCTGTATTTTGCTCACCCAAGGATAATTTGATCCGTAACTCTGTATGTGTTACGTAATATCAAAATAAAATAATGATCATAACAACTAATAACCCTATTAAAGTGTTCTTTGACATTTTATTGAAATTTAAACACCACAAAGGGCGCAAAGTACGCAAAGAAATAGTTTTATAACCTTTGCGCTCTTTGCGTTCTTCGCAGTGAATTATTTAAAATTTAACTACTAATACGCATTTGCGTAATATGAAAAACCCTTGATTTCAACAGGCTTCGGCGCAATATATACTCAATATTCCCTATATTTGGCTGAGTTAAGGTTCAACTTCTTGTAAGGATCTACCCATAACTACCTCTTTTTACCAGGGTTACGCATCGAAAACAGTATCGAATATGCTTTTTTAGCCATTCTATAGAGCATCCTTTATTAAATAAATGATCTCGGTCTCGTATCAATTATCCTTCTCAAACTGCTCATACTCTTCAATATAATTCTCTTGTATTCCGTCGCTATCATATGTTGTTCTGGTATCTGTATTCAAAATTGGCTTATACATCCAGTCTGGATCGTCTTCAATTTCTGGCCTCATATTATACCTCCCAGATTTTTAATACTGGGAAATTATTTTGATATATTATGATTGATATATATCTATGCATCTAAATTATCATTATGATGATTAACTTATGAAGAAGAATGATCTAAAAACTAACAGATAAATTGTAGTAACAAATAAGAATTACACAGATTCAGAGCTTCTTCAAACGGCGCTCTGTTAAAAAACTATGACTTTATCAAAATTTCATAAGCATCTTCTGGAATGAGGTTTAAGAAAATTATTTAATCATTTTTTCAATCTTTTATCAAATTGGGAATTATGTTCCATAGCCGGGGATAATTTCATGAACTTCTGTTACATCCGGATCAAAAAGCAATATTTTTAAACTGCAATGATTTATGCGGGCCTATGATACGTGTGTCAGATATTACAGTTTATCTTAAATGTCCGAGGATGTGCTATTTTTTATATAAAGGACATGACCTCCCGAAAAACGCACCTCCTGAGCGCATACTGCTGAAAGAACTGACCCTGGCATATGGCTCAGCCTATAACAAAGAGGATAAACTGTCGGTTTTAAATGCCGAACTTGACAGGATATCGAATGAGATCCGTGTCATTTATCCTGAAGAACTGGAAGAGGTCGATGCTGACAAACTGGCAGTTTCTGTATCAAACATCAGGTCGCGCCTTGAAGAAATATGTTCGAATCTTTCTTCGACCGGGGATTTTTATGGATATAGATCAGTCCAGTTCGAACCCCTGCTGCGCTCTGAAAAATTCGGGTTTGCGGGCAGCCCTGATAAACTGATACAGGCTGGCGAAGAACTCCTCCCATCTATTATAAAGACGGGCAATATCCCGGAGAACGGTGTCTGGCGAAATGACAGGTTACAGTTGACTGCTTACTCTGTGCTGGCTGAAGAAAAGTACGGTACTGTAGTCAGGCGCGGTTTTGTTGAGTATGCAAACTGGGGCAAGGTCAGGGAAGTAACAATAAAAAGGCTTGAGCGAAGACAAGTCCTCCAGATACTGGATAAGATTAAGAAAATACAGGGTGGTTCCATGCCTGAAAAACCGCATAACGCCCCATGCATGAACTGTGGTTTTAGTGGGATATGTAATGTAAAAACCACCCTTGCTTCCAGATTCTTTTAAAAGGAAGCGTACCTGACCTGGATTTTTAATGAATCCTTATTCTGGCTTTTGATCCTCAATGTCCTGTTTTGTTCCTCTTCGGGATCTGTTAATTGCAATATCACGTCCCTGGCTCTTTCCAGAAGGATCTTTCCTTTTTCAGTCGTTATGTATTTATCAATCTTATTCTCAACAAGGCCGCGATTTTGCAATAAATCAAGATATCTTTCTGCGAGCTTGAAATTCAAGTTTGTCTTGTAAACAATACCTGTTTTATTTACACCTACTCTTGCAACTTCCAGAATATCAATAATGATGTCTATCCTGCTTCTATTCATTTTTTTAACCTCCTATCAACTCATGCTATGTAATTATCCTATATATATCTTATGCTTATACTAATGATGCTCATACAACAGCATATGCTTGATCAATTATTGGCCAAAATAACGATAGCAAAAACTGGGTAAAACCGATATGCTAATTAAGTGCCCTCAAAAAAATTAAAATTTTGCACCTGTAAGGGTTTTGGTTTCTGTAACTCCTTTTATCGATCTTATTTTATTTACGACGATATCGCTCAGGGCCTCGTAGTCAGGCGCTTGGATTTTTGCTATAAGATCATAATCCCCAAATAACGGATGCAATTCTTGGATCTCATCCCATTTTATCATAGTGTCAAAAACTCTTTTCTCAGAACCAGGAGACACATTTATTAATACAAAACCTACTGCCATTTGTTCACCCATTACTACTCTATATGGTTTAGGGAATATAACATTTTCTAAATGAATAAACGTGATGTTTCTAACGTACGATTATTTCCCCTGATTTCGGATATTCATTGTAGGTATGATTAAATTGGTCATATTCAGCAAGTACGAAAACAAAACTGCCTGACATGTTGAATTGGTACTGGTATTTATCAGAATATGCCAGGATCTTATTCTTAAATAAGCTATCTTTACTTATAAGAGCTATTCTTGTACGTTGGTTCTCTTCGTTGTTCCATACAATGATATCGGATGTGTTTATGGTCATAGCTGCGGGGTTAAAACCATGGGCAACATCGATTTTTATTGAATATTTCTTTGATTCTTTCACTCCTGTTGCGGCTGATGGTTGATTATGCTCTGCCCTTACTGCCGGTGTTATATTTGCACCGGATGTGTTCAGGGTATCGGGCAGCTTCCCCACGTTTTTTTGGGATTGGAGATTTGGCTGGATCAGGGAATTAAAAATGAGAGAAATCGCAATGATGAAAATGAAACCTCCAAGTGCGATTGAAAATTTCCTGGATTTTTTAACGGACGGGATTTTGACCTGGAGAATATCTTCCTTGATGTCGCCGGGATTTTTTTGTTCCGAGAAATCCTGGTACCAGTCGCATGCAGGATTTAAACAGAACTGGGCCACCGGGATATCCACAAATCCAAGCCCGATTGATTTTTTTATGATCTTTGTTTGAACATTGCCATTGCATTTCGGGCATTTTTCGGCAAATTTCATATTCTTTATAATTATATTACGCTGTATTAAGATTTACGGAAATCTATATAATATGCATTAACTAACAAAAAAACAATGCACATAAAACAGCAGATAAGGATTCTCGCTATTGATGACTCTCCTTTGATAAATGAACGGGTTCCGATAATAGGGACTTTTTTTCGCGGGGCAGAGCAGCTTGATGGTATCCTTTGCAGTAATATCGGAAAGGATGGCATGGATGCGACAGATGTTATAATCCGGCTGGTAAGGAATTCAAAATATTACGACCAGGTAAGGGTGATTATGCTTGACGGGATAACATATGGAGGTTTTAATCCTGTCGATATAAACAGGATTTTTAATGAAATCAATATCCCGGTCATTGTTTTTATGCGCACTTACCCTGATTTTGAAAAGATCAAACTCGCACTTTCACATCTTGATGACGCGGAAAAAAGATGGGAAATAATCCAGACAGCAGGCACGATATATGATATATCCACTCCTGGCAAAACTGTTTTTATCCAGTTATGCGGAATCGATAAGGAAAGCGCGATCACTATCGTCCGCAGGACTTCAATACACAGCAATATCCCAGAGCCGCTTCGCGTGGCGCATCTTATAGCTACAGGCGTGGTTCTGGGAGAATCAAAAGGTAAAGCCTAAGTCCTCTTCACGAGTATCTTAAAGATCTTGCCATCCTGTTTTACTGAGAGTAGTTTGTTCCCCGATTTCTTAGTCCATGCATCGATATTCTGCGGGGCGACCGGGTCGTCAGCTATTACCTCCAGTATCTCACCGCTTTTAAGCTGTTCAACCTTTTTCTTTGTCAGGATGAGGGGGTACGGGCAGCATTCTCCCCGTACATCCAGGGTTTCATCAGGAATTAGTTCTGTCATCAGAATACCATGTTAACGTCTGCTTCAAGTATTTTATCGGTCAGTTCATCAAGTGATATCTTTTTGATCCCATCAATGATTTCACTATCGTTTATGCCGCGTTTTGCAATATCCCGGTCAAGGGCAAAGAAACTCACAAGCTCTATATTTTTTATTATCTCTGATTCCACCGAAGGCACATCCTTGAACCATACAGCAAGGTCACCGTACCCGGTTTTCTGTCCCCTAACAATGGAATGCACGCCACCGCTTACAAAAATCAGCGAGGCTTCATTCCCAGCGGCCACCTGGGATGCGGCCATCGGGACTGCTGAGAAAGCGTCTTCTTTCCCGTAGGGTGGCTGGGTCACTATAATATTTACTTTCTTGCTCATTTTTTCACCCCAGGAGAATGGTCTTATCAGATTCCGCAGTCCACTCGCCAAGGTCGTAAAGACCGCCGATTATTACACCTTCCGTCTGCTGCTTTGTTACCCCGCGGGCGTCTGTGCATTTTATGCATGCTATGGCATCTGCTTTAGGTTCTTTTATGCCTTTTTTCACGATAGTACCGAATATTGTCTCTATGGGAGGGAATTCTTTTGGCGCCTGGTCCCTGTGGGCTATCACAGTGGCGTCAAGATAATTAAAGAAATTAACAGTTATCCCTTTTTCTTTTGCAGCATGGGCAAGTCTCATCATTGTGAATACGCCCTCATCCCTGTAAGGGCCGTTTATTGATACGATAGTAAGCTTTTTTCCTGTCATATTATCACCTAAAACCATGCTACCCTGTCAAATCCCATTATGGAATCAAGAAGAGTGCCGATTTCTTTTACCTCCACCTGGCTGATCAGTTTATTCGTCAGCGACCTTGAGAGCACGGCTTTATCGTCCGCATATATCTTTATTCCTTTCTTATGCGCAACAGCAAGCTTATTTCCGAAATCTGTTTTTCTTGCTGCTGTAACTCCATCTTCTATTAAATATAGTGCAACGTCGTTTCCTTTTTCTTTTGCCTTGAGCCCTATATCCAGTACAAGGTCAGGGGTCTCTGTTGTATATGGGTCTTTTGATAAGACCAGTAATAAACTTGTCATTTTTACCTCTGAGGTTTTTATACGATTTGAGCCATGAATTATTATTATGGGTTTTAAATGTTTTGATGTAGGCAATCTTAATAAGGGATGCCGACCATTTCGCACAAAAACAATGCCGAGGTAGCCAAGCGGCCTAAGGCGCTGGTCTTGAAAACCAGTTGTGCTACGCACAGCAGGAGTTCAAATCTCCTCCTCGGCGCCTTTGTTTTTATTTGGGTTGTGAGGCATCTGTCAAAGGGAAGTGAGCTATACCAAAGAAGTTGAGGCATTTCTTGGGTATAAAAGTACCCATCAGAAGAAACAAATATAATTCTTATTGAAGTGTTTTTGAGACAAATTATGATGGAAGACGGATTTCACAGATAAAAAAAATCTGTGTAAATCTGTGTTCCGTCGCCTTGCCGTTGATTTCCATAAAAATCGCATCATATTATTTCTGGATTGGGAATACTTAAGGAGATTCTCATTTAAAATACTTTATTGCTTGGAGTATGTCCATTTCGATTCTGCATAATTTAAAACCTGTTGCTATAAACATAGCGCTGAAGGGAATGATTACATAGGGGGTCTTTATTTCATTAAATAATCCCAGAGAGAGTATATACAAGCTAATTAGAAACATAACGACTGTCGTCACTGTGTCTTCTTTTTCCGTTTTTACTTTTGCTTTTAATATAATTGGCTTTTTTGTGCTCCCTTTTCCAGTGTTGATTTTTAATTTTTCCATGGATTAGTTCCATATAATATTATAGCCACAATTCGGACATGGAGTTTGATAAGATCTAAGTACCATGTTACAATTTCCACATCTGTGGATTGTAGTATCCTGTCCCTTGACTCCTGCTTTTAATATTTCATAAAATAACCATAATAAGATTATAATTAAAGCTAGTTTTCCGAGCCCATTATAGTTTTGTGCCATAATTTATTACCGAGTCTATTTGTATTTGAAATTTATATATTTATCTATCTTTGCAATCATCGATTATTGTTTAAAAAAATGGGGTATCAGTATGGATGTTTCTTTCATTATTTTTGGGAGAATGTTAGATGTGTTTCTACAGTTTTTATTGCACATGAAATTATATTTAAAATTTTTTTTCTGTAATTGAGTGCAAGGAAAGTAATACTGCTAAATACAAGAGCTTTAATATATGGCAAATTGAAATACGAAAAATTATCTCTTACAAAGATAGACACAAAGGACATAATATTAATATCTGGATTAAAGGTACGATAATAAAAATAATATGTAAATCCTAAAAATAAAATTATCGGAATATGATAAACCCAAGAACTCTTATCGAGTTCATTTTTTTCTTCGTATTTTTTAATAGATCGTGATGTATAGAGATAAAGGATGGAAATAGTAAATGCTACTGTTACAATAGAAAATCTTAAGATTTCTATGGTGGTTAACCCAATTTTAATGGATATTAAAAAATTTAAAGTAATAAATCCAACACCTAACAGATAGGCATAAATATTAAAATTTGCACTCCTTATATGAGATTCCATTCCATAATCGTGCAAGCATTTTAAACACTTAGATATGCTGGCAACCTTATTGCAACCTTTATTAAAATTGAAACATTTGCAATCTTCGATAGTTACTCCTAATTTTAGTTCTCCCTCATATTTATCTGCTGTTTGCACAATTTTTTGTAAGTAATATCGATAATGGGCTTCTAAAAAATAAAAAGCCAATATTAAGGGAAATCCCATTAAAATAAGGATTATTGACAGATCAATTGGATTTTTAAAAGGAAGACCTTCAGGAATCTTAAATGTTATAACAGTCATAGCGGCGGCAAAAATAGTAAATGCAACATAAATTACATTTTTTCTTATATTTATTAGCATCTTATCAAAATGAGCAACGGTATCTCTAAATATTTTGTATTCTTCAAATCGCTGTTTAGTGTCATCAAGTGTTTCTAGTTCGGAACTAATATCAATACCTTCAGTTCAATGATATAAAAGATGTCACATAATATATATAACTATAGCGTGATTCTAAAGCCTCCGTAATTTTTAAGAATCATTAAACAGATTATTTAATGGGGGTATTAAAATGACAATAACACCAAGAGGTGAATC
>VEPN01000063.1 GCA_012026835.1 Candidatus Methanoperedens sp. | reverse complement strand
TCTTTTCAGCGAGCAATTCATCGAATGACATTTCATTGATATCTTTTCCAGGAACATACTCCTGAATTGTTTGCGGAATGCCTTCCATCGGTTCTGCCGTCTCTCCTTCTGATTCGCTGGCTGTGGCCTGGGTTGCGGGTGTTGGCCTGATAAAGTGCTTCTTAGGTCTCTTTGCCAGCCTGTTTCTGAGCAAAGGATAGGAAACTGCCCCGATCAGCACTAATGCAGCAAGAGGTATCAGATAGTTAAAATCTCCCCCGATACCTGTCGCCGAAGGAACATAACCTGTTATCCTGATATCCAATTTCTCACCTTTCGGCGCGCCTGCAAAGCTCAGGACTTCAAACTCCTTTCCCTCATTCGGAACTATATCCTTTTTACCATACTGGCTTTCGATCCCGAAACCGTTATTTTTTTCAGAAAGTATGGTGAGATAGGATGCATTGTAAATCATGTTTTTGTAGAACGTATTTTGAGATGATTCCGGGTTAAACACATATGTTATCTGAGTGCTGAATGCCTCCCCAGGCATGATAGGATTCATGGGATCTATCCAGACAGCATCCTTTTCCCTTTGCAGGCAGCATTCCATTGCGTCTGTCTGGAACCTTGTTATCCCTTCGGGTGTTGAAATTCCAAGCCATACGCGGTCCTTGTTAAAGAATACCTTATCCCCGGTATTTACAAATTCAACGTATTCATCGACTTTTATACCATTCGGCGCCTTGGAGAAGACAACATGGTCTATATTTACGCTGATTATATCTGCTTCCCTGGTGGATTCATAAACCGTAAAATTAACCCTTTCAGACCCATTTACCTCCTGTGTGTAAGGTACGTCTGAATAATTTGCCTCTGCATAATATATCCTGCCTGCATTGGTTTTCTCAAAAGAATATTTCCCGCTTTTGTTAGTGAGAGTCTTCATGACCTCGATACCTGTGGCATCGATCAGCCTGACCGGTATATTTTCAAGTGTCCTGTTATCCTTAATAACATATCCGTCCAGCTTTCCAGAGAGGTTAAAATCCACGACAGCATTTCCCTGGACGCCTGTATTTTCCCCGTATGTTATCCCGTCGTAGGTTACATTGACCCTGTACATCCCGACGTTAAGGTTGTTAAAAGCATAAGCCCCGTCTTTATCCGTGGTTGTTTCTGCCAGTGGTGTGAAATCATATACAACCCCGGTTTCGGGGCTCTGTGTGGCGTTCACTTTGCTCAGTGTGACTTTCTGGTCTGTGATCTTTTTTCCGAGGGATACAACGCTGCCGCTGATATCTGCTGCTGATGCAGCATTACCCAGGATTACAAGTGTGATAAAAATATATAATAATTTATTCATTGTTTCTTCTCCTGAAGGAATTTCTGGTATTCATATTCAAAAATCTCATTCTCATCCATTTTTTTCTTACTGATCTTATAAACAACAACGCCGCCCACAATGATTCCGACAGGTAATGCAAGCCAGACTATCCAGTCAAATCCCTCCTTGGGCGGAGTTGCCAGCACTTCCCTGCCGTAGTCCTGCGAGAGTTTGGTGTAGATTTGTTTTTCAGACATGCCCTGGCCAAGCATTGCCCTGACCTTATCCTTTATTTCAAGGGAACTCGGGCAGGTACAATCGATCACTATCATTACGCAGCCTCCCTGGTCCGGGCAGTTCAGGTTTGCCGTGATCTCTTCTTCGGTTACGGCCAACACCGGTATTGCAGTCACCGTCAGGAAGAACAAAATGGCTATTATTTTTTTTATCATAAATTCTCCATTTTATTATTTAAATTTATATTTATATCATCCGATAATCTGTTTCTGATTGGTACGGTTGTTGACACGCATACCAGTATTCCGAGGATAAGAACGTAGAATCCTCCTATCCACATCAGGAACATCATGGGCATCACCTTGATCTTAACCGTGGCACTGTCGCCGGCAAAAGCCTGTGCTGAAAAATAGAGGTCATCCATGCCAACGGTATAGGCCATAGGCTTGACGTTCATGCTATCCTGCTTCTCGTAATAATACATTCGTGCGTTGGCATTGGTCAGTACCTTCTCGCCGTTCTTATATACATCGAACAGGCCGGCTGTCACTTCCCTGTTATCTTTTATGTACTGGTCTATCTTTGTCAGCTTGAAGTCATATTCACCAAGACTGACAGTGCTTCCGACCCGCGCATTAAAGGTCTCTGCCCTTTCATAGACTACAGCACCCGCTGCGCTTACAATTATCATGAGAATTGCTATATGGCACATGTAGCCGCCAAAAGTGCGGCGGTTGTTCCAGAATGCCCTTGAAAAGTTCTTCAAAGCTCCCCTGTCATCTATTTTTTTCTGCTTTTTCACTATCCTGGATATATCCACAAGGTGTGTGGATATTACAAGCACACTTCCAAAGACTGCAATCTGTGCATAGAAGTCGCGTATTCCCAGGACAAAGGTGACGGCCATTATTATAACGGCTGCTGCAAGGGGTTTTGTGAAATTCCTCTCAAGATGCGATACAGATGCCTTTCTCCAGGCTATCAGGGGGCAGATGCCCATCAGGAAAAGGAGTGCTATGCCAAGAGGCACGTTTATCTGGTTATAGAAAGTCGGGCCGACCATGACCTTATAGCCCCGGAATGCCTCGGAGAGCAGCGGATACGTTGTACCCCACAGCACAGAGGCCGTGGAAGCCATAAATATCCAGTTATTGTAAAGGAAACTTGCTTCCCTTGAGACAAAGGATTCGAATATCTTCTTGCTTCTTATCGAGTTATATTTCCATGCCACAAGTATGAGCGTTGCCGCAGCCACAACAATCATATAGTTGATATAATAAGGAGCGGTTATGGATTGGCCGAAGGTGTGAACCGAAGCGATTATCCCGCTTCTTGTTAGAAGCGTCCCGTACACTGTGAGTTCCCATGTGAAAAGTATGAGCAGGATGTTCCAGAACTTCATACCCTCCTTTCGCTCCTGTATCATAGTGCTGTGATAGAAAGCCGTAAGTGTGAGCCACGGCAGGAACGAAGCGTTCTCCACTGGGTCCCAGCCCCAGAACCCGCCCCAGTTAAGCACCGTATAAGCCCAATAGCTCCCGAACATATTGCCCAGGGCCAGCCCGAGCCATGCCCACAGAGCCCAGCGCCTTGCGCGGTATGTCCAGGTGTTATCTGAAAGATAGATGCCCGCAATCATGAGGGCGAAAGGGATTATTACGCCTGCATAGCCCCAGAAAAGCGTTGGGGGGTGGAAGAACATGCCGGGATCCTGAAGCAGGGGGTTCAGGCCGTTGCCGTCGGCAGGGATGAAATCAAGCATCCTGAAAGGACGGGACACTGTGAGCAGCATAAAGAGGAGATAAGCGAGAGTGATAAGGATTACGGGCATCGCATGTTTTATAAGGTTGTCGTAGGATTTTCCTCTCACTGCAATTACAGCGATATAAATTGATATCAGCCACGCCCAGAGAAGAAGCGAGCCATCAGCCCCTGCCCAGAAAGCTGAAATGGTATAAGCCATGGGCAGATCCAGGCTGCTGTATAGAGCGATATATTCATACTGGAAATTGCGGGTTATGAAAAGGTTAAAAAGCCATATGGATGCTATTGTAAGCAGCACGGCGATTCCGATGATGGAAATCCTTGCGCTGTCAAACAATTCGTTCTTCTTTTTCCAGATACCTAATATGTGCGCTACAATTGCATATATTGTCAATATCAGCGCGATAATTAATGCTGTTTCTCCTAATTCCATTAAAATTCTCCTTTATGTTTCAGTTTCATTATGGTCCCCGTGATCAAGGTCGCCGCCGTATTTTGAGGGACATTTCGTGACAACCTGGTTTGCGACAAAAGTGTTGTTTACGTAGTAGCCTGTTACCACTGCAGGAATGCCTTCCTTGTAATTCCCCGGCATCCCCTCGTTCGATACGACCGTGATAGTGGCATTTTTACTTGTCAGGTTGAATGTCAACCTGGCTTTCTCAGGTTCCCATATTGTCGAATCTTTCACTATGCTGCCGTTCACGTTCACGATATTATCTTTTAGCGAATCTGCTTTTTGCACAAATTCATCAACTTCATAGTAAAATGAAAGGGCGTTGGTAAAGCTCTGGGCGCTCAGGTAAAGGATTAATATTGCTACAATCCCGATACCAAACATGTTTTTTTGCTTCTTGTTCATCCGTATCCTCTTTTACAAAGCTTGTAAACCTTAACTTTACAATGGGTGTAAAGTACATATATAGTTTACGGTTAATGGATAGGTAGGGTGACCGAAGGTGGAAAAAAAGTTAGAAGTTTCATACTGGAATTTTTCCGGTCACCAATTTACTTATTAGGGACTGCGTTTTTAAGCAGGTTGTGGTTTAAGATTGTAAATTGAAACAGTGATTTGTTTTCATATTTTGCAGTGAACAAGTGTTCACGCTTTCTGCCCAGTTTCGTTTTTCGCTTTGGAATATAAGGCTCTACTTTTTCCCATTCAGCATCCGACAGGTCAGTCTTTCAGACACGCTCTAAGATAAGACTTTATATATTATGAATGTATATAGTAATGCGAGGAGATAAAACATAAACATTAAATATAATGTTTAAGGAGGTGAAAACGATGAGCGAAGAGAAGAATGTAGATAAGGGGATTTCTGCCCTTCAGAAAGCACTTAAGGATAAGAATGTGAAGGTCGATGCGAAGGTTTTGAGGGATGCCGTAGCAGAGGCCCATAAGGCAGCTATAGTTGGCTGTGAAGGATGTGCAAACGGTTGGCACTGGTAATCAGAATATGCTCCCTTCCCGTGTCAGTTTAACACCGGGAGACAAGCTCTCCCAAAGCCGGTAATTGATTTTATTCGTTCTGGGAGAGCTTGAAAGGAGTATTTTCAGGAATAGTGGCGGGACAGCAGACAGGTAATCAGGAGGAAAAGTGGTATTTTCAGATACGGATAAGCCGAGGATATCGGAAAATTGGCGTTTCAGGAATGATGGCAATTGCATGGTGATATATTTGCATTCCCTGCAAAAGCAGGTTGTACGTGTGCTTTCACCTTTTGAATCGATATTTATTCTTCTTTTTGATGGAAAGAATACCTGGGCAGAGATAAAAACAGCCGCACAGGGAATAATAAATGCTACCGATGGACAAAGTGCTGAAGAAATTGAGCAGATTACTGCTGAACTTGCCCGTCTGGATGGCTTTTTTTCATTGGAAGGACCGCGGTCCCTTTCCTTTGACAAGCCCGTGGAAAACCTGATTCCAGACTTTGCTAACTACACAATGACACCGCACAGAATGCTGCGTCCTATCACCATTGCAATCGGCTTTACCAACCGATGCCAGTGCGACTGTATTTACTGTTATGCTGAACGTGAGCCATGTGCGGAGCGTAGTCTGGATGAGTGGATCCCCATTCTGGATGAAATTGCAGAAAATGAAATTACACTGGTCGATATTGGCGGCGCTGATATTTTTTGCCGTCAGGATGCCCTGGAAATCATGGAAGAGTTAGACAAACGGAATTTCTCATTCTTTGTTTCCACAAAGAGCTATGTTTCACCGGAGCAGGCTCAAAGGATGGCTGACTTGAACATAGGTAATAAAAACGTGCCCCACTGGGCGCTGCGTCCGATGCAAGTATCCCTGGACAGCACTGATAACAGGCTCGCTTCTTTTTTGTCCCGGCACAAGAACTATCTTTCCAGAGCGCAGGATAGTCTGAGAAACCTGATCGAAGCCGGGATCAGTCCAAGAGTAAAAGCGGTGCTGACTTCATATAATGCTGATGCTCCACTGGAACTGGTCAGGCGTCTTGCGCCGATTGGTGTAAACGAGTTTCATTTTGTGCAGTACAGCCGGGGCCTGTACCGGCATAATGACAAGCTTTTCCTGACCTTGGAACAGAAAAAGCGCCTTATAGATATGGAGAGCCAGATCAAGGAAGAATTTCCGGATGTTTTTGTCTTCATGCAAAAGAATATTACAACTGGCGGACCCAGGAATCTTACACCAGAAGTTTGGGCAAAGCGTCCGATTTGTTCAGGAGGGCGCACCAAAATGTTAGTAAAGCCGGATGGCGCAGTTACCTTATGCGAACAAACGCCAAATGAGCCAGCTTACACAGTAGGAAATGTTTTCGAGGACGGAGTTATGGGCGTATGGAATTCCGACGCCATACACCGATTCAATCATCCCTCACGAGAACTTTTTCAAAATTCCGAATGTTACAATTGTACCGATTTTGAAAGATGTATGTATGTGAAAGGATGGTGTTTCAGGGATGCTCTTGCTTGTTACGGTACTATATATGAAGCCCCGCCAGACTGTCCGCATCAAACCAAAATGCCACCCCGCGCCATCTAATAAAAGGATAATTATTTAGTTATGCAATCAGCCGATGTGCAAATAAAAAAATTCAGCAGGCATCTGGCATCCTTTGCATCCAGAGAAACACCGCTTTGCATTCCATTCCTGGATTTATTGAGGGCTTCGCCCGAAGCTCATCTGGAATGCTCCTGTAAAGTATATGGTGACACCGTAAATCCAGCGCGGTTTAACCTCTGGTACAAGAATAACGGAGGATCCGGTCTTAATCCTAAAATAGTTGCCTTTTTAGAGCATTATGCTGAAATTGCTTCCATAGACCGTTCACTGTATTATGAGGTAACAGGAACAGATTTTCTATACGAAAAAGTGCGTTATAATGTAGTCGGTATAGACCTGAGACCGGATATTGACTCATCGAGAATCAAACTCTGGCACATTGTGGGAGATTACCCGGCTATGGAAACACGTGCTCTTGGCTTTGCAGGTATTTCACCCGATGCCCGCCGCCTTAAGGTTCATAAAGGATTCCTTTTCGGATTTGATTTCGTTTTTTCCGGTGCATCGGCTTTAAAGGTCTATCCTGTCATGCACGATTATGAGATTCGCGAACATAACGCAATGCTGCGAGATATAGTTGGGGAAAAAGTGACGATGTTAGCAGAGCACTGCCACCGGGTCAGTTTTGGTTTTTCCACAGATAAAGTTGGCGCTTCGGCACATATGATTCCTTACGATGCTTCAGATTTTATAGCTAAAATAGGATCCAGACAGCTTTCAGATGCTTTTTCTGCCACAGGGTCAACCGGAATTATTGTTGCCATGGATGTTGGTGACATCAATTCAGGTGAATATCACACATTTAATTTGTATTATTAGCAGGGGATCAAATGGAAAGCTTTCAAGACCAATGCAAGGATGT
Source organism: Candidatus Methanoperedens sp. (assembly GCA_012026835.1). Classification (GTDB taxonomy): domain Archaea; phylum Halobacteriota; class Methanosarcinia; order Methanosarcinales; family Methanoperedenaceae; genus Methanoperedens. The sequence goes on along the minus strand of VEPN01000063.1, from coordinate 11,664 downwards.
AATAATTGTCGGCGCCGGACTGGCCGGGCTTTCCGCAGCATACACATTGCGTGATAAGGACATTTTGGTGCTTGAACAAAAAACGAATGCCGGAGGGCGCGTACTTACCCGTGAAAAAATGGGAGTAAGCTATGAGATCGGAGCGGTTTTTGCTATTGAACCGACATCCTTGCCGACCGGAATCGCTCCACCACCACTGATCGAAGAATGTAGCATGATTGGAGTCTTTTCAAAAGGACGCACCTGGTTTGGTAAAAGTGTTGTGGAGTGTCTTGAAAAAATTGATTTCCGAAACCTTGAGATCGAAGAGATTACTGCTTTTATCAATGGAGGCGCATATGATATATCCGATCTTTCGCTGTCATCGTACGAGTTGTTAAATGCTTTTTTTCAGTTGATCCACCCCGGTGAGATAGGTGAATATATTCCTCAAAGGAGGCTTGATGCCTTTCAGGTATTTCAGATGGGACATTATAAAACCGGCAATGGAGCGCTGATTGCTGGCTTGATTGAAGGTATATCATCGCGGCTTCGTTGTGGGGTGCAGGTACTTAGTATCGATGATCAGGGACGAAATGTTGTTGTTACTGCCAATGAAGAGGGGCAGATTACGCATCTTTCTGCAAAGGCCGTTATTTGCTCGATACCAGCCCATGAAGCATCTCGCGTTATCGCCCGTGCAGAAAGCCCCAGCAGACTTTTTTTGGATGGAATTCGTTACGGCACAGGGAGTCTGTGCATTTTAGCAATACCGGAAGACCTGATTCCTGAGTTTTCGTACATTGCTACCCCGGATCTTGCTACCAGTACCGTTGTGCGGCAGAAAACGGCTGTTGATGGTCTGGTATTGTTATACTTTTACTTCATGGGAATTAAATCCGTACCTGTGCGTAAATTTCATGCAAAAGAAATGGTGAAAATTGCTCTGCAAACTCTTGATGCTTTGGGTTTTGGCAACTTCAGGGAGGAACAGATAAAATTTGCCGACCACCATCACTGGGATATGATTAGCCCGATTATTTCGGAGGAAAGTTATGGTGCCTGGGATATAGAAAAAATACATCCGTCACAGCGGGTTTTTTTAGCGGGTGACTATACTCATGTGGATAGTCACCATCTCATGCCATACGGGATGTCAGCCGCCATATCCTCTGGAAAAAAAGCAGCGGAGCAAGTAAAACATTTGCTTTAATTATTATTTTTCCTTTTCTTGCAAGTTCTTTTCTTTTGCTGCCATATAATCAAGCGTCGGCTCATGCACCATTTTCTTAAACATTCATGTGATTAAAATATAAGAATATTTTACATCATGGGTTTTGTCATCATTGATTCCATACCAGAATCCATATCACTGCAATGGTTTTCTTCTGCTGTGTCCGTATTACTCACTGCCGGCTCTTTATTGTCCATCATTTCGCCGCATCCTTTTTCGCCATCCATCATACTATCACAGGCGCCGGATTGCATCATTTGGTCAGGGCAGTTTTGCTGCATATTCTCCATCATTTCGGGAGTACATTCATGATCTTGTGCATCTTTTGTTTTCTCTGTCGCATTCTGCGCAAGTGCGATTGCAGCGCCAAATACCAGCAATATTCCAAGGATTCCGATAATCAGAATGGTTTTCTTATTCATTTTATTACCCCTTTGTAATATATGATACCGCTATAAATACGATTATCATCAGTATCAGGTGCAGCCACATGCCCTTGCCACCGCCGCCGCAACAACCGCCACCGTGGGCCTGTTCTTTCTGGACGGGATTATTTTCACTGGCCTGCTGGCCTATTTTTGCATCTTTGTCGTTTTCTTTCGGTTTACTTGATCCGCAACAGTCCATTTTTCGATTCTCCTTAAGATATATTATTATGTGTAATTATGCATCGCCTCTATTAATAGTGGTTTTGCTTTAAATTTGTAAGATTTCTGACTGATTCTTTTTTAAAATCTTAAATAAAACCTGCATTGTTATTGAGTGTAAAGTTATTGAATGTAAAATTTCCTGAGCCTTCCGCCCGCGAATTGCCCGGCGGCGAAGGATAGCATGAGCAGCGGTATAACTTTCCAGCCAAAACCTGAAAATATTCTCAATAAAAACACGAACGGCACGGGAATATGTACAGCCATCATCCATTGCCTGGAGAACCTGGCGGCACTGAATCTCCAGTAGCCAAAAGGCAGATTGATAATAAAAACTACCAGCATTAATTCGATAATAGACATCTATCGGCCCTCCATGCAACATAGCTTATTCTTCAGTTATTCATCTTGTTTGTGCTTTAAAAAAACAATAAAAAAAATTAGATTGGCTTTAATTTTTGAAAGCGTAAAGTACATAGGTTTACACTGCCTGTAAAGTTGTTCAAAAGAAAGAATAAGACCGCAGGAGGTCACTTTGAACATTATTGAACTTGAGGACGTATGGAAAACCTACAGTATGGGTGAGGTTGAAGTCCAGGCTCTTAAGGGTTTAAGCCTGAAAGTAAAACCAGGGGAATTCCTGGCCATCATGGGACCAAGCGGAAGCGGTAAATCAACAGCAATGAACATGATAGGCTGCCTTGACATACCTACAAGAGGCAGGGTGCTCCTTGAAGGACAGGATATAGCTGCCCTCAATGAGAAAGAACTTGCAAAGATCAGGGGGAAGAAGATAGGTTTTGTCTTCCAGTCGCATAATCTCTACCCGACCCTGAATGCAATTGAGAACGTCCAGTTGCCAATGAGAATACATGAGTTCGGGGAGGCAGAGATATGGGACAAGTCGGAGGAACTTCTTGGCCTTGTGGGACTGTCAGGGCGCGCCCGTCATTACCCTTCGCAGATGTCAGGCGGCCAGAGCCAGAGAGTCGCTATTGCAAGAGCCCTATCCACAAATCCCCTTTTGCTCCTGGCCGATGAGCCCACAGGCAATCTTGATACAGAAGCTGGAAAAGAAGTGCTTGATATCTTTTCGCAACTTAACTCCCGGGGAGTCACGGTGGTAATGATTACACATGATGAAAAAACCGCCGCACGGGCGAACAGAATAGTGAGAATGATCGATGGAACAATAGCATCTTAGGTGAACAATATGAGTAATATAATAAAATACATTATCGTTTTGCTGTTTTTGCTTCCGGTATTACAGAACGCATCAGCGGCAAGTGAATACCTTGTAACTGAACATGAACCTGTATATCCCGGCGATACGGTTTTCGTGTGGGTCCCCTTCAAGAATATTGGTTACGGGACATGGTGGATAGACACTTCCGTAAGACTTGTTCCTGCGAACAACGCCACAGAAAAAGCGATCCATGTACTTGATGATTCTGCCGTCATAGGCAATATGGAAGACTGGAACGACATGAGGACAGCCAAATTCAAAATACATATAGACCAGAAAGCAGTGGAGGGGGAGTATGAATTCAACGTGTATATCACAACAAAAGGAAAAGACAGCGCCGGCACTACACCTGCCACACAGGTACTGGAAGACAGGATCCTTATTGTAAAAGGTGCGCCTGTGATAACACTTTCAAACACCTCTATCGGTTCTGTTGCGCCCGGTTCCACAAATGAAGTCGTATTAAAATTCAGGAACGAAGGAACAGGGACTGCAAGGAACCTGTATGCAGACATAAACACTGCAAGCGACCACCTGGCATCGGCATTCTCCATAGTCGGCTCAGGCAAGAGATTCTCACTTGGAAGCCTGAACGCGGGTGAAGAGACAGAAATCAGGTTCACCCTCGCAGTTGATGCGCAGGCCGAAACAGGTGTATATAATATTCCCTTAACAATATCCGGGATGAACTATTCATCCAGCGATTATATCGGCGTTGGGATTGCAGGTATAACAGACTTTGAGTTGAGCTACCAGGAATCGGGAGGCAGTTTTCTTCTCAGCGTGGCAAACGTCGGGGTCAATCCCGCAAAGGCGGTGAGCGTGACAATACCAACGCAGAGCAATTTCAATGTCGCTGGAAGCAATACGCAGGTCATAGGTAATCTTAACGCAGGGGATTATACTTCTGCAACTTTCCAGGTAACCAGGAACCGCGGCCAGGATATGAAGCTCCTGATACAGTACACCGATGCCGGGGGTATCAGGCGTTCCATTGAGAAGAATATACCTGTGAAACTTTCAAATCCGATGGCAACACCTGGTGGGGCCAGCGACCAGCATGAGGCGATGCATAGTGGAGGAACAAACGTTTCAAAGCTTGCAGTCGGCTTTGCCCCGTACATCGGGGTCGTGTTACTCGGCATCATCGGTATCTGGCAGCGAAAGAGCATCAAAGATATGTACCAGAGGCTGAGATTCCAGAGGCAGAGACGGTGAAGCTTCTGGATATTTTCCTGCTGTCTCTTTCCCATGTAAAGAAAAGCAGGATGAGAAGCTGGCTTACCATAGTGGGTGTAATAATAGGCGTGGCCTCGGTCGTCGCCATTATATCCATAGGGCAGGGAATGCAGGAAAATGTGCAGCAGAGGCTTGGGGGTTTCGGCGCTGATATAATTACTGTAATCCCCGGGTATTTCAGGGCCACTGGAGTGCACAGCGAGATGCACACAGACCGGTCGGTCAGCACAAGTTCTTCAATTAACCTTTCTGACAGGGACTACAGGGTGATCAAACAGTTACCGGGTGTCATGTATGTGAACGGGCTCGTTTCAGGCAAAGCTGACCTCGTATACGATAACGAGAAAACTGTTGTATCCATAACAGGCGTGGATACCTCAGTCTGGAGGCTTATGGACACCACGGGAATAGAGGAAGGGAGATACCTCCAGGCAGGAGACTCAAATTCGATCGTAGTGGGCTATAATCTTGCACACGGCACTTTCCTCCAGCCTATAACCCTTAACCGCCCCATTACCATAGGTGGAAAAAATTTCAGGGTCGTGGGTATCCTCAAGCAATCAGGCGGATTCGGGGGTGGCAGCGATACCGGGATATATATGCCTTCCGGAATAGCAAGAGATGTTATCTCTGAAAAAGTGTCAAATAACCAGTTCACATCCATTGTCATTAAAGCCACTGATGCCACCCTGGTGGAATACCTGAAAGCTGACATCGAGCAGAAGCTTATGAGTTCAAGGCAGGTCAATCCGCGAACAAAAGATTTTACTGTCATAGCCTCAGCGCTTATCCGTGAACAGATGAGCAGCGTGACAGAAACATTATCATTTTTCTTAAGTGCAATCGCTGCGGTCTCACTCCTTGTGGGAGCAATTGGCATAGCCAATACCATGTTCATGTCCGTCATGGAGAGGACCAAACAGATAGGCCTTCTGAAAGCAATGGGAGCGGGCGAACGTGAGATCATGAAGCTTTTCCTTATCGAATCAGGGATATTCGGGCTTGTGGGAGGGATATTTGGCGTCATTGCGGGCTCGGCTATTTCCCTGCTTATTCCTTTCCTGGGAATACAGGCAGTTGGTTTTGGCGGGGATATGAAAGCCACTATCACAATGGGTACTATTTTCTTTGCTCTTGGTTTCTCAGTCGTGATAGGCGTGCTTTCAGGGATAATCCCTGCCAGGCATGCAGCAAGGATGAGGCCTGTGGATGCTTTAAGATATGACCAGTGAAAATAGGATATATGTCTGAAGACAACAATGACGATATCGAAGCCCTTGAAAAGGAGATACTGGAGGAACTGAAGAGACCACAGGGCAGGCGAATCCTGGTCTGCCCGGTCTGCGGCTCCACCGGGGTTACATATTATATGGGCCTGAAAACAGGCTACCAGTACCAGTGCAAAAGCTGCAACTATGTGGGGCCTCTGGTGCTGGAGAAGGAATGTTAATTGTTTTTAAGTAAAGTAGCTTATTATCAGATAAAAAACGAGGTACATTATGGAAAAAGTAATCCTTGATATTGCCGGAATGCGATGCGGGGCATGTGCTGTCGGCATAGAACTCGCTCTTAGAAAAAAGAGAGGAGTCAGGAGCGCGAAGGTTTCTTTGATTGAGAGAATGGCTGTTGTGGAGTATGACCCGGCAATGGTGACAAAATCAGATATAGTAAAGGTTGTGAACGATATAGGATATATTGCAACAGCAAGAAGTTAAAACGGATAATTCTGAATAATGTATCCACTAAAAGATAACTATTTCAGATAGGCCAGTTTTATAAAGGTTTTTAATGGTCGTCATAAGCATATCACTTTCAGGCACGGAATTAAGGGAATTTAATAATATCACGATTTATATTTGTATGGCCTAACTTTTAAACCACAGTATTGGCCTTATTGACATCTGTTATGCGAAGGTAAGATTCATATATATGAATATTCATATCTTAGAATATGATTTTAAAATCCAAAATCGGAGATATGTATAAAAATGAACAATAAAGATTCAACTTTGTGGATACTCATCGCGTTACTTGTGGCAGTAATCCTGTTGTTTTCAGGAGGCGGAATCATGGGTTTTGGTATGGGCTTTGTAGCCATCATAATGCTGTTATTCTGGGGTGCAGTAATCTGGCTGGTTATTTCACTGGTAAATGCCAGCACCAAAAAATCAGAAGAAACTCCTGAATCCGCGCTCACTATCCTGAAAAAAAGATACGCTAAGGGCGAAATAACAAGAGAGCAGTACCTTGAGATGAAAAAAGAACTGACGGGGTAAACATGCAGGTAAGAAAATGGGATTATAAACCAGAAAAAGGATGGGCTGCTGTGGAAAACTGGGACTGCCTGAAATGCAAACTATGTATTGAAGTTTGTCCTGAGAAATCATTAAAATTCAAGACGTGAGGAATTATGGAAGAAAACAATAAAAAAACTGAAAACTGTATGATATGCGGCGAGGAACTTGAATATTTGACTTCAGCTATTCCTGTAACATGCACTTATTGCGGGAAAGCAGAATCTGCCAACATTCACTGTCCTTCCGGTCATTATGTATGTAACGAATGCCACGCAGGCGATTCAATAAAGATAATCACCCGGTTCTGCCTGTCTTCAAGTTCAACAAACCCCATGGAAATGGCAAAGACAATTATGAAGCATCCCACCATGCCCATGCACGGGCCTGAGCATCATGCCATGATAGCAGCAGTGCTGGTTACTGCCTACAAAAATCTTACAGGCAAAGCGACGGATGAAGATATCAAAGAGGCTATAAGGCGCGGCGCTACTGTGCCAGGCGGCTACTGCGGTTTGTATGGCGCTGACGCGGCTGCTATTGCCACAGGCATTGCCATGAGCACCATATTGAAAGCCACGCCCCTGAAGGATTATGAAAGGCGGACTGCAAATATGATGACTTCAAGAGCGCTTGCAGCAATAGCGAGTAACAGGGGAGCCAGATGCTGTAAACGGAGCACCTTTACTGCAATAGAGTCTGCAAATCAATATTTCAAGGAAGTGCTTGGCGTGGAACTTGAACATATTCCGGTATCAAAACTCAAATGCGAGCACAGCCCCAGGAATAAACAATGCTCTATGGCTGATTGCAGGTTTCATGCGGGAAGGTGATTTAAAATTGAACCGAGGTACAATGAATAAGAAAATTTATGAAATGCACGCTGAGATATGTAAAGTTTTCACAAGCCCAAAAAGGCTGGAGATAATAAACCTTCTCAGGGACGGGGAAAAAACCGTTAATGAACTGGCAGAGCAGGCTGGCGTGCTCCAGGCAAACATCTCGCAGCACCTCACGGTCTTGAGGCAGAATAATGTTGTTAATACACGAAGGGATGGGGCAAATGTTTACTACAAAATCGCTAACCCGAAAATCTTGCAGGCTTGCGATTTGATGAGGGAAGTACTATTAGAGAAACTGGCAGAGAATGAAAAGTTAGCAATGAGGATGTCATGAAAATAGGAATAATAATAAACACAAATGATCCGGAAACTGTATGGAACGCCTTCAGGTTTGGTGTAACATCTTTACTCATGGAACACGAAGTAAAAGTATTTCTCCTGGGTAAAGGTGTTGAGAGTGAAAATATTCAGGATGAAAAATTCAAGGTTCAGGAACAGATCGGGCTGTTTGTTGAGCATAAAGGTCAGATTTTCGCATGCGGAACATGCCTGAAACTAAGGCAGATGAAGGGGAGCGAGGTTTGCCCGATCTCTACAATGCATGATATGCTCCATATAGTTGAGGAGTCTGAAAAAGTTCTGGTATTTGGTTAATAAAGTGAAAACGGATGAACGATAAAATTGTGGAAAATGACATTTTTCTAAAGAGCTTGGACTTTTTCAAGGACGCTTTTCCCGGAAGGATAAATCAAATACTGAAGAGTAAAGAAGAAGGCAAGAAGATAGTGGGAACGCTCTGTCTTTATGTCCCGGATGAACTAATCTATGCTTGCGGCGCAGACCGGGTAATACTATGCGGCGGAAGAAGCGCTCCCATTGAGGCGGCAGAGGAATATTTGCCAAGAAATCTCTGTCCTCTGATCAAATCCTCCTTCGGCTCTGTAATTGACCAGAAATGCAGTAAGACTAAATCCTGTCCTCACTTTGGTCTTGTTGATCTCATTGTTGCAGAGGCGACATGCGATGGAAAAAAGAAGATGTACGAACTCCTGAACCAGTACATCCCAACCCATGTCATGGATCTTCCCCAGAAGCCTGAAAATCAAAATGCATTGGAGTACTATATTAAAGAACTGGAAAGCTTAAAAGACGTTCTGGAGAAGCTGACAGGCAATAAAATTACTGAAGCTCAGTTAAAAAATGAAATAAAGTCTGCAAATAAAACAAGAAAATTGCTCCACGCAATCTATGAATTAAGGAAAAAAGACTCGCCGCCAATCAGGGGAACAGAAATGCTGAAAGTTCTACAACAGATGCATTTTCTTTCACCTGACGAGTTCAGAAAGAATCTTGTTCTACTGCTTGATGAACTAAAAGTAAAGAAAAGAGAGAATATCGGGCCGAGGATTATGATATCCGGCTGCCCGATGGCATCAGGAAACACTAAGGTTCCGGAAATTATAGAAAAGCGGGGCGGGATGATTGTGGTAGAGGAAAGCTGCACCGGCACAAGAGCCTTCTGGGATTTGGTTGATGAGACTAAGGAGCCAATGAGAGCTTTGGCAGAGAGATATCTGAAAATCCCCTGCGCCTGCATGTATCCGAACAACAGAAGAATCGATCAGATATTAAAGCTTGCCGGGGATTTCAATGTTGGCGGGGTTGTTTATTATACCCTCCAGTTCTGCCACGGATACAATATCGAGAAATACAGGGTTGCAGAGGCTTTGAAAAAAGCGGGTATTCCACTCCTGTCTATAGAAACAGACTACAGCGCGGCTGATACCGAGCAGATAAAGACAAGGGTTGATGCCTTTCTGGAGATGCTGGAATGATATCTATCGGAATTGATGCAGGGGCTGCGACCACCAAGGCTGTTGTACTTCGTGAAAATGAAATCGCAGCATATACCATTATACCTACAGGCTTTGATTTTAGAAAAGCGGGGGAGGCGGCATACAGGGAAGTCCTCTCAAAGTGCAGTACAGGCGATAGCGAGGTTGGAAAAATCCTGGCAACAGGATACGGCAGAAGCAGTATTGGATTTGCAGATAAAACTATCAGTGAGATAACAGCCCATGCCAGGGGTGTTGGCTATCTTATACCGGCAGCCCATACGATAATCGATATCGGCGGCCAGGATAGCAAAGTGATCAGCATTGAAAATGGTAAAGTTGTAGACTTCCTGATGAATGACAGATGTGCGGCAGGAACCGGCAAGTTCCTGGAATATACGGCAAAAGCTCTTGAAATATCGCTGGATGAGTTAGGAATGCTTGCTGAAGTTTCAAAAAATCCGGCAAAGATCAGCAGCATGTGCACGGTATTCGCAGAATCTGAAGTTATCAGCTTAAGAGCCCAGAAGACTAAAAAAGAAGATATAGCTGCCGGCCTTATTGAAAGTATTATCCTGCGGACAACTTCAATGGTTAAAAAACTGGGGATAAAACCTGAGGTGGCTTTTGTGGGCGGAGCGGCTAAAAATCCCGGAATAGTAAAGGCACTGGAGAAGGCATTAGATATCAGGATAAAACTACCGGAAGAGCCACAGATAACTGGTGCTTTAGGGGCTGCGTTGTTTGCTTAAAATTTTACCGCAATATCATCGAACTCACGTTATCCATGTCTTTTTATAGTACAAAAATAAATTATTATTAGTGGAGGTCAAACATGCAATTCGGAATGATGGATAATTACGGATCCGGAATGATGAGCTACGGAGGCGGGATACTCTGGCTGTTATTCTGGATACTGGTAATCATAGGGCTGGCGCTGCTTATCAGATATCTGTGGCAGGGCGGTGGAGCCAGGAGAGAAGAGGAATCCCCACTCGAGATACTGAAGAAAAAGTATGCCAGGGGAGAGATAAGTAAAGAGGAATTTGAAGAGAAAAAGAAAGACCTGTTATAAGAGGAGATGGAGGTAAAATTAAAATGTACAACTACAAAAAATCAACTACTCTGGGTTATTCAGATACAGTTGCGAAAGTAAGGGATGAACTGAAAAAAGAAGGTTTCGGGGTTCTCACTGAGATAGACGTAAAGCAAACTCTTAAGACCAAAATTAATGTAGATTTCGAGGATTATATAATCCTGGGAGCATGTAATCCGCCGCTTGCCTACCAGGCATTGATTGCAGAGCGGGATATCGGAGTCCTGCTCCCCTGCAATGTCATCGTTTATACACAGGGTGGAAAAACCTTTGTCAGTGCGGTCTTACCTACTGTCCAGCTTGGAAAAGTTGGCAATCCAAAGCTTTTACCCATTGCCGAGCAGGTTGAGGGCAGGCTAAAAAAGGTAGTGGATGCTACAGTCAGTAAATGATCGGCTATCCACCATTATCTTCGTCTCAACTGATATGCAATGCCTGCACCAAGCACTCCGAGAGCTATCCCGAATCCGGGCGTTGCAGGCGTTGAACCGGGTGTTTTTGCTGCCTGAGTTGTGGCAGGTGTTGGAGATGGCGTTGTAGTGTCTTCAACCACGATATCCACCACGCGTTCAGAGAAATTTGCTATATACATCATTGCCTGCATACGGTTCCCGCCGGGTGTGGTAAGCCAGAAAGAAGATTCTTTTGCATCATACAGTTCCTGCTCGGTCATGACCTGCCTCATTGGCTTATTATCAAGGTATAAGCGCATTCTCTGATTTTCGTTCCACACTAAAGAACTATTATCTATATTCATCATAACAAATTTCCCTGAAGGGTCTGTGGAATTAATTGTCATCCTCATACGATTTTTTTCCATGGATCTTATCATGACGTTCATATTCTCGGAATAGTCAACAATGGAATATTTATCCGACATACCCACAGAAACCTCTGCTCCTGCCCTGTTTTTCATCATTTCTCCCATGAATTTCTGATGCATCCCGTCCACCGGCATATTCACAGGCACGGCCCTGAAAATAACATTTCCCTTGCCCGGTCCGATCCTGACCGCTCCCCCGTCAATACTTATGGAGGTAGAGTTCGTTGAAGCGATATATGCTGTCAAATTACCCGTCTCTATTTTCACTACATTATCTTCCTTTGAGGCATTCACGCCGTCCGCAAGATCAAAAGTGACAGTTGTATCTGCTTTTGCCCTGATGTTGATTACCGAGGCAGGATTATCATGCAATTGCATCACAACAGAACCGTCTTTGCTTACAATTCTTGTGAGGGAGCCCAATGTTGT
>VEPN01000062.1 GCA_012026835.1 Candidatus Methanoperedens sp. | reverse complement strand
GGGTCGGATAAATCAAATATTGATGTAAAATATTCTAATTGGTCATACGAAGTAAATGAAAACTTTAATTTGGCTGAATGTTATGTGTGAACATCAGTTAACAACAGAAGACTTGACAGCACCCTATTATATCTTTTATGGTACTATCCTGGCTGAAAGATTCTGCTATCACTGAAGTTGTTTTAGATGTATTACCCATAACCGCGTTCTTATTCATTTTCCAGATTCTCATAATAAAAAGACCGGTTGAGAATTTATCCCAAATCCTGATCGGCATAGCATTATCCACCCTGGGGCTTATACTTTTTCTGGAAGGATTGAAACTCGGATTCCTGCCCTTCGGGCACCAGGTGGGCGCGAATCTGCCCGGCACTGGTTCGACGTACCTTGTTATTGTCTTTGGCTCTATTTTTGGCTATGCTGTCACACTGGCAGAGCCGAATCTGCGTGTTCTTATCAGGCAGGTGGAGACAGTTTCCTCAGGCTCTATACCCGGAAGCCTTGTTATGCATACTGTAGGCATTGGCGTAGGAGTGGCGCTTGGGATATCGATGTTGAGAATACTTCTTGGAATACCTCTCTGGAAGATTATAGTTCCCGGGTATCTTGTGGCTCTTGTGCTTATTTATTTTGCACCGGCATATATCGTCCCGCTGGCATTTGACGCAGGGGCTGTTATGACCGGCCCTATGGTTGTGCCGCTGATACTTACCATAGGGGTGGGGATGATATCTGTATTATAGCAAGATTCCTAAATTTGCATAATATACGAACCGCAGATGAACGCGGATTAACGCAGATACCAAGCAGCAAATCTGCGTTCATTTGCGTTTATCTGCGGTTTTGTTCTCTAATGGATATTACGGTTATTTTCGAACTTCACTATAGGTGGAAAAGACCCGATTACGGATAGTTTCGGGCTGGTTGCTACTGCAACTTTAGCGCCTGTAATATCGCTGCTTATTCTTGGTATTGCAATGAGAGAGGAAAAGGGGAAACGATAATCAGGGCAGCACGCGAAGCCGGAGTCGAGGGAGCTACGATATTTTATGGAAGAGGAATGGGTATACATGAACAAAAAAATCCTCGGGATTCCCATAGAGCCGGAAAAGGAAATTATGATAACTCTTATAGAAAAAGAGAGAAACGATGTAGTCCTTGATGCTATTGTGAAGGCAGGAAAGCTAAACGAGCGCAGTCGCGGCAGAGCATTTGTCATAAATGTTGAAAAAATGGTGGGCGCAATGCATCTTGAGCAGGAAACCGAGAAATTATAAATCCAAAAAATCCATGTGAACCGTTAATCTGTTTTTCTGCTTATCCCTATCAAAAGAGGCAGGAACACCAGTGCTATTGCGATCACTGTCAATCCCGCCACAGCAAAGCTCGCTTGGAAGCCATACCTGTCTGCTATCAATCCTCCAATAAAAGGACCTACAGCAAAGCCAAGAGAGCCGAACAGGTTAAACCCGCCTATGGCAGTGCCGCGCTTTGCGGGATTTGCCAGGTCGCCAGCAAGAGCAGCGGAAGGGGGGTACATAAGCGCACCCACGATGCCGCCCAGTAGCATAACTATAACCAGCGCAGGAGGCGCAACAATGCCAACGCTAATAACGTAGATGCCGTAGAGTATGGAACCGATGATCAGCGGAGTTGCTCTTCCTATCCTGTCAGAGATAGCCCCTAAAGGGTATTGGAATAATGCAAACGGGATTAAAAAAGCCATCATGTATATGCCTCTGCTTTCCGGTCCCATACCATATCTCATACCAAGCATGAGCGGGAATACCGAGACAAAAAATCCTACCGTGAACCGCTCCACGAAGGAGAAGGCATAAGGTACGAATATCCTTTTCTCTTCCCGCAACAGCAGCAGCGCATCTTTCAGGGATGCAGGTCTTGACTCAAGTTTTTTCTCCTTGAGAAATATCAAAGCAATAAGAGCCCCAAGCAGCAGCATAAATGAGCCAAAGTACAGGGGGTACAGGGGATTTATCGCACCGACTTTCCCGCCAACCGGAGCGCCGAGGCCGTTTCCCAGCGCCATGCCCATGCCGAGAATCCCCATGCCTCTTCCGTAGTGCCTCTGCCTGACTATATCAAGCACCGAGGTCATGAGAAGAGCAAATGCCATGATAGTAAAGGTTCCCTCTATAAAGCGCAGAGCCAGAAGTACGGACAGGTCAGGCGCAAGGGTGAGACTGAATATAAAGATAGAGTTTCCAAGAAAACCTGCAAGGATGAAAATCTTCCTTTTACCCATCCTGTCAGATATGCTTCCCCACAGGAGAGAGAAAATTACGTAAGCTGCAAGATTTACCGTGACGAAGAGGCTTGTTTCAGCCAGGGATTTGAGATTGAACCTCTCCATGACAAATTCCTCCTGCACAGGATATATGAGAGTCACACTGAACATTAAAAGGAATGTCAGGAATCCAATGACATATATCTCCCTATAACTCTCCTCATTGATCACCTGCGGGGGTTCAGGCTCAGAAATAATATTGCTTAGTCTCTCTGGCCATTGTTCCCGTTTCTCCATGATATCAATGATTTTATAATATCTGGATAAGTATTAATGTAACATTAATGTATCGGGAATCCATATAAAAAAGAAATAGCTGGCTTTATTCCCTCAACTCAGGCGGCAGCATATTGGGTATGCCGTCATCGATGGGATAATATTCATTGCACTTTCCGCAAAACAGTGTCCCTTTCACGATTTCTTTCTCATTCTCCTCAGTAACTTCAAGTACGAGGTCACCTTTACACATCGGGCAGCACAGGATTTCCATGAGGTCTCTTTTCATTATGTTAGCACCTTGAGTCCTTTAAATGCCCTTTTTATTATCAAGTTATCGGTAAATTTAACTTACCATACGACATTTTAAGATATGAGAGAGGAAGGGCGGCTGCCGGTGGCATATTGCTGCTGAGGAAAGTCCCCTCACCATCTGGACCGCGGACACATTCAAGTGTGTAGGGTGAGAACCCTGGCTCTGGAACAGAAACGATACCGCAGCGCAGAAATGCGATGAATCCGAAAGGATGAGGTCATGTGTTTGTGGATGGAACGGCGAATCCCCGCGGGTGCAAGCCGAAATAGGACATATTGGGCAGTCCAGACCTGTCCGAGTACGGCGCATAGCCGAATGCCGCATGGGCGCTACAGGGGCACTTGCTCCTTGCACCAAACATAAAGGGGCTTACTCTCCTCACTCGTATTCTGCCAAAAACCTTCTATTTCCCAGGCATTTTTTTGATTAAAATATACTGATAATTATTAATACTCTTCATAGCAATGTTTATATAGAATCACAAACAATCCGAAAGCCTCGTACAAGCGTGAATTTGTACAAACTATTAAAGATTGAATAATAAAATTCTAACGGAGGTTATTTATGGCAGGACAATTAGCGGGACAGCCCATCTTGATTTTAAGAGAAGGCAGTCAGAGAACAAAAGGAAGAGAAGCCCAGAACAATAATATCATGGCAGCAAAGGCAGTTGCTGCGGCAGTAAGAACAACCCTCGGTCCAAAGGGCATGGATAAAATGCTCGTGGACTCACTCGGGGATATCGTGATCACAAATGACGGTGCGACCATCCTGAAAGAGATGGATATTGAGCACCCGGCAGCGAAGATGATTGTTGAGGTTTCAAAGACCCAGGATGACGAGGTCGGGGACGGCACAACAACAGCAGCAGTCCTTGCAGGAGAATTCTTAAAGAACGCAGAAGAACTTCTTGAGCAGAATGTGCATCCCACAGTGATCGCAAGCGGTTACAGGCTTGCATCGATAAAGGCCAAAGAGATACTAAAGACTCTTGCCATGGAAGTGAATGCCAAAGATAAGGATTTATTATTGAAGATAGCCGCCACAGCAATAACAGGAAAAGGCGCCGAAGCGCACAAGGATGTTTTTGCCAATCTTTCTGTCGATGCGGTACTTGCAGTTGTTGATAAAGAGAACGGCAAATACACAGTTGATGTCGAGGATATAAAAGTCGAGAAAAAAGTGGGCGGCAGCATCGAAGCCTCAGAACTGATCGAAGGCATGGTAATTGACAAAGAAAGAGTCCATACCAACATGCCAAAGAAAATCAAGAAAGCAAAAATACTACTTATCAATGAAGCCCTTGAGATCAAAAAGACCGAAGTAGATGCTGAAATATCAATAAAATCACCAGACCAGCTCCAGTTGTTCCTTGACCAGGAAGAACAGATGCTCCACGACATGGTGAGTAAAGTAATTGATAGCGGCGCAAATGTACTGTTCGTGCAGAAAGGCATTGATGATATTGCCCAGCATTACCTTGCAAAAGCGGGTGTTTATGCAGCAAGGCGCGTAAAGAAAAGCGATATGGAGAAGCTTGCCCGCGCCACAGGCGCAAAGATTCTGACAAGCCTCAAGGAAATCAATGATTCAGACCTGGGAAAAGCGGGTCTTGTTGAAGAGAAAAAGATCGGCGACGAGGCGATGACATATGTAACAGAGTGCCATAATCCAAAAGCGGTCTCAATTATCCTTCGCGGCGGTACGGAACATGTAGTAGATGAAGCCGAGCGTGCGCTGCATGATGCGCTGCGCGTCGTGGGAGTTGCCATCGAGGATGAGAAACTCGTAGCAGGCGGGGGTTCACCAGAAGTTGAACTGGCCCTGCGACTGCGGGAATATTCATCCACATTGACAGGAAGGGAACAACTGGCTGTGAGCAAATTCGCAGAAGCGCTTGAGATAATCCCGAGAACACTGGCCGAGAATGCAGGGCTTGACCCCATCGATATGCTTGTTGAAATGAGGAGCCAGCATGAGCAGGGCAAAAAGACAGCGGGCCTCAATGTTTTCACTGGAAAGGTCGTTGACATGTGGGAGGAAGGAGTCGTTGAGCCCCTGAGGGTAAAGACCCAGGCAATCGATTCCGCTACAGAAGCGGCCACCATGATCCTGCGCATTGACGATGTGCTATCCAGCAAATCCACACCAGGCGGAGGCATGCCACCAGGCGGAATGCCAGGTGGCATGGGTGGCATGGGCGGAATGGAAGGAATGGACTAAAGCGGCTATAACCGCTTATTTTTTTAGGGTGTTCCTGATGGATTTTCTTGATACTTCGGCCCATAAAAAAGAAGAATCTGTCAGGATACTCTCAAAAGAACTTGAAAAATATCCCATTTTAATGCTGACGGGGCCGCAGGGAGGGGGAAAAACAACCCTGGCGATACAGTTGCTTTCAGAAAATGTAGGTGCTTATTTTGAAGGCCGGGCGCGCTCGGCACAGCCTGTGGTGCTTATCAGGAAAGATATCGTGGAGAAGATGAAAGGGGAGCTCTACGAAAAAAGAAAGCTGCCTATCTTTGAAGGCGATGAGCCTGTATATGTCGATGTTTCGTTATATGACCAGGTCAAGCTGCTTGTCGAGAATATCTTTGATGTCATGGAACTCGGTGAGCCGGAACTTGTCAGGCAGATATCATTATTGACAAAAAAAATCGGTGTAGTCCCAAAGGCGATAGAACTTGTCGCAAGCGATGAGGAACTCGTAAAAAGAAGACTCAGCCGGCACCTTGATGCTAAGGAGAGGCTTTCGACGCTACTGAAAAAGGAGAAAAAGTACGGAATAGAATCAAATCTCTGGGGCATACAGGGAGCGAAGGTCACGGACATAATAAACCGTGATGGCGTGGCCGACTATGATGAAGACCAGATATCAAGGACAATAAAGGATTTTGACAGGGTGATTCCTACAAAAGATATGACCCCGATAGACTGCCTGGCGCAAATGCTTGAGATATCAAACAACGAGAATAAAGAGAGCGGTTTTCTCGTACTTCATACAGATAAAGGGGAAAAGATCATCAGTGACCTTGTTGTTGGAAAACAGGTGAATTCTCTCATTGGTGTCACGCTTCTTGAGATATATGTAGGTTTCAGGCAGAATAGATCCCTTTACCGCGCTTATAAACATGCAAAAGAAGGGAAACTTGAAATCATCCACTCATATACGCCAACGCTGCAGGAGCTTGAAGTACTGGCAAATCCATGGATACCACCATCTGCCGAACCGACCAGGATATTATCCTCGGCTGATGTTGCGGCGGCAGAGAGGTTTGATGTTATCGTATCTGTGGTTGAGGCCGACGGGAAAGTAGAGTCTTCCAGCAAAAAGAGGAAGAAAGAACTGGAAGAGATTATTTCCGGGTTGTTTGAGATAGATGAGTGACTGGGCTCTGAAGAAATAAAATTGCAAGCCAATTGCTGAAAAGCAGGATTCGGAAAATCATTCAATTTTCACAATAGAAATTATTTTATTTTGAATTCTATCGAAGCTTTTAAATACTGCTTAGGCTTAGTGACATTTACTTAGAAAAACGGGGATTTCAAAGAGAATATGGTGATGTATATGTATAAAGCATTCAGGTTACTTACGGTTAGCGTTATTCTGGCGCTGGTGATGGGAATTGGAACAATTGGCGCGGCAGTGCCGGATACCGATGGCATAGAAATAAGGGGTACAGTTTCAGATGAAAATTCAAAGATATACTTGTGGGGTGCCCCGGATTTTCCTGCCTTCTGGTACGATCTTGATGATAATATAACAAGCGAGACGCTTCAGGTTGATCCGGGCGAGCCGCTCACATCTTTTGACAGGAATATTGATGCCGGACATCTGTGGTATAACACTACCATACAGATTTCCAGATATGGTGTTTATCGATATAAAAATGGAACTGTAGATTATTCGCTTGATCCCGCCTGTAACAAAGCTACAAGCGGTGGCTATTATGCCGCGATCGGATGGCAGGGAGAAAAATTTTCGGCTATCAACTGCAAAGCAAATAAAATATCCAGGATAATTCTTGAACAGGGAACTTTTGATAAGAAATCATTGTATATTGGGGAGAAGTGGGACATGGGGGACGGTTACACATTGACCGCTGAATCAATGGATGCGAGGGCATTCCCAAGGCAGGTCATGTTTAATCTCAGTTTAAATGGGATAAGTATCGACCAGAAAGTAATTGAGCAGGGCAAAGTCTACACTTATTATAACAACAGCCTTGCAGGGGAATATAATGTACCTATTTTTGTTACCTATCTGGACAGTGTCTTCAATAGTACCGGCTCAAATATTGTACAACTTAAATATACCTGGCTCATCTCAAGCGATGTAAAGGAAATCAGGAGCGGCGATACATATGGCAATATGATCGTGGATGAGGCAGGAGGATATTATCTCACTTCAAAGAACAGGGCAAACCTGAACATGAACCCTGGTTCTCTCGTTAACATTACGGACAATTTTAATTTCAGGGTGGCAAACGATAGTTCAGCACTAAGGTTCTATCCGTTTACATTGAAAGCCGCACAGGACAGATACGAGGTACGTGGAAAGGTGGAGACTTTCTATTATGGGCTATTTTTCTATCCCCTAACTTATCCTGCTTCATGGAATTCTGCAAACTTCGCTGGATTCTGGTATGACATGGATAATAACAAGTCCACAGAGTTATTGACAATTCAGGAAATATCTGGCCGAATAATTCCAAAAGAACGTCTGTGGTACAATACAACCAAAATCGCTATTCAGTTCAATGTCGCAAAAGAAGAGAACAGAACAGTAGAGTATGGTTTTAATGAGGAATTAACAGTGCCCAATGCTGTCGGTGATAGATACTATGCAGCAGTGGGCTGGATGGGTGAAAAATTCGTCGGGATAAATGGAAGGAATCGCAAACTTGCAAGATTGATTATGGAGCAGGGAACAACGGATAGTAAAACTCTGCTGGTTGGTGAGACATGGGATCTGGGAGAAGGATACAAGATTACAGCCCAGTCGATTGATGCCCTGGCATCGCCAAAACAGGTATGGCTTGTGCTGAGCAAGGATGGCAGCAAACTTGACGATAAAGTAATTGAGGAAGGATTACCCGGCGGTACAGGTACTCAGGGAGTTTACACATACTATTCTAATATTGGTGGCGAAAACAATGTCCCCATATTCGTAACATATGCGGATAATATATCCACCAATTCTGTAAGGTTAAAGCACACATGGTTGATCTCACAAAATGTTACTGTGATCAGGAGCGGGGACAAAATAGGTATATTCAAGGTTGATGCTACGGAAGATGCGAAATATGGAATTACCTTAAAGAGCGACAGCGCAATTATCTTCAATCCGGGAGAAACCATTGACCTTACAGGTAAAATGAAATTCAGGGTTGCTGGTAATGTTACTGATTCTGTCAGGTTTTATCCTTTCATAATAAAAACCTTGAAAGTAATGCCGCCCGAGGTTGGTATTACAAATCCGGTTGACAATTCGTCTTTCCTGCAGGGCGATATGATTATGCTTTCAGGCTCTGCAAGCGGCATGCCCCCGTATAACTATAGCTGGACTTCAAATATTGATGGGCTTATTGGAAATATCTCAAGATTATCCATCTTTTCATTGAGTCCTGGAGTCCATAAGTTAACATTTGAAGTAATTGATATGAACGGTCTCTTAAACAGCACATCAGTAAATATTACTATATACCCTGTTAATGAGACCAACATCTCCGGCCAGGCCACTTCGGGTTTAATGGAATGGAATGTCACGAATTTCCCGGCATTCTGGCATGATTCAAATAAATCGACTGAGTCGCTGAAAATTATATCTATGTCTTTCAGGTTTATTCCAAATGGGTACCTGTGGTACAACACTACAGTGGCGAACTTAGAATATGCCGCATCCAGAGAAAAAGGAAGAAATGTGGAATATGGATTGGATAATTCTAATATCCCCATAAGTATAGGTGGTAAATACTATGGTGTGAAAGGTTGGTTTGGCAGGAAATACGTGACTATCAATGGTAAAAATAACAAGCTCTCAAAGCTTATACTTGAACAGGCTGCCGGAGATGAAAAGACCCTGTCAGTCGGAGAAACATGGGATATCGCGGATGGATTCAGCCTGAAATTACAGGGAGTTGATACTAACGCCTTTATAAAGCAGGCATGGGTGATACTCAGCAAAGGGGAAACAATACTCGATGATAAAATAATTGAGGAAGGACTACCAGATGGTGTAGGTACTCAGGGAGTTTACACATACTATGCCAGAAGCATTGGTGGCGAAAACAATGTCCCCATGTTCGTAACATATCTTGATAATGTATCTACAAACTCTGTAAGGCTAAAGTACACATGGCTGATTTCAGATAACATTATGGAGATAAGGTCAGGGGACAAGATAGGCATATTCAGGGTTGATGCTACAGAAGATTCAACATATGGACTTACCTTAAAAAGCGATAGCGCTGTCATACTCGAACAGGGTGCTACGATAAACATAGCTGATGGATTGCGCTTTAAAGTGAATGATACTCCAGAATTGCAATACTATCCAGAGATGCCGGTAATCCCACAAATATCATCAGGCACACCGGTCCAATCCAGCACCGGGAAAGGCATAGTGTACTTTGCTACGGACAAAGGTGCGATTGAAAATCTTACGGCTGTTAACGTAAGCGATATACCGCAGGCGCCTCCTGAAGGTGCAAATCTTTACTATGGCCTTTTCAGGTTCAACGTTACAGGTGTTGGACTGGGTGGTAGTGTTACTCTTTCGCTTACATTCCCTGATAATCTGCCTGCTGATACAACCTACTGGAAATATGGAGCGAACGCCACGAACACCACACCTCACTGGTACACAATTCCCACAACAATAAACGGTAACAGGCTGACAATCACTCTTACTGATGGGGCAGATGGCGATGACGACCTTGCAGCCAATGGAAAGGTCAGTGATGATAGCGGGCCGTCGATACCGCAACCTCTGACGCCTTTGCCAGAAATAATAAGCTGGGGCAATGACAAAACTAAAAATGATTCTCTCAGCGTAACAATAAATAAATCTGAGACCGTGAGATTCAGTGCCACAGCAAACCAGGGAATTGGTACATGGAACTGGTTCATAGATAATGTTAACCAGAATAATAATGCTGACTACTTCGTGGGCAACTTTGCTTCAACAGGTACTTACAAAGTAAAAGTGAACGCAACAAATAATAATGGAACTTCGAATACAATTATCTGGGATATTAATGTAGTTACGCCCGCTGTGCCGCCTGCCATTACCTTCGTACCCCCGACTCCCGATAACAACTCAGAGGTGAATGTTAACTACGTCAACGTGAGCATAATGTTAAACAACCCGGGCGGCACGGTGCAGCTTAACTGGAACGGCGCCGTGGAAAACATGGATGGTTCCGGCTCTATGTTCTATAAGAACAAGACCGGACTTGCTAACGGCGTCTATGAATATTATGTGAATGCAAGCGATGCCATTGGAAATTTCAACATTAGAGAGACAAGGACAGTTATTGTAAATGTCACCGCGCCAACGGGCGGCGTAATCCGCGGGAAAAAATTCAACGACTCAAACAGAAATAAGATAAAAGACATGGGTGAGAACGGCCTTTCGAACTGGACTATACAGCTCAGAGGTTATGACACAGTTAAACGTATGCAAGTTAATATTCTGGTTCTCACAGACGCTAATGGAGACTACAGCTTTACCGGCCTGAACCCGGGAATCTATGTTGTAATTGAAAAAATGGAGCGAAGGTGGGTGCCGACAACCCCGCCTGCCCGTTCAATACGCCTGGGTAAGGGTGAAATTGCAGTAGCGGACTTTGGCAACAGGAGGATATAAATTCCTCCTTTTATTTTTTTTGAAACCTTCAACTTAGTACCTACCCGAAAAATATAAGAATCGCACTGTAGAGAACTAAGGGAGTAATGACAACACGAAAAATCGGACATGACTACGAGATAATTGAAATCTCTGCAAACATTTATGTCCAGTTCTATTTTCATCAGGTATCTGGTACATCGAACTTCGTGCTTATTGGATGGAATAACAGATTGTATGGAAGGGACTGCGTAGGCGGTAAATGGCATCGTCATCCGTTTGAGAATCCGGAGGCACATGATATGGCGGGGGATGGCGCTGATGATACTATGCCAGAAGAGTTTCTTGATGAAGTATTTGAAATATTACTAAGAGAGAAATTAATATAACTGTGGTTTATCTATACCTCCACCATAAAAACGATTGCAGGTGCACACTTCCACAAAAAGGGGATTAACTCAGGCGCTATCGTGCGCGAGATGTCAAAACTCGTGGGCGGCGGACGCGGTGGGAAGCCGGGGATTGCGCAGGGCGGGGGAACGGATGTCAACAGGATTGAGGAGGCGCTGGAGAGGGGGAAGGAGATGGTGAGGGGAAGGTGATTTACTATACTATCAAATAGTTACCCGGCGCTACATTATCACTATTTGACCGGTTCATGTCCCTCTGCCCGGACTCCTGCGCTTGAAGGCGACAGCGAGAGGGCGATCAGGAGGACTCATGATTTTTCTGGTGGATAAGAACATTGAGACACAACATTTTTAAATACATAAAATATTAAAACTACTGCAAATGCGTTTTGTCGGGTAAAAGATAAGGCACCTGGAAAAATGCTAATGTAACGGACGCCTTGCAGACAGAAGGCAGATTCCCGGATAATAAAAATAATAAAAATCCCAATAGGTGGACAAATGAAAAAAGCCCTAACTATCTTTACAGGATTCATTCATGATTTTGCCGCAGGATGCTGGGCTGCAACCGTGTTTGCCATTTACTGGATTCACAGGCTTCACTCCGGGAATAGTGAACTTACTTCTATTCTTATGCCGCTTGAGCGTGATTTCTTTTACCTTGGCCTCGCCTGCACTGGTATCGTTCTCATCACGGGCATGGGACGGACTTTCACATATATTGAGAATTTCTATGGAAAAGATGCTGAGAAACTGCGAAAAAGAATGCTGGTAGCAAAACATATCCTGCTTTTCGGGATTTTCGGGGGCGGTACGTACTGGCAATATACAATGGTGTTTGGTTAAAGGGCGGTTTTAAAGCAATAAGCTTGGTACTGCCGATGATTTCGATAGTGTCATTAGTCTTGGAAAAAGGCCTGAGATATTATACTGGGGTCGATATAAATTTTAAATTATATTATTTTGGCTAATCCTGTAAATTACAATCTATGTTGGTAGTTATCCTGAGATACAGTGTTTTTATGAAATACAGGACTTCAATACCCGCCATACAGAACCATCACCTCAAATAGCATACTTGAATATTATAGATATAGCCCCCTCTCCGGACTCACATCTCTGCAAGTTCTCCATCCCTGAGCCAGACAACCTTGCTCACATACTTAATATCATCGGGTTCATGCGTTACCATCAGGATCGTCAACCCTGTTTCCTCATTTAATTTCTGGAATAGCTCGATAACCTGTTTTGACGAGTCGCTGTCAAGATTTGCCGTCGGCTCATCTGCAAACAATATATCAGGCCTGTTTATCAGCGCTCTTGCAATCGCCACCCGTTGCTGCTCTCCTCCTGACATCTCACGGGGGCGGTGATGAAGTCTTGTACCAAGTCCGACATTACCCAATACTTCGGTTCCGGCTTTTAAATACTCTTCTTTCTTCCTGCCGAGTGCCATTGCGGGAAGATAGACGTTTTCAATTGCGGTAAGCTCAGGCAGAAGTGCATACTCCTGGAAGACGTAGCCGAATTTTGACAGACGGAATTTCGCCTTCTCGGATTCAGATAGACCTGAAATGTTCTTTCCACTGAAAATGATCTCTCCGGACGTAGGTGCATCGAGCAATCCGAGCTGGTGCAGCAGTGTTGATTTGCCGCTTCCGCTCTTGCCCATTATAGCTGCAAATTCACCGCGTTTAATTTCGAACGTGACATTATTGAGTGCTCTCACATTCACCTCTCCCATGGTATAAATCCTGGAAAGGTCTTTTATTTCAATAAGGGATTCGTTAGCAGCTTCATCCCGGGTCATTTCAATCACCCCATATTGTATCTATTATCGTCTTGCGGACTGCCAGCCATGAAGGTATGAACCCGGCAGCAAGCGCAGCTATGATCAGACTTACTGCATTGGCCGAAACTTTCTCAGGAAGAATCAGTAATGAAGCAAGCCCGATAGGAAATTTTAAAGGATGCTCGATGAACCATGGTTTTATGGCAAAAAATATTATTATCAAACCAATAAATATGCCGCTTATCACAATGAACAATGCCTGGAAGATATAGGATTGTATGATTATGGATCCTTCTATCCCGACAGCCCGCAGAATCCCTATCTGCTTTCGCTTGCTGATAGTACTCGTATAGACTATTATAAAAATAGTAATGACCGCAACAAACAAGCCGATTGCAGATATCATCATTGCGATCATGTCAAAGCTGTTTGTTATGTTTTTTACCATGCCGGCATAGACAGTCCATGGTTTAATTTCTTCTTTAATGCCCATCTCCAAAAACTGTTTTATGTATCGGTCTTCATTTCCATTATCTTGAGTCTTAACCAGTATTTGTGAAGCTTTGTCTTCCAGACCTACTATGGATTCCATATCATTCCGGCTGATGTATGCCATCACATTGGTTTGTATGAAATTCGCATCGAAAATTCCCTTTACCCTGTAACTCTTTTTAACGCCATTATCGAACAGCACGTCTATGCTATCGCCAACTTTAACTCCCAGTGAATTATATTCAAGATCACCGCCATACCCTCCTGCGATCTCTTTTCCAAGTAAAATCTCGTTCTCGTCAAGCTTGCTCAGGTAATTGCCAGCGATTAGATAATTATGATTTGTGGTCACTTTCATCTCGTCATCCGGATTAATGGCGCGTACGATCCAGGTCCCATGTTTATCCTTATATGAAAGTGTCGCGCCCGTTACATATTGTGATGAGATGCCCACGACACCTGGAACACCTTTTATCTTTTGTTCCAGGGAATAAACATCGCTTATATATTTTTCATCTTTTTTGGGTTCGATCACAACGTTGCTATAGAGCGAGTTGATTACCTGTTTGTTAGTTGCCTCGGTCACTCCAAGAAAAATGGAACCTATAAATACCAAATTTACAAAGATCAAGGACATTATAAAGATTATTAAAAGCTGTGTGCTTTTATTTCCTCTCATCATTGACTTGGATGCCAGGAACAACGATAGTTTAAAGTTGTTGAACATATGCCCTCTTAGTATTAGCTATGGTTTTTTCCTGCGGTGGAGATAATATACCCCTCCCGCTATGATCGGCAGGGTCACTAAAACCTGTGCTGCCATGCCATTTTTATCCGGATTGCGCACATAGAGGTTTAACGATTCAGTAACGGTTCGAGCACCGAGATCGTCTTCGAATTCGATATTAGCAGAATAAGGAATATCGCCTCCTTTCTCTGCGTAGAAGGTAAAAACGCCTGGTGCATCATCGTCGGGTTTGATCTTGCCAAGGAAAGCTGTTCTTATCCCTTTAAATGGGGCATCGAGGTTGACTTTTGCAGATTTTGCCTCGCCCGTTCCTGAATTTTCAATGCGCATATTCACAGTGACAAGGTCACCTTCCTGTGGATTTTGCGGTTCAATCTTTATATCTGAAATCGCAAGTTCTGCCTTTCCAAGGACCCTGACTCCTGCAAAACTTTTAGAACTAATATTTTTTCCGTTCTCATCTTTATAATCCATTTCGATAGGGATTGAGTAAGATGAAATTTCTGTTTTGTCTTTAACCTGAATGGCGTAGCTCATTTGAACGGATTCCCCGGGATTGAGTCTCTTTATGACCTTCGTATCAGCATCCACAGACACGAAAGGCAGATTGCTCGTTACAGCACTTACCTGTATTTCCCGTGCTATACCGGTTCCGGCATTTGAGACTGAAAACGTAAGATCGAATTTATCTTTCGGGCTTATGCGCTCAGGATTTATTGTGATGTTGGAAATCATTAGTTGAGGCATTCCCCGTACCATCACCTTGAAGGTTTTGTTGGTTTCACGCTTTTGTTCGTCACTTAACCAGCGTGCTCTGAATTCAATATCGTATGCACCGGAAGATGCGAGAGGATCGATATGAAGCAGATAGGTTTCAGCGACAGCACCATATTTGATAATCCTGCCCTCATCGATAATGCGGTCATTTTCATTTTTAAGTTTTATAGGCGAGTCAGGAAGAATTTCAAACCTTACATTATCTATATCGCTATTTTCATTTTCAATCCTGACTGACAGTGTTAAATCCTTACCCGGTTCAACTGGCTGGGGTGTGAGTTGATTCAGTACGATTTCAAGTTCAGCATTAGCAGGGGCGATAATCAATATGAACGCAAAC
This sequence comes from Candidatus Methanoperedens sp., assembly GCA_012026835.1. Lineage (GTDB taxonomy): Archaea > Halobacteriota > Methanosarcinia > Methanosarcinales > Methanoperedenaceae > Methanoperedens. The sequence goes on along the minus strand of VEPN01000062.1, from coordinate 3,999 downwards.
ACTGCAACTGTAGTTAACAGTAGCTGTTTCATGACAAATCACCCTTTAGATCTCTGCGGGCTTCTCGCCCTGACTCAAGTCCTTGAAGGAAGGAATACACCTTTATTTCAACATCAGGCATCATGATCTTCGCCCCTTCCAGAAGTTGCGGCGACGGGTCACCATAAAGAACCACTGTATGATCATAGGCGAATTCCTCAAAGAGCCTTTTAAGAGCCTGGCGCAGATTGTGCTTATGCCCTGCCAGTGCCTCAGAACTCTCGTAGACCTCGCGAATTTCGCACTCTTTCAGGTCGCTGCTAAGGAACCAGTCATACTGGAGCGTTCCCGTGTCCTTCTCTTTCGTCTGCCTTATGATTTCAGCCGCCTGTTGCTTGAATCCCTCTAACTTACCATCCCGGATCTTCATCCGGGCACTTACATGCAGTTTGTTCATTTATTTCACCTCATTTCTTATGATGGTCTTCAACTCAGGCATTGATATGCCCAGGTCTATTACACCGAATTTGCCCGCGACCCTCAGGATTTCACCCTCGACCATCTCAATCTTATCGACTTCAAGGGTGCCTCCAAGCTCGAATTCCTCCCTGTAGTCACATCTGATCTTGAGGTCTTTTATCATGTCTGGCTTCAGGGCCACATAGAATGCAAATTCGTGTCCGACCATTTTTTTGTCACCAGGAGAAAAATGGACATGGGAAGGCATAAAAAAAATCTGGCACGAATGCAGGGTTAGTAACAGGATTATGACAATGGTTACACAAATGTAACCGGAAACGCGGGAAAGTTTATAAGCTGTTTATGGAACTGTCTTCAGGCTGGGAGTGACTGCCAAGCCAGTCAGGATAAACGCATTACCTGCGCCCAAATCTTCCTGTCTTACCAGCAATCCACCAACGACTGCCACCGCGCCGGAGCCTGCAACGTCCTTCCAGCCTTTGAGCTTGAGGTATTGCGGAATTAAGACCAACACCACCTACGCCTCCCGCAACTTCCTTGATAGTAACGTCTCCCATCAAGCCCTTGCCAGCTTCTTTTACTCTGTCAATTGCCGAGGGATTTACTTTCATGTGCTTTACCGGCTTAGGAAAGACGATCTGTAAAGACTTCCTGCGTGGATACTTCCCTTTCGGGTTTACGAGCATCAGTTCTTCCAATGCCATTGTTCCTCCGTGGTTTCCTTCCAGAGCTATGTCCTGATTGCAATGGTTAGTAGGACGGCGAACTACTTAATACAGGAAAAAAGGTTCAAAATGAAGGTTTCATATGGTTTTATATAGAAGTGTTAAAAACGCAGCAGTTAACGCTTCCAGATTGAAATTTAAGTGGGTTATGATTGAATTTTGTTCTAAATAAGTATGGTTTCCTTCTGCTCAATATACCTTATGAAAAAAGAGCAGGTTATTATAGCTCTCTGGAGCGGTCCCAGATAAAAACGGATGAAACCAAATTTTTGCAATGGTTTTTCAAAAGATACCTGAAAGAACATGCAGCCTTGAAAAGTCCAGCAGGTGACTGATTCATTTTTGGGAGCGAACGGAAAATTAATGTTCTTGACGCGTGCAGGCAAAGCCTTATCAAGTAAGAAAGTAAGAATGTAATATTATGACAATAGAAGTCGAGTTCACAAGAATGTCCACAAAAGGTCAAATAGTGATTCCTAAAAAACTCCGTGAAGGATTTGAAGATGGAACACCATTTGCAGTAATCCGGGACAGAGATACGATTCTTCTCAAACGAATAAAACTACCTGATATTAGGGAATTTGAATTTCTTGCAGAAAAAGGAAAAAAGATAGCAAGAGAACGAGGGATAAAAGAAACAGACGTTGATGAAATCGTTCATAGACACCGCAAAGTAAAGGATTAAAATGATAAAGGTAGTTGCTGATACCAATATTTACATTTCAGCTTTGTTCTGGCGCGGAAATCCATATAAGTTCATCCATCTATGCTTCGAGGAAAAAGCCAAATTGGTTATCTCAAAGCAGATCATCGATGAACTTGAAAGGATACTTTTAACTGACGGGAAATTTGAAATGCCACGGGAAGATGTGGCTTTATATTCAGAAATAATATTAAGCCATGCTGAACTTGTTTGTCCCACCTTCACTTTGAATGTCATTATTAAGGACCCTGCAGATGACAGGATATTGGAATGCGCAGTTGAAGGTGGGGTGGATTATCTGGTTTCAGGTAACAAACATCTTCTTGATGTCAAAGAATTCCGCGGAATAAAAATCGTGACTGCAAGGCAGATACTTGAAATCCTTTGATTATATCATATTTCGGGAAACTGGTCAAATCCAGCATACTGGATATGAACTTCTTATCAGAGAAATCGGGATATTTCTTTGAACATGAAAGGTTTCAATAATTTTTATATAACGGTTCTGACGCATGCAGGAGCAACGTGTGTGAATCATGTTCCCGCGATTGCGAGCACGTTATCGCTCCCAGGCGCGCCGTCCCATCAGGGATGCGGCTACACAGGAGGCGGCGCGCATGGAGGGGAGGGGCATGCCCAACCTGAGTACTCTAAAATATATAAAAAAACATATGTTAAATTTTTCCTCAGGTTAGCACCGCATCTCTTCAATGACTCTTCTTGCGTCTTCATAGACATCAATACTGAGCCACATCACTCTTCCAAGCTTATCAAGAGCATCCAGTGCCTCGGTTCTCGATATTTTATGAGTTCTCTGAGACTTTATCAAAATACCGATCGAACCCACGGCACTAAGCCCTAAACCGGCAGCGAACCTCCGGGCTGCCAGGTCATCAATAAGGACGGGACATTTCTTATTTTTCGCAAGCATTATTGCAGAAGCTTCTCCAATATCTATTCCTGCACTTTCTGCTATTTCTTTCACTTTTTTGTAATTTTCTCTATTTACCGCTATCCAGCCGTCTTCGATCTCAGTTTCGATCAAAAAAGCATCTGCAAATCCTTCATCTTTTCCCCGGTCAACAACCTCAAGCTTGACTTCAAGGGGTATTGTCACTTCCTCGAATAGCTCTTCCAGAAGGTCAAGCCTGTCTATCTTAGCCAAGTGAATGAGCGGGCCTGAATTGCTAACGATCATTTTTCAGCCATAGCCCATTTAATATCAGAATCCAGGTCATCTTTTTCATACCTGAAAGGAATATTTCGCTTCTTTAATTCTTCAAGAGCTCCCCTGTAAGTCAATCCAGCCATCCGTGCTGCCTTCCAGAGAGAGATCTTGCCCCCGGTATAAAGGTCAAATGCTTTCTTGATATGATATTCCCGGAGCGCTTCCCCGATGAGTTTGCGAAGCATTGTGCCTTTATCAAGTACTTCCATCTTGCACGCATCTTCTATCTCTCGGATATATTGCTCAGGCAATCGGATTGATATGGTTTTCATATATGATTACATTTTATTATATCGTATACTTAAATCTTTGCCATCCCTGCGAGTGATGATATTATAATTTTTCCCACGATTACGCGCACGTTATCACTCCCAGGCGCGCCGCCCCATCAGGGATGCGGCTGGAGCACAGGAGGCGGCGCACGGATTAGCACATATACAATAATTTATATTGATATCGGGAGATTGTCACTACCTCGGACTCCGCTTCGCTAAAGTCCAAGGCATCAAAGGGTGCATGAGGTTTTCTATCTACTATTGGTTGTTTCGGCCATCGTCAATAGGGAGGGGGGCACGGCACAGGTATATGATTAATCGCTCTTTTGTGCTTCTTTTGTCTTGAATCGTTGTGAATATAAAGGTTGGTAAATTGCGTATGAAATCAACGAGTTTGGCTTTTGAGTTCATACACCTGGCATCAGGTTGTGTGAAAAGTCATGTTGGCATGAAAAATAAACCCTACACGAAATTTGGAGTTTCACACAGTCTGATGTCCCTATGGTAAAATGAAGAAATCCAATTAGCTATTTGACTTAAAAAGCTATCTTTTTGTTAGCTATGACCTGATTTTCACAAAAATTCTATCGACATATATAAATACTTTGC
>VEPN01000061.1 GCA_012026835.1 Candidatus Methanoperedens sp. | reverse complement strand
TGACGATAGTCTGAAATTACGCTGGTAAATAGCCATCTGGCAAATTATATAAGGTAATAAAAATACGTTTTACTTAGCCGTAGGTGGCGAAGTCAAGTTTATACTATCATGGTTTTTCAACCTCGCTGATTTGGTGCTTAATTAATATTTTAAAAGAGACACCAGTACAGGTGATATGAATGGTAAAGAAAAGTATTTGTGAGGGACACGCCCTCGGAATCGCAATATGGATAATTTTAATCGTTTTTTTACTCACCGGAACCGCCGGTGCGGCTCTTTCTGAAACAGGCAACCGTGTATGGGACGGCAGCAAGGGAATGAGCACGACATACACCTGGAACTCATACAGCTTTGCCGGGTTTTATTATAATCTTAATGACAATCTGGGTACAGAGGAACTTACTATCAGAAACATTAAAAGGAACATAGCTGAAGGTAATATCCAGTACAGGACATCGCCTATTGAAGTCAGCTTCGATTATTCAGGCTTTGGTAAATATCAGGTTATCGGCTTCATGGCTGACAAATATTTTGCAGGATATACAAAAAACAGCGTTGTTTCAGACAATACGGTAAAAAGCACGCTTGGCAGCAGTCAGTTGCATAAAGTCCTTCTCGATGACGAAGAAAAACGTGTCGTTTCAGAAGGAAGTACCATGACACTTAAGGAAGGTTATGTGCTTAAGATGAAGGAAGTCGATGTCAGCGCGGGCCCGGGACAGGTCTGGGTCGTCCTGTTAAAAGACGGGGACGAGGTTGACAACGATGTAGTTTCAGGGCGCGATACATATGTTTATTCAAAAAAAGCGGGAAGCCAGAGTGACCTGCCGCTTATAGCTATCCACTTTGACTCTGTCTTTCGGGGTAAGGAAGTGAACGCCGCCTTTATCAAAGGCGTATTCCAGATATCTGAATATTATACGCCCGTGAAAAGCGGTGACAGGTACGGGCAGATGGAAATAAGCGGTGTGGGTTCAGGTGGGATCGAGATGGAAAATACCAACTCGATAGACCTTTCACCTGGAAATACAATAGACCTTATGGGGAATTTGCAGATAAAAGTGGCTGACAGCAGCGATCTGCGCTTTGCCCTGTCTGTAGAAAAGACAGGGACTTTTGAAGTGAGAGGAACGGTTTATCCTGCAACAGATGTATGGACTCCCATGAATTTCGGCCTTAACATCGGCGGCTCGAACATTGGCTTTTACTATGATATGGACAACGATGTCGGAAAAGAAAATCTCAAGATAGAAAGAATTAACGGAAGAACGATCCCTGAGGGAAAACTGGTTTATTCCACGTTCCCTGAGGAGGTCAGCTTTGATTATACAGGCTTTGGAGAATATGAAGTCATAGGTTTCATGGCAGACAAATATTTTGCAGGCTATACAAAGAACAGCGCTGTTTCAGAAGGTACAGTAAAAAGCACGCTTGGCAGCAATCAGTTGCATAAAGTGCTCCTTGACGATGATAATAAGCGCACGATCTCTGAAGGCAGTACCATGACACTTAAGGAAGGTTATGTGCTTAAGATAAAAGACGTCGATATCAGTGCTGGTCCTGGACAGGTCTGGGTCGTTCTGTTAAAGGACGGGAACGAGGTCGATGACGATGTAGTATCGGGACAGGATACCTATGTTTATACAAAAAAAGCAGGGACAGAAAAAGACCTGCCACTCATAGCAATTCATTTTGACTCGGTCTTCAGAGGGAAGGAAGTGAACGCCGCCTTTACAAGAGGTATTTTCCAGATATCTGAGGACTATATCGCGGTAAAAACAGGGGATAAATATGGCGTAATGGAAATCGGAAGCATAGGTTCAGGGGGAATAGAAATGACGAATGCGAATTCCATCGGCCTTTCTTCAGGAAGCACAGTTGACCTGATGGGTAACATCAGGTTCAAGGTGGCGGATTCAGGCGATGTCAGGTTCTACCCGTTCGTGGATGTAAAACCTGAGATGCTGGTTGACCAGCTTTTGATAGATGCACCCGTAAGGGCTACTGCCGGAGATACTATCAGGATAAAGGTGACAGCAGGCGGTAATCCTGTTGAGGGTGCATCTGTCGGCATCGATTCAGACGGAGGCCTGACTGGTAAGGATGGCATCCTTGACTATAACATCAAGAGAACGATGAAAGGTGCGTATAACCTGACAGCGACAAAGCTTGGTTTCCAGAAAATGAGCAAAAGCATCGAAGTGGCGGATTATAAAGAGAACAGGTTGAGCATAGAAGCGCCTGTTAAGGCAAACCAGTTCGAGATAATTACCATAAGGGTCACCTACAACGACTCCGCTGTAAGCGGCGCAAATGTGACATATGATAATATAACAGTGGGCCAGACGGATAATTCCGGTTCTGTGAAATATGCCCTTGAGACAAGCGGTACGCATACGATATATGCATCAAAGACCGGCTACGTGACATCTGCCAGGGATATCGAGGTCAGGATGCCGTTCACGGAGTTCAAGGCGCTTGATATCAACGTCGTTCCCCCCGTGATTTCCGCAAAGCAGGAGGCTATAATCACCTCAAATGTGACGAATATAGGCACAAAAGCCGGGACTCTTCCTGTTGTGCTTATACTAAATAATACCGAGGTGGATACAAAGCAGGTCACTCTTGCCCCGGGAGAGAACAAAGAAATCGTTTTCAAGAAAAGCGTGGACCTGCCTGCGGGGAATTACACGGTTGAAATACTGGGGCAGAAGAAGACGGTTGATGTCAGGGAAGCTTCTTCTGACATTCTTACGCTTTTTTGGATACTGATAGGCGTGATCGCCATAGGAGCGGTTATTATTTACATGCTGACAGCGAAAAAGCAGACCAGAAATGATTGACCCTGTTAATAATTTCAGGATACCGGATGAATGGATAAGGAGAGCAGAACTACCGCCCGTTGAGCTTGAAAAGCTGATCGCAAGCGGTCGTTATGTCCTCCTCTCAGATGGCTCGATGCTAAAGAGAGGTTATACCACCGGGACGGTTGCCGCTGCCGCTGCAAAAGCTGCTGTATTATCTTTGAAAAAAGATGTTTCGAAGGTATCAGTTCCAACGCCGATCGGGCTTCGGGCGGAATTGAGTGTAGTGGCCAATAACGGAGAGGCAAAAGCAGAAAAAGACCCGGGTGACCATGCCTTTGATGCCACGGCCGGTATCGGGATTGTGGCAGTTGCCAGCGAATCCGATACTATCGTAATAAGAGCGGGGTGCGGCATCGGCCTTAAAAAAGGCAAACCTGCCATCAATCCTTCCCCGATGCGCCAGATAGGGGAGGCCATAAAAGAGGCGCTTCTTGAAACCGGACTAAAAGGAGCATATGTGACGATCTCCGTGCCGGATGGCGAAAAGGTTGCCAGGGATACCCTCAATGAGAAAATCGGAATATCGGGTGGAATATCCATCCTTGGGACCACGGGATTTGTTGAGCCCTGGAATGAACATCTGGGTGAGATGAAAAAAGAGCTGATAAAGGGTGCGGATAAGCTCGTTCTTACGACCGGGCGGCAGGGGGTACGTTTCTCCCACCTTCTTTTCCCGGGATACACCGTCATTCTTATAGGTAGCGATATTTCAAGCGGCCTGTCTGCCGCAAAAGGGAAGGTGATAATCTGCGGCCTTCCGGGATTGATACTGAAATGGGCATCACCCGGTATCCTTAAAGACAGCGGCTTCCTGACGTTTGCTGAGTTGATAGAGGATGACCCTGAAAACCCCCTGATTGACAGGGCGCTTTCCAGGGCAGTGAGCTTATCAGGAAAAAGAGTAGTGCTTTTAAACAGGAACGGGACAATACTGAGAGACAGCGGAGAACCTGCATGAAAATCGTCGGTGTAGGCGCAGGTCCCAACCTGCTTACAGGGGAGGCGATATCAGCGATAGAGAACGCCACGGTGATTTTCGGCTCAAAAAGGGCCATAGAACTTGCAAAAGAACATATCAGGTGCAAAACATGGGAGATCACGGATTATACCCTGGACTCGCTTCCGAAAGAGGCCGTTGTCCTTTCAACCGGCGACCCGATGCTTTCAGGTCTTGGGAAATTTGCCAGGACAGGAGATGAGGTCATCCCCGGGATATCCTCAATGCAGATAGCCTGCTCCAGGCTGCATCTTGATATCAGCAGCATTTCTATCATCACGGCCCACTCGCGGGATTTAAATGCTGCAAAAAAGCGGCTCGTTACGGGGCTTCGAAGCGGAAAAAAAGTCTTTTTTATCCCTGATCCTGCCTTCGGGGTAAATGAGCTTGCCGGATTACTGAAATCAGAGTGTTTAACAAGGAATATTTCTGTTTGCGAAAGACTTGCCTATACCGATGAGCGGATAGTTACAGGCTCGACAGAGAAGCCTCCTGCGGCTGAGTCCGATCTATATTGCATCGTAATAAGCAGTTGATATTCATTTTTTCTCTTCCTTGGGGATTATTATTTTTTTGATATCGTGCCAGGTAATGAAAAGTGGGGCAGAATCATCTTCGGGTTCAAAAAAAACACCTATCGAATCTGCATTTTTCAGGATACCGTTATATATAGTCCCGGAACCTGTTTGCACCTGGACTTTCCGGTTCACGAATACACCAAGATAAACAGAGGACGGTTTGCTTTTAAGAGAAACCTTATTAGCTTCTTTATTAAATATATTTGGCAAAACAAGATCTGGAAGGAGAGGTATCATTTTAACAAACTCATTATATAGTTCATGTGATACGTCAAGCAGGTGGACGTCCGAATAGACAGGTATGCTTTTGATTTTGTTCCTGGCTATATTATAATCCTGGCTGATAGGGACTAAAGCGCAAACCTCATATTTCTGCCCTGATGAATCAAGCATCGAGGAGATTTTTTTTTCCGTATAAGCAGGGTTGATTTCTTTGGGTTTGCATTCAAAATCCAGACCCGCACGGATCATTTCCTGCAGTGTCGATTTTAGTTTTAGGATATCGGTTGCCCCGATTATTGCAAGTGAGTTCATTTACCATTTCCAAAGTATTTTGTTTAATAATAAATCCCCTTTTTTCACGTTTTTAATTTATCCCTGTTTTTTTATTACTAAAATTTGACCATCGTAAATAATTTTTGAAAAATTGGAAAAATCCCAACTATCCGAATTGTGGTTCCAGGGTAATAGATTCTTTCGAGATAGAAATTATGAAGGAACTCTTTTCCGGGTCGAAAAGACCCTTTAATTCCTTTTTTATTACCGCGATACCTTCAATGAATAACGATACTAAAACGAAAACAACAGGAATAACAGTAAATCCTATAAGAAAAGCTATCAATGCTGCTGAGATCGACATCATGGAAATCACGAAACCTGCAAAAACTATTACCAGGGAGAGCTTCAATTTTCTGATGATCATTTTCAAACTTCGCCTTTTCATCATACTACAAGCACTATATAAGCTATATGTTTTTGATTTCCAAGGGTCTGTTCTGGATTGTTCGGAGATTCGATTAATTCTACAATAATAAGAATATTACAATAGATTTGAAAATGAATAGTAAAATATATATGTTAGAAAAGGAAACAACGTATTGTAGGACTAAAAATGGCTTGGCCTGTTGGCATAAGTTATACTTTGTTGGTAAAAAACCTGTTAATAGGTAATAATTCAGATGATTTCTTCTTAAAACGGGTAAAATGTAAACGGGGAAAACGCATGTTCATCTTATAGTATATAATCGTAGATAGGATAGGAAACAATGATCGTCACAAGGCATATCTCTCTTGATAATGACTGCATAAGTAAATTGCAACCATATGTTACGAGGCACAAAGGGAATTTTAGCGCGGCTGTCAGGGAGATAATAGACCATGTAGGAAAATCCGTTTATCCCAATAATTCGTCGGCTATGGATGCATCTCTTTTTAAATGGGTACTGAGCGAGACAGATGGCCTATTGATACCTGATAATGTTTTAAATGAGATAATAGATCCCATGCGGATGAATTCTTTGAGAAAACTTGAGGAATACTTGAATCACAGGTTTGGAGAACTTGAATGGGATATTAACATAGGACTAACAAGCGATAATGATACAAATCCTTCTGACGTTCTGGCTCAAATAAAGGGAGAGTCCGGAAAAATAAAATTCATTGCCCGTATCCTGGCCCAGTACCTCGTGAAAAACTCACTCCGGCAATCACCGCTTGAGATTAAGTCTGTTGTCAGGTTTAATGACTGCATGAAAGTTGAATTTTCACGATCGAACTGCAAGGATGCACTTAACAGCCTGGTTACTTTTTTTGGAGGAGCGGATGATGTCGTAAAAGCCATAAAGAGCCGCCCCGATTTCTGGAGGGCAGTTATTGACAGGCATATCTTGAGCAATTTTAATATGGTCACAGTCCACAGGAATTACTTTGAGGACCTGCTTGCGAATAATATTCCCCTGGGAGAAATAACGATAGAGAACCTGGCAAAAAAACCCATCAGGGAAATACCACTGAATGAAATGCTCTTACTCATAAAGGAGGTTTATGAGACCTCAAGGGTAGCAGACAGGGTGGAGATCGATAAAGAAACCATAATATTATTCCATAATTACAGGGCCAAGGAAGCCATTGAAAAAATAAAGAAAATCCTGATAACGCTTCTGGAAGCCAATGGCCATCTGTATGATGCAAAGTCCACTGCCAATATGATAGTGCTGACACACAGGCCTGATGTGGGTATGAAAGTCGATGAGATAGTGGATAATCTGAAAACAAGCAGCAGCAGGGTGGATCAGGAACTGATAATGTTCGTTACGTACCTTAAGGGGTTAAAGGACATCCCTGACATACCTTTGTCTCTCTCGGCCCTGGGAAGGAAAACAGGCAAGTCCCTGATGCAGGAATATGAAAAAGAAAACGGGATAAAGGACTGGAACCTGGAAACTTTCAAAAAAGCGTTCGAGATGATCAATTCCAAACTGCACATAGAAAGCGAATGGAAACTGGAAGGGAAAAACCTCCTTTATACTGTCCATAAATGCAATATTGCAACAGAGGGGAATAAGTTCGATAAATATGTCTGCCATACCGCCAGGGAGACCTTCAAAGGCGCATTGAATTATGCATTCGGGAACAGGGCAGAATTAGACGTAAGGAAACTGCTGACGCACGGGGATAAGTTTTGTGAAGTTGTTATAAAAATACCGTGAGCCGGTTTCTATAAAATTATTTGTGGGTAGAGCAGGACTTTTGTATATCCTGTTTATTGTTAGTCAGCGCCATAGTAGCCGCAAGGTTGGCGTTTATCACACACACCTCCAAAAATGTGGCGTATGTTGTTCATTTCAGAAAAAAATAACCCCAATTAGCTTTTTAATATTGGCATAAGATAGCATTAATAGTGGTGCTATAATGAAAAACCAGATGAAATATGTTGTGGCCGTGGTTTCTGCTATCATTTTCATGGCATTTGCCTATTATTTCCCTGCGCAAACTTTCCTTGCCTTCTTTGCAGGATGGTTGTTTCTTATTCCTGCGGCTTTTGTCATATATATGGTGCACGGATTGATGGAACTCAGGAAAGAAAGGGTGCAAAGGATAACAGTGACAATAAAACCCACGGCAGCTATGAAGGCGCTTACCCGGCGTGAAGCTGTTATCAGGAAAGAGAAAGAAAGGCTCCTGTACGAAGAGTTTGGGAATGAGTTAAAACACTGACTCTCGTATTTTCCATATTATGAAGCAAATATATAAATACTTTGTTCGCTAACATACGAATCATGGTCGGCAAAAGTATATTTAATACGAATAAATGGTACAGGTACAGTTTTGCCTCTTTCATAGCCTGGATTTTCATGTCATTCATCGTGGGCTGGTTATTCCTGATTCCGATAGTAGTTGCCGGGCTTCTGGTTTACGGATATATCGTTTATATTAAGGAAAGGAAGGACAGGATTACAGTGGCCATTAAGCCTACAGAGGCCATGAAAGCGCTTGCCCGCCGCGAAGCTGAACTTGAGAGAGAGAAAAAAAGGATACTGTTTGAAGAATTCGGACGTTGAATTTTTTTACTTTAACCGGGTTCCTTTACTATTTCCAGCCTTCTTCTCCAACTACCCGATATTGACGAATGTGGCATTATCCATCCATTATATTTTAATTTGGTATTTGACTTGACAGGTGGATTCTGGACCCCTATTAACACTTCTTCTATTTTTGTTTCAAAATCATCGCCAAAATTCAATTCAAAAGTAACGCCTTTGGAATATGAAATGAATTCATATGTCCAGAGGTCGTAATCCGAAACAATCCCTTTCACCTCAAAACACAGGTCTATGAACTCCTTTGGCGGGATTTTTACATTTAAGTAGAAATTCAGTTTAAGAAGGCTGTTATCATCACTTTGTCGTACGATTTCATAAATACTATATAATTCTGTTGTAATTTTTTCGGATTTATCTATATTTTTTTTAGGCCTGCAATTTTCAACATCAAAATCCTTTCTCGGCAAAAAGACAGGGTTAAGGGACACACGTTCCTTGTCGCATGTGGAGGCGTTTACTTCAAATGATGTAGAAAATTCAAACTTAACATCCAGGTACTTATGGATATCTTTCAGGATCTCATTCTCATTCTCATCTGCTACGGTAGGCACGGGCGAATCGAAAAAGGCTACCAGCCCATCCCCATTGATACGCTTGTGGCTTCCACCTTCACGGGCTTCGTTCGTGGCCCTGAAATCATATATCCTGTTCAGTAGTATCTTATTCGTTTCACCCTCGACATCTCCTTCTTTTTTAAATATGATAGAAACATTTGATCTCCTGGGCTCATCTGTAAGCTCAAGCAATCCATGCTTTTCATACAAAGCGTATATTTCTTCATCTATATTTTCATATTTATTTAAATTTTTTATTCCCCTTAGTATGAACCCCAGCAATTCATTTCTCTGGAAATGCTTGTCTATAATCTCATCGATAATTGACTTTGAAACATCTTTTACCATCATTGCCAGGGGATGCTCTTCCAGAACAAAAACAACAAATCCAGACAGGATAAACGCTTCTCCGACCCTGCCTAACAGTTCTATGACCACATTATAAATATGCCAGATACCCGCAGGCTGTTCAAGCGGTATCATTTCTTTGGCAAGCAACGAGAGAAGTAACAGTATCACACCGGTAAGCCCGACTTTGACCGCAAGGCTCTTTCTTTTCTCATACAGGTCTTTAAAGATTGACCTTTTTGTTGGCATATACAAAGTTGTTAGGTGGTACCGTATATATTTTTTTGGTTCATTTATCGTCGATTCATTATACATCGCCACTGTTTTTATTGGTGATAATGGCTTTAGTGAGTTATCACAGGAATTCTATGCAACAATAACTGAACCACTATTGCCAGATCCAGGCGGTGACCAGATTATCCGGTGTTGTGCCCGATAATATCACCAGAATTTCTGTGAAAGCAATACCTTTATTAGAATCCTTTGCATTTCGTACTGGCATGGAAATACTCGCAGACATTGGAGGAAGACCCGGACATGACTGCCGGGGCTTTTGCAGGTATTGCTATTTCAAAGGTGTAAAAGAAGTCGCCCCTTTTGGCTGCAAATACTGCCCTCCATTCCAGAAAGGCTGTAATTACTGCACGAGAAGCGTGAGGGAAGGCTACTCTGGTTTTAAACCGTTCTCACATGTTGCACAGGAAGTCAACCAGTCGGTTTATTTCAATAAGAATTTCTCAAAATTCAATGTGAGCGGCGGGGGAGACGTGAGCTGCTACCCTGAACTTAAATCCCTTGTGAAATTCCTTTCGCAGTATAACAAACCTATACACCTTGGCTACACAAGCGGAAAAGGCCTGAATGAAGAAGATGCATCGTTCTTCGTAAAGCACGGCGTGAACGAGGTAACATTCACGGTTTTTGCCACAGACCCCGAACTGCGGAAAAATTACATGAACGACAGGACAGCAGAGGACTCGCTCAAAGCGCTTCGCGTTTTTGCACAGGCATGCGATGTCTATGCGGCAGCGGTGCTGATTCCGGGCGTGAACGACGGCGACGTACTTTTAAAAACATGCACTGACCTTGAGGAGATGGGAGTAAAAGGATTCATACTGATGCGATTTGCAAATACGGCAGAACAGGGTCTTATCCTGAATAACTCCCCCGTAATCGAAGGTGTTATCCCGCATACGCTTTCGGAGTTTAAGTCCATCGTCAATGACATAAGCGGGAAATTCAGGTTCCGGGTCACGGGAACACCCTTATACGACCCGGCAACAGGCTCGCCGTTTGCTATCAGGAATGAGAATGAAGTGCTTTCAAAACTGCCAAAGCCCGTAAAAGAGGCGACTGTCATTTCAAGCCAGGTTGCGGCGCCCATGCTAACAGAAATTTTCGATAAGCTGGGAGGGAAAGTGAACGTTATCCCGGTGAAAAAAGATATAGGCTGCCTGATAACTATCGACGATATAAAAGCACTTCCGTTATCCAGTATAAAGGAAACCGTTTTCTTCCCAGGCCGGGCGTTTGTTTATGACCCTGATGTCAAGAAAATACTTACAAGCGACGGGGTGGAAAGGCTTGTGCGGCGGGGACCTGACCTGCTTACTGTAGATGGTGAAATGAGTATCTCCATGACAAAGGATGAAGTCCTGGCAAAAGAAATAGAGGCTTTCACCGAATTTATCCAGATGATAAATGTGCTCGGGACACCTGCGAAATAATCATAATAATCCTATATTGCTCTTCCTCACGACCTCGTCATAATTCTTGTATCCGAGCATTGTTTCAATCATGTCCGAATGCTTCCCTTTGATCTTATTCAGCTCTGAAGAAGTATAATCAGTAATACCTTTAGCGAACACTTTCCCGTCGCTCTCTATCTCAATTATGTCGCCCCTGTCAAACTGGCCTTCCACCCCGGTTATCCCCGAAGGCAAAAGCCCCATGCCCTTCTTAATGGCCTCTTCGGCGCCCCGGTCGACTGCGATTTTCCCGGACACTTTTGAAAGTATTATCCAGCGCGTCCTGTTCTTCTTGTATTTTCCATCACGCGCAAGGAACAGAGTGCCGATTTTCTCACCAGCCACGATCCTGGCAACAACATTTTCGGCTGCGCTGTTAGCAATCACCATATGGCAGCCTGATATGGATGTAATTTTTGCAGCTTCTAACTTTGTTCTCATTCCGCCCACACCTTTTGTGCTTGTAGGGCTCCCGCCATAGCCCTCTATTTCAGGTGTGATTTTCTCTATAATACTTATTAGCTGTGCATCCTCATTTTTCTTGGGGTTTTTGTTGTATAAACCATCAATGTCTGATAAAAGAATGAGAAGCTCAGCCTCGACCTTGCTTGCCACCATTGCTGAGAGTTTATCGTTATCCCCGAAGGTCGCTTCTATTTCATGCACGCAGATAGGGTCGTTCTCGTTAATGATAGGGATGACCCCGAATTCCAGAAGCTCGGAGATGCTATTGCGAAGGTTGAGGTATGTCATCCTGCTGGAGAATGCCTCATATGTCAGGAGAATCTGCGCTACTTTGAGGTTGTGTTTTTCAAAAGCCGTCTTCCACTCCTGCATGAGGATGTTCTGGCCTACGGCCGCCGCCGCCTGCCGGAGCGGGATTTCCCTGGGTCGCGAAGTCATTTTCAGCTCCTCGCATCCTATCCCGATGGCGCCGGAGCTTACGATAATAACGGTTTTTCCCTGTTCCCGCAGATGTGCGACCTGCGAAGCAATGTCTTCTGTAAGCCTCCGGTTAAAACTTCCGTCCTCGTTGGAAAGTGATGAAGTGCCGATTTTTACAACAATCCGTTTTATGTTCCCAAAGAGCTCTTTCCTGTTGACAGCGGCATCCATCTAATCCCTGGCCATTTTTTGAGAAAGGTTTGAATTTAATTTCCTGTGTGTGTATTTCTTGGCGTTCTTTCCAGCATAATCAGCCACTTTATGCCCGTTACCAATAAGGGCATATTTGTATATCAGAAGCCCTTCCATCCCCACAGGGCCGCGGGCATGGATTTTGTTCGTGCTGATGCCCACTTCCGCGCCTTTCCCGTACCTGAAACCATCTGAAAAGCGCGTTGATGCGTTCCACATCACGCTTGATGAATCCACAAGATCGATGAACCTGCCTGCGTTATTTTTATCTTCAGTTATGATAGCATCTGTGTGATGGGAGCCGTATTTATTTATGTGGTCAATCCCCTCATCCAGCGAATCCACTATTTTGATGGAAAGGATAAGGTCATTATATTCCGTCTTCCAGTCGTCTTCAGTGGCGTAAAGCACGGCTTTTAAGAATCCCATTCCTGACAGGATGTCAAATGAGCGCTCATCGCACCGCAGTTCCACGCCTGCTTCGTTGTATTTCTTCCCGATACCGGGCAGGAACGTTCCAGCAATATCCTTATGTACAAGCAGGGTCTCCATCGCGTTGCATACAGCGGGATACTGTACCTTGGCATCATAGCAGACATCAAGCGCTTTTTCCATATCAGCTTCCCTGTCCACATACACATGGCATATACCTGAAGAATGGCCAAGCACCGGGATACGGGTATTATCCTGGATGTATTTCACGAACTCATTTGAACCCCTGGGGATGAGGAGATTTATGTACTCGTCAAGTTTTAGCATTTCGTTGACCTCTTCCCTTGTTTCCATGAGTGCAAATGCCCCGGCAGGCATGCCTTCCGTACTCTCGATAGCATTTACAAGAACCTCAAAGATAGTCCTGTTGGAATATGCAGCCTCGCTTCCGCCCTTAAAGATTGTGGCGTTGCCGCTTTTTAAGCACAGCGCCATTATCTGGGGTACAACATCGGGGCGGGACTCAAAAATTACGCCAATAAGACCTATCGGGCAACTTACCTGGTAAAGCTCAAGGCCGCTGTCAAGCTCAAGGGCTGAAAGGGTTTTCCCGACCGGGTCTTCGAATTTGATGACGTCCCTGATACCCGCTATCATCTCATCTATCTTGGTATCATCAACTTTCAGCCTCTTTGCAAGGGATTTTGAAAGCTTCCCTGCCTCCACGAGCTTTTCTGCCGCTGCAAGGTCTTTTTTATTGGATGAGATTATCGTTTCCCTGTTTGAGTCAAGAGCCGCTGCCATTGCTGCAAGTGCCCTGTCCTTCACGGCACCTGGCACGCTTGCGAGGGGGATCGAGGCGGATCTTGCGAGTTTTACTTTGGTGAGGATGTTTGTGGACATAGTCGAAAACTACCATTATAATTCTAAACGAGGCTTCTCTTATATCATTTTATTTCTTAAAGATATGTTTTTTGAAACTCATCTAACTTTTCCCAGCCGTACCTGTATAAGCTTCTTCAACTCCCCTATATTCCCTTTCTTTGCGCACACAGGCACTATGCTGTCAATCCACTGCTTCCAGGGTGGAGACATGCCAAGCCTCTCTGCAATCCCGTCAAGCGTCCTATCTATATCATCGACTTTATCTATTTTATTCGCTGCCACTATCACATAAATATCCAGCTCATGCAAAAACTCAAAAAGTTCAACCTCTACCGGTACTTCGTTCCTCCCGTTCCACCTGTCCACGATCTCTGAAAAGGACGTGGCATTCACGACCATCACAGCAAGCGCGATGTTCTTTGCATTCTTCTCCAGATAATGGACTATGTTATCCTTTATCGCTTCCTGGCTTTCATCAGTCGCACCTCTCATGAACCCGAAACCCGGCATATCGGTGACCTGGAGATTCTGGTAAGGGATGTGCCGGGGTTTCCTTGTAACCCCGGGTCGCTTACCTGCTGGTAGTTTCTTGCCAGTCAGGGCTGTGACCAGGGTAGATTTTCCCACATTGGAGCGGCCAACGAAAATTATTTCTTTCATAACCAAGTGCATAATCAAGATGTTATAAAAATGTTTTTATACCTGATTTATGTCTTTATTAAATAAAAATACGTTTTTCGTTAAAGAGCATGTGGGCTATTTCAAATTACAGATCAAGGATTGAAGATGCTGGTCTTATCAGCCGCTTTCTGTGTTGATATGGTGCTCAAGGAAGGCGGGCGATGAGACTTTTGATTGGTCACTCATGAACTCAGGGCATCATCCAGGTCATATAAAAAAGCTTCCAGGTGCTTTCTTGGTATGCGCGCGCCTCCTGCAAACGGGTGGCCTCCCCCTGTCCCGCCGTGGCTCACTGCCAAGCAACGCAGGAGGGAATTCAGGTCCACCTCGCACCCGCGGGGGCGGATGCTGAGGTCATAAACATGCTTATGCGCCCTGTACTCGCAGGATACTCCTACATGGGAATTACCATAAGAAGCCGCATATATTGCCGCCTTTGACATATACCCGTTAACATCGATAACATAAGCAAGATTCTTTAATTTCACGACCTTTTGCTTCACAAGGTCCCTGATATGTTCTTCCTTTCGCGAAGCAATAACAGCCGAATCCATAAGTCCCTCTATCTCCGGGGGCGGCACGTCCCATGAGAGAGAGTTCAAAATGTCCCTTTTATAGTCGTAATCCCTTCCGGCCTCGATTATCCCCTGCACAAGCATTCCGGCAAAAAAATAAAGCGTCCTCTTATCCCAGTCATTCTCCCATTTTTTTATCACCCGTGTTTCTGAGAACTCACCAATAGCGCCGTATATCGCCACCCGCCTCATATCACGGTTCAATTTCTTCGATAAAATCCGGTATGCTATCTCTGAAGAGGAGCATGTATCATGGTAGAACCAATCCGCACTATATTTTTTTTCAGGAAGTGGATGATGGTCTATGTAAATAACAGTCGATTTTTCAGCAAGTTTATTTAATTTTTTTTTCAGTTCAGAGTACGTCTTTTCATCGATTGCAATATCGCATATCACAATGTTATTATATGTTTCGCCAATGCCATTCAAATCGCTAAGGAGACTCACCGGACTCGTGAAAAAAATTCTTGAGTCCGGGAAAGCGCTTTTTACTATGGCCCCGGAGCATATCCCATCGCAATCCCCGTGGGTCAGGATAATAGAACTCATCCGTACCCGCTGGGAATATCCGGAAATTGGTATTCCATTATTTCCGCCTGTGAATTGCTGCGACAGTCAAAACCATGATTGCAACAATGATACCAAAACCCGGTGTTACCTGGGTTGATGCGGGAACCGGCGTATCTGCCGTCTGCGCAGGTGCGGTCGCCTGTGAAGCTGACCCCGGATCTGCAGCCGGGTCTATGGTTGCCGGAGGAATCTTACTCGGATCCGTGACATTGATAACCGGCATGCCTGAGCTTATCCTTGCTTTTGTCATCCCCCTGTACTCGACGCCCGTATAATTGGTCACTACAGGGGGTAGCTGGATTTCCCCGTCTTTATTCATTCTTATGATATAACTGAACCCCTGGACAGTATTAGGCTCCGACATATTTGTAAGTGAAGTTATGCCGCTTACGAGACTGACGCTTTCAGGCAGTTCATCCCTGGCCTCGAATTTCGTACCTATATTCCCCTCATTTTTAATGGTAACTGTAACTGTTACATCCTCACTTATATTCACGGTAGGTTTGTCCACAGTCTTGTTAAGGATTATTTTCGGGCCATTGACCACTACTGTGGTCGCCGCCGATGATATGCTGTATTGTTTGTTATTAACTGTGAACCGGGCGGTCGCTACCGGAATGCTAAAACCTGTTAAGCTTGCAGAAAGAGCTCTAATGGAATAAGTAGTACCCCAATCCCCGCCGGGCTTTAGTACAGGAATATAATGATTGAAGGAAGCATTTGCTGTCAGCTCAAAATTTTCATTTATACTATCGTTGATATATATATCACGGATGTCGTACGTTCCCCCATTGCCTATAGTGATTCTTACAGTCGCAGCATTCTGGAGATACATGTTATCTTTTATCGCCTTGCTTATCGTGAAATAATTCTGTTTGGGTGAGACAGTTAAGGTATCCAGTACTGCTGAAGCGCTGTATTCCGCGTCCTTTACTTCATAGCCTTTTGCCTGCGCGCTCAACTTGTATGATTTCTGGTCAAGGAGTTCGGGAACAACAAGTATGACATCAAAACTCTGGCTTGTACCTTTATCCATCCTGTAATAAAACTGGTGGAGCTGATCTATACTTCCACCTCGAAGTTTCAATTCTCCAATATCCAACCTCACATCGACATTTTTAAGGAACGCTTCACCTGTGTTTTTTACAGTAACTGTTGCAGTCATCGCCTTGTCAGTATATGATGTATATGCACCCTTATCCGTGGATATTGTGACTTCAAGCTTAGGTTTTGCTCTTGTCTGGATAGATACACCCGCAGTGGGGTTATAGAACTGAAGTATCCACTCTTTGGCGGTCCGGCTCATGAAACTTTTACCTGAGACCTTGACTTCATAATCCGGGTCGATATAGGGTTCAGTCTGCGGGGTCAGGACAAACTCCCTGAGGAGAACACCTTTTCTATATATCTCGATATAAACCATCGGCTCAACCTCGGTTTCAGGCACCCAATCTCCGTTGAAATTCTTTAGACCCTGTACAGGAGCGGGGAATTCTACTGCTTTGACCATAT
Source organism: Candidatus Methanoperedens sp. (assembly GCA_012026835.1). GTDB lineage: Archaea > Halobacteriota > Methanosarcinia > Methanosarcinales > Methanoperedenaceae > Methanoperedens. The sequence goes on along the minus strand of VEPN01000061.1, from coordinate 3,987 downwards.
AATCCCCGTTTGTCAGGGTTCCTCCTTTGCCAAGATCAGCGCTAACGCCTGCTGCCCATTCGATATCATTAGGACTGAATGTTGCTCCTGATGCCATGCCTGCAAGGTAAAATATTAGGATTGGGACTGCAAAACGTCTCATTTTATAATGATAATAATAATTATATAAGATATAAAGGTTGTTGTGAAAAATAAAATATATTAAAAAACATTTTATATTAATAATATATGTGTGTATTATTTCAAATATTATTTTTTAACTAATTTATATAATAATATTCCCCTTCAGACTTCTGGGTCCTGTCAAGCTGGGAACCCGGTTTATTCACCCTGGGCCTTTTGGTCTCTTCATCACGCCGGAAAGTGATCCCTATGTTCCTGAGGAACCTGTTCATGCCTACACGCATATCGAAAGGCCCATGAACTTCGCCTCGGACCATGGGCTGCCCCTCAAAAACAAGAAGGTTATCGCTCAGCATATCTATCATATAAATGTCGTGATCTACAACCATTGCGCTCACCTTATTGTTTTCTGCAAAACGCCTGATGACTTTCGTGGCAAGTACCCTCTGTTCCACATCAAGATGCGCCGAGGGTTCATCAAGGAGATAAAGGTCTGCCGTGCGGGAAAGACATGCCGCTATCGCAACTCTTTGCAGTTCGCCGCCGCTTAGGTCATTCACCTGTTGTTTAAGGAGGCGCTCAAGCTGGAGAGGCCGCAGTATCTCTGTCTCGTAATAACTGGTATCGAACTGCCTGGTTATGGAACGCAGGAAGTCGGCCACCATTACAGGTTCATCGGCTTTGATGTACTGGGGTTTATAAGATACTTTGATATTCATGGTAAGTTCCCCTTCCGTCGGCTGTAGTTCTCCTGCAAGTATTTTGACAAAAGTGGACTTGCCTATCCCGTTTGGTCCCACGATCCCTGTTACCTCGCCTTTCCGTATTTCCCCTCCCCTGGCTTCAAGTTCGAAGCCTTCATCATATTTTTTCAGGAAACGGCCGAATTTCAAAAGGGATGATATTTCCTTTGCAGCCTGCGGGGCATGTACCTCGAATTCTATCGCTTCTGAACGAATCCTTACGTTTTCCTCGCGCAGGAAACCTTTCAGATATTCATTGATCCCCACCCTTACCCCTTTCGGATGTGTTATGACACCGTAACCACCAGGCGTGCCGTATGCCACATGGACTACATCTGCGAGGAGGTCAAGTATTGCAAGATCGTGTTCCACGACCATGACAGCCTTTTTTTCGGCAAGTTCCCTGATAATATGCGCAGCATTTATTCGCTGGTGAATATCAAGATAAGGGCTTATTTCATCTATAAAATAAAAATCCGCATCCTTTGCCACGCATGCTGCCAGTGCTACCCTCTGGAGTTCACCGCCGCTTAATTCATCGATCCTGCGCTCGTAAATGTTCTCAATATCGAGCCGGGTTATAAGGCTTTTAAGTATTCCCCGCTCATCGGTCTTTGATAACAATTCGGAAACCCTGCCTTTGAATTTCCTCGGTATCATATCAACATACTGCGGTTTCTGTGAGGTCTTTATCTTTCCTTTTGATACACCTTCAAGATAATCATGGAGAGTTGAGCCTGCGTAATATTCAAGAATCTCATCCCATCCGATCCTGCCCTTTCCAAGATTGGGTTTTAGCGTACCTGAAAGAATATTTATCGCCGTGCTTTTCCCTATCCCGTTCGGCCCGAGTATCCCGGTCACTTTCCCGACATTGGGAACCGGAAGCCCGTATAAGGCAAAACCGTTTTTGCCGTACCTGTGGGTGGGTTCAAGAAGTTTTTCGGGGAGGCCGATAATGATGATGGATTCAAACGGGCAGCGTTTAACGCAAATCCCGCACCCAACGCATAATTCTTCAGAGATCACGGGCTTTCCGTCCTCGCCTTCTTTTATTGTTTCATCACCTGTGCGTACCCTGGGGCAGAACTTTATGCACTGGAAGCCGCACATCTTGGGCTGGCATCTATCCCGGTCTAAAACAGCGAGTCTCATAATATACCAATTAATTATTCAATAAAAGAATCCATACGATCAACAAGAAAACAATAGTTAAGAATTCGCCGCCAAGCCAGTCCATTGTCTTGAATTCCTCGACCTTAACACCAAGAGAAGGATACAATAATTTCTGGATTCCATAAGAGACAAGTCCCACTAACAGGAAAACGGAATACCAGGGCTTTCCGGTGATTTTATCCTGCATCCAGAAAAACAAAAATGCAAATCCGGAGCCTATAAATGCCGGAACCACTGTTTTCTTGATCCCTTCAATCTGCAATCTTTTTCTTTCCTCAGGAGTTATGGTCTTCGGCTCTGTTTTTTTCTCTTCAGTTTCTTTCTCTTTCTTCACAATAATTCACTCTTTCCTATATATCATCGTTCCGTATATCATCGTTCCAATACCTTCGTCCGTGAATAGTTCAAGCAGCAGGGAATGCGGCATGCTCCCGTCGATGATGTGTACCTGCCCGACACCCCCTTCTATCGCCTGGGCGCTTGATTTAACTTTCGGGATCATCCCGCCGCTGATAATGTTATCACATATAAGCCTATCAATTTCATCATATGCTATCCTGGAAATACGGGTTTCCCTGTCCTTCGGGTCGCTTAAAATACCGGGGACATCCGTAAGTGAGACCAGCTTTTTTGCCTTCAGGGCTGCAGCAATATCCCCTGCAACCGTATCGGCGTTCACATTCAGGTCATTTCCTTTATCATCTATTGCTATTGGCGATATTACAGGGATGTATCCCCTATCTGCCAGGATTGTCACAATCTCAGGATTTATCACCTCGGTCTCTCCAACCCAGCCAAGGTCGATCTCAGTTTCTATCCCTTCTACTTTTATGCGCTGGGGTGCCATTTTCCTCGCCACTATAAGCCTGCCGTCGCTTCCTGAAAGTCCCACGCCTTTCCCGCCATGTTTGCTTATGAGGGAGACTATCTTGCTGTTGACATTGCCCACAAGCACCATCCTTGCAATTTCAAGCGTTTCGCTGTCTGTTATACGTAATCCTGCCACAAATTCTGGCTTCTTTCCCATCCGTTCCATCTTTTCTGTGATTTCCGGGCCTCCCCCATGAACTATCACCGGATGGATTCCGACAAATTTCAATAGGACAATGTCCTGCACTATCTTCTCCATTATCTGTGGATCAATGATTGCATGACCCCCCATCTTGACTACCAGGATAGAGCCGGAAAACTCGCGGATATACGGCAGGGCTTCAATGAGTACATTCTCGCGCTTATGCATCGGGGGTAAAATAGAGATACGGATATTAAAAGTTATTCTTGATACCTTTACTAATACAATTATTAAAACTTATTCATATCATCTTTTATAAGCAGTCAAATATAATCAATAAATATAGTGGGCAGGTTGGGGAGTGGGGGTTAGTGTATAAAAAAAGATATTTACCTGCCCACAACACTCATCACTATTCTATTGTATATATACCTATCTGTCCAAAAGATATTACAGATAATTACGACTAAGAGCCAATCTCTCCGGTTGAACTCCAAGAACTTATCCAGCATCTTGAAAGAGTGATGATTCCCCACTATGAGCTTTTTTGAATGGTGTATTTATCATAGATGTGGCAAATAATGATGAATTGGACCAGCTAATAATGAGTATTCCTGGCTGGGGATATTTCAAGGTAAAAGCAACGCTATACAGAGCCATGAAGGTAGAATTAAGATAGTCCGCTAAATACTCGAACACTTAAAGTCAATATGGAGAAGACATGATAATATAGGAGGCTAAAAATGAAATTAAAAGTAAATGGAACAGAATTGTATTATGATGTAATTGGAAAAGGAGACCCAATCATATTCGCACATGGATGGTTGAACGACTCTAGTGTCATGTCAACCTTCAAGAGTCGGATAAAGTCTTGATAATTTAATCCTTGCATCTTCGGTTGTAAATCGCCAATTTACTTTTGCATTTTTGTTG
>VEPN01000060.1 GCA_012026835.1 Candidatus Methanoperedens sp. | reverse complement strand
TCTTTTCAGCGAGCAATTCATCGAATGACATTTCATTGATATCTTTTCCAGGAACATACTCCTGAATTGTTTGCGGAATGCCTTCCATCGGTTCTGCCGGCTCTCCTTCTGATTCGCCGGCTGTGGCCTGGGTTGCGGGTGTTGGCCTGATAAAGTGCTTCTTAGGTTTTTTTGCCAGCCTGTTTTTGAGTAAGGGATATGAAACTGCCCCAACCAGCACTATTGCAGCAAGAGGTATCAGATAGTTAAAATCTCCCCCGATACCTGTCGCCGAAGGAACATAACCTGTTATCCTGATATCCAATTTCTCACCTTTCTGTGCGCCTGCAAAGCTCAGGACTTCAAATTCCTTTCCCTCATTCGGAACTATATCCTTCTTACCATACTGGCTTTCGATCCCGAAACCATTATTTTTTTCAGAAAGTATGGTGAGGTAGGATGCGTTATAAATCATATCTTTATAGAAAGTATTTTTAGACGATTCGGGATTAAATACATATGATATCTGTGCGGTGTATGTCTCACCGGGCACGATAGGCCGCATGGGATCTATCCATGCCGCATCCTTCTCCCTCTTCAGGCAGCATTCCATGGCATCGGTCTGGAACCTTGTTACATCTTCAGGTGTTGAAATACCGAGCCATACGCGATCCTTGCTGAAGAAGACCTTATCCCCTGTATTCGTGAACTCAACATACTCATCAACTTTTATCCCGTTCGGCGCTTTAGAAAAGACGATATGGTCAATACTCACGCTGATGACGTCTCCTTCTTTCGTGGAATCATAAACCGTGAAATTAAGCCTTTCAGATTCGTTCACCTCCTTTGTGTAAGGTACATCTGTATAATTTGCCTCTGCAAGGTACCTCTTTCCGGCATTAATTTTTGTAAATGAATATTTCCCGTTCTTGTCAGTGGTAGTATTCATTATCCCGATTCCTGTTGCATCCATGAGGCGGACAGGTATGTCAGGGAGCGTTCTGTTTGACTTCAGGACATATCCGTCAATCTTTCCTGAGAAATTAAAATCCACAACAGCGTTGTCCTGAAGACCGATGGTCTCCCCGTATATTGTGCTGTTGTAGGTCACATTGATTCGATACATCCCGTTGTTAAGGTTGCTGAAGGTGTAACTTCCATCCTTATCTGTCACCGTATCAGCCAGAGAAATGAAGTCATAGACCACTCCGCTTTCCGCGCTCTGCGTGGTGTTCACTTTGCTCAGTGTGACTTTCTGGTCTGCGATCTTTTTCCCGAGGGATACAACGCTGCCGCTGATATCTGCTGCTGATGCAGCATTACCCAGGATTACAAGTGTGATAAAAATATATAATAATTTATTCATTGTTTCTTCTCCTGCAGGAATTTCTGGTATTCATATTCAAAAATCTCGTTCTCATCCATTTTTTTCTTACTAATCTTATAAACAACAACGCCGCCCACAATGATTCCGACAGGTAACGCAAGCCAGACTATCCAGTCAAATCCCTCCTTGGGCGGGGTTGCCAGCACTCCCCTGCCGTAGTCCTCAGAAAGTTTGGTGTAGATCTGCTTCTCAGACATACCCTGGCCAAGCATTGCTCTTACCTTGTCCTTTATTTCAAGGGAGCTCGGGCAGGTACAATCGATCACTATCATTACGCAGCCTCCCTGGTCTGGGCAGTTCAGGTTTGCCGTGATATCTTCTTCGGTTACAGCAATCACTGGAACTGCGAGTACAGTAAGGAAAAATAATATTGCAATTATTTTATATTTCATTGGCATTCTCCACAACATTTTTAATATTTGTATTTATATTTAATTCATCAGGTGTTCTTTTTCTTATTGGTACAACTGTCGATATGCATATCAGTATTCCAAGGATAAGTACGTAGAATCCCCCTATCCACATCAGGAACATCATGGGCATCACCTTGATCTTGACCGTGGCACTGTCGCCTGCAAAAGCCTGTGCTGAGAAATAGAGATCGTCCACGCCTACCGTGTAGGCCATAGGCTTGACGTTCGTGCTATCCTGCTTTGCATAATAGTACATTTTTGCTCTGGCGTCTGACAAAACCATCTCTCCATTTTTGTACACTGCGAATATGCCGGCGGTTTCATCTCTGTTGTTTTTCTTGGACTGTTCTAACTTCATTAGCTTAAAGTCATAACCTCCCACGCTGACCGTGCTTCCGACTTTAATATTATATGTTTCTGCCTTCTCATACACCACAGCGCCCGCAGCACTTACGATTATCATGAGAATTGCGATATGGCACATGTAGCCGCCAAAAGTGCGGCGGTTATTCCAGAATGCTTTTGAAAGGTTCTTTAGAAACCCTCTATCCTCGATCTTTTTCTGCTTTCTTACAATCCTCGATATATCCACAAGGTGCGTAGATATTACAAGCACACTTCCGAAGACCGCTATCTGGGCATAGAAGTCACGTATCCCGAGGACGAAGGTGACTGCCATCATAATAACGGCAGCAGCAAGTGGTTTTATGAAATTTCTTTCAAGATGCGATACAGATGCCCTTCTCCAGGCTATCAGGGGGCAGATACCCATCAGGAAAAGAAGTGCTATGCCAAGAGGAACGTTTATCTGGTTATAGAAAGTCGGGCCGACCATGACCTTATAGCCACGGAATGCCTCGGAGAGGAGGGGATATGTGGTTCCCCATACTACAGAGGCTGCTGAAGCGAGAAATATCCAGTTGTTATACAGGAAGCTTGCTTCCCTTGAGACAAAGGACTCGAAGATTTTTTTGCTCCTTATCGAGTTATATTTCCATGCAATAAGTGCAAGCGTTGCTGCAGCCACAACGATCATATAGTTGATATAATAAGGAGCGGTTATGGATTGGCCGAATGTGTGAACCGAAGCGATTATTCCGCTTCTTGTTAGAAGCGTCCCGTACACCGTGAGTTCCCATGTGAAAAGTATGAGCAGGATGTTCCAGAACTTCATACCCTCTTTTCGTTCCTGTATCATTGTGCTGTGGTAGAATGCCGTAAGCGTGAGCCAGGGGAGGAATGAAGCGTTCTCCACCGGGTCCCAGCCCCAGAACCCGCCCCAGTTAAGTACCGTATAAGCCCAGTAGCTCCCGAACATATTGCCCAGGGCCAGTCCGAGCCATGCCCACAGCGCCCAGCGTCTCGCACGGTATGTCCATGTATCGTCCGAAAGGTAGATTCCGGCAGCCATTAACGCGAACGGGATTATTACACCTGCGTAGCCCCAGAAAAGCGTGGGCGGGTGAAAGAACATGCCGGGATCCTGAAGCAGGGGGTTCAGGCCATTGCCGTCGGCCGGGATGAAATCAAGCATCCTGAAAGGACGGGACACTGTAAGCAGCATGTAAAGGAAATAAGCAACAGTGACAAGGATTACGGGCATCGCGTGCTTTATAAGGTTGTCGTAGGATTTTCCTCTCACTGCAATTACAGCGATGTAAATGGATATCAGCCACGCCCAGAGAAGAAGCGAGCCGTCTGCCCCTGCCCAGAACGCTGAGATCGTGTAGGCCATAGGTAAATCCAGGCTGCTGTATAGAGCGACATATTCATACTGGAAATTACGGGTTATGAAAAGGTTAAAAAGCCAGATGGATGCTATGGTAAGAACAACGGCGATTCCGATGATTGCGATCCGGGCGCTGTCAAAAAATTCTTTTTTCTTTTTCCATATACCTAATATGTGCGCTGCAAATGCATAGATTGTTAATATCAGCGCGATGATTAATGCTGTTTCTCCAAATTCCATTAAAATTCTCCTTTATGTTTCACTTTCGTTATGGTCTCCATGATCAAGGTCGCCGCCGTATTTTGATGGGCATTTTGTGACGACCTGGTTTGCGACAAAAGTGTTGTTTACGTAGTAGCCTGTTACCACTGCAGGAATGCCTTCTTTGTAATTCCCCGGCATCCCTTCGTTCGATACGACCGTGATAGTGGCATTTTTACTTGTCAGGTTGAATGTCAGCCTGGCTTTCTCAGGTTCCCATATTGTCGAATCTTTCACTATGCTGCCGTTCACGTTCACGATCTTATCTTTTAGCGAATCTGCTTTTTGCACAAATTCATCTACCTCATAGTAAAATGAGAGGGCGTTACTGAAACTCTGGGCGCCCAGATATAGTATTAATACTCCTACAATCCCGATGCCAAGCATGTTTTTTTGTTTTTTGTTCATGTCCTATCCTCTCAATACAAATCCTCAACTTTACAATGGATGTAAAGCACATATATAGTTTACGGTAGGTGTAAAATGGAGATGGTGGGTGACCGGTATTAGATAAAAAGGTTAATTGCGACATAATTTGTTTTTTCCCGGTTTTTTGCCGGTCACCATTTTACTTATTAGCAACTACTTTTTTATGCAGGTTGTGGTTTAAGATTGCAAATCAAAACACTATTTTGTTTTAAAATTTCTAAATATGCCGATGGTTTTCATATTATTCGGCTTAAACCTGCAACGGCTATGATGTTAGATAACCTGTATGTAGACTATTATATACATAACCCACACCGAATGCGGAAAATGCCAGTATGAATATACTGAAAATTATAAGCCATGCGACCCTTTTTCCCGCCCAGCCGACATTCATCCGCAAATGCAGGCATATCCCATATGTAAACCATGTAATCAAAGACCATGTCTCAGTAGGGTCCCACCCCCAGTACCTCCCCCATGTCTGGTTTGCCCATATAGCTCCTGCACCTATCATAATCGTAAGAAATAATAATCCTGAGGCAACAAAATGATACATTAGCTCATCCATGACCTGTAAACGGGGAAGTCGATCATAAAATGAATCCATATTATTTTTCTTCGAGCTGCGTTCTTTCAAAATATAAAGCGCCGCAATTCCTACTGCCACCAGTATCGACCCAAAGGCAAGCTTTGCAAAGGCCACATGTGCTATCAGCCAGTAGCTTCGAAGAGAAGCTGGTATCAACTGGATATCTCTTGAATAAGTCGAACTAGCACCCATGATCAAAAAAGATACAGGCATCACGATAAATCCTGCAATCTTTATTTTCCCATATTTTTGCTGTGCAATGAGAAAAATAGCTGTTGAAACCCATGCATATCCGGATAAAATCTCGAACATGCTAACGTAAGGTCCATGTTCAGCTTCTGCCCATCTAAGAGCTATAGAAACACCATGGAATAATAATCCTGCAAGCGCAATGTTGGCAGCGAACTTTATTCTTCCCTCATTCTTGAAAACCAGACAGTAGATATATACAACGGAACTCAGGGCATATAATGTCGCGGCCGTCAGATACATGATCCAGTCAATTTGTCCCATAACATAACCTCTCTTCGATTTTATTTACCAGATTAGAATATTCATCTTCATATAAAAACTTGAATTTATCCGCCTTTCCCCCTATATGAATTTCCGTTGCATCGCTCTTTTCATCTTTAATGACTTCGACCCAGACCCTTTTAGGGATTATGAAGTAAGATATCATCAGGCTGAGAGTGATCAATCCAATTCCCGCATATACAAGAAGAGTCCCGGCATCTTTCACGATATAAAAATTGCTCCAGTATTTAATATCATAAAATCCCAGGGTTCTGTCATAACCCAGGTATTTATCATATATTTTCACCGTATCGTTAAGCCTTAGCGTACCATCGTATATTTGATTTCCTCTGTCAAATATCTTCAAAAATAGGATAGGGGTTTGTTTTATCTCTCCGGATTCGGTGATTTCCGATGTTAGAGGAACGGTCATATATGCCATCAATACTCCTTCAAGTCCCGTATTCCCAATTTCAAAAGATGCAACGTATCTTCCACTATTATCAGTGTCCGATGCAGTTAAATATGAACCAGAATAGATTGTTCCATCCGGATTCTTTAATATCAATAAAGGTGCCAGGCCATATACATTACCGAGAAATGTGTACCCCTTATAGCTCATCAGATTGTTTGAATAGACTATATCTGTTTTCATTTCCTCACCGTTCTCTTTTATGACAAGCTTTCCCGCAGTTCCTCTCGGAGTTCCGGTTTCATCCTTATAATCTGTATAGAATTTCTCAAGATTGATATCAAATTTCTGGTGATTCCCATAAAAAAACAGCCCTTCATTTACAAAAATATAATTTCCATGATCTTCTGAAAGGGTCTGCCCTTCTATCAATCGCATATCCCCCTCCATCCTGCCCAAACTTCCATACACTGCAGCCAGTATTATAATAAGTATGCAAACATGAATTAACGATGTACCGAACACTCCGAATCTATTTTTTTCAGCGACAATGCAATTCTCTTCCTGGAATACTTTATATCCGGCAGACTTAAGTATAGAATTGATCGCAGAAGTAACGTGTTTTTGTTCTTTTTCTGTTCTGAGTTCCATGTTATTTTCAAGCCCGCTGATGTATCCTTTTTTTTGAAATTGTGGATTATTCAATCTCCGAAAAGCATTGCCGATCATAATTCGAGTGCAAAATAAGGTATTAATGAAAAGAAGGCCTACCAGACCCATAAATATGGGAGATGAAAAAAGACCTGTCAGACCAAGTATCTCGAAATAATACGCCTCAGTGGGATGGTTAGTCTTCCAGACATTATATACGTCTGGCTTGAGCTGTGATTTCTGTGGTATATGTGTTCCGATTATTGAGAAAATGATAATAAGCAAAATAAGAATAATGGCAAGTTTTCGGGATTTAAAAAAAGCAGTGATTTTTTTTTCTGTTAAAAAACTCATTATTTTATCATTCCCGACTCGTCGTTTCTTTTATTTTTTCATTCTCCATAAGAGAATTTAATTTGATCAGGAACTCGTCGGTTTGAAGGTATCCGGGTATTCTTGATATCTCTTCACCATCCTTTGTAAAGAAAATCATAAACGGAGTACTTCGCACGCCGAGGTTGTTTGCAACATTTTTCTGTTTGAATGTATCTATTGAAATAATAACGAAATTCTTATTGAGGATCTTGATAACTCTTTTATCCGATAATGCCTCTTCTTCGAATTTTTTACACCAGTAACATGTTTCGGACCTGAAATAGAGGAAAATCGGTTTGTTAAGATTTTTTGCCTCATTAGTCCCGCGATCTATCGATGTATAGAATGACAAACCACCCAGTTTAATAAATTCAGTGTCGATTCTGGACTGTGAGTTCTCCCACCAGTTAGCCGTGAAGAACAGGATAGAACCCAGTGCAATAAATGAAATTAATTTGTTTATTGGCGTCATTTTAGTCTTTGCGAATTTATTAATTAATATATTTCTCAATAAATTGTTTCACATTTGGAGGCATTTCCCCTTTCATCTGTTCTGATAGGTAAGAGTCATTGATAAGCAGTCTTGTAACCTTAATCATGTAGTTTTTCTTGAATTCGCCCAACTCTTCGATTTTTGAAAGTTTATCAATGTAAAACTCCCTGAACGCCCTGAGCAGGTGTTTATTGAGATCTTCCCGCGTCATGTTGACCGGTTTGACTATCGGTTCGATGAGGTTGTACTTTGAATAATCAAATTCTTCAATATACGGCGCAAGTTCAGGATATATATCTGAATAAGGCCATGGAGCAATGGCAAGGAAAAATGCCAGGTCAGGGTTATAGTACTTTGCCAGTTTTAGTGCTGCCTCTATAGAATCGGGTGTTTCGTCAGGCATCCCCAGGACAAAGGATGTTTCTGAGATGATTCCAGCTTTATTTATCAGGTCAATGGCTTCTTTGGACTGCTCTATCTTGAGGTTTTTATGATAGCGGTCAAGGGTATTCTGGTTCGCGGATTCTGCCCCTGCATAAATATGAAGGATACCCGCTCTTGTATATTTGTCGATTATATCCCTATCCCGCAGGATGTCATCCACTCTTGTCTCCATCAGGATTTCAAGATCGAGTTTTTTGGCAATGAGCAGGTCTAAGATTTTCTCCCATCGTTTGCGATCATATGTTGGGGTTTCATCTGCAATCATGGCGACATCCACGCCATAAGTATAGTTCAGATATTCTAACTCATTAACAAAATTTTCAGGATTTCGTGCCCTCCATTTCTCCCTCCAGAAAAGCCTCTGGGAACAGAATGTGCATTTTTGCGTGCAGCCTCGGGAAGAACTGATTACCGCAAGAGTGGAGTTTTTCTTTGTCTTGAATGAGTAATCCTGCCATTCAACAAGATTCCATGCTGCCGGCAGGGAATCCAGATCAGTTATTAAAGGTCGATCTCCTGTAAGTATGATCTTTCCATCCTTAATATAAGCGATTCCAGGAACGTCAGGGTTCCTTCCAGAAAAAACATTCCTGAAAAGTTCAGTTGTGGTTATTTCACCCTCTCCGCGTATTATATAATCCACGATATTACCTTCTTTTTTGAGTATCTCTTCCCAGCAGAAGGCGGGATGAATACCGCCGAGGAATGTTACCGTCTCTGGATTAACATCTTTAGCTATTCTGAGAACCGCTATTGCATCGTTAAGACTGGAGGTATATGCCGCTGTCCCGACCGCATCAGGACAATAATCCTCGATGTATTTCTTTATGTCAACAATTGTATGGTACTTTGACATGGCATCATAAATGCTGACTTTGTATCCTGCATTTTGCAGGCTGCCTGCAACATAGACCATGCCAAGCGGCATCCAGGTGCCTGCCGATTCAAGTACGCCGCAGTGGTAGGGAGGCGTTATTAAAAGGACTTTTTTCGGCATTGAATTATATAGCTTATGCGGTATATTACATATTTTAGAAGCAAGATCATATCGGATCTTCTAAAATAAATAATATAATAAAGTTTACATCATGGGCTTCGTCATCATTGAATTCATGTCAGAATCCATATCGCCGCAATGATTTTCTCCTTCTGTGTTTGCGTTACTCACCGCAGGCACTTTATTGTCCATCATTTCATCGCAGCCTTTTGCGCCATCCATCATATTTTCACAGGCGCCGGACTGCATCATCTGATCAGGACAGTTTTCTGACATGTTCTCCATCATCTCTGGAGTACACTCATGATTTTCTGCATCCTTTGTTTTCTCGCTTGCATTCTGCGCCAGCGCAACTGCGGCACCGAATACCAGCAGTATTCCAAGCATACCAATGACTAATACACTTTTCTTTTTCATATTTCTTAACCTCTTGTAAAGTATGTGATAGCCAGAACAACGATGATCATAAGTATCAAATGCAGCCACATACCCATGCCTCCGCCCATGCCACCGCCGCCGCAGCAACCGCCGCCGTGGGCTTGTTCTTTCTGGACGGGATTATTTTCATTGCCCTTTTGATCTATTTTTGCATCTTTGTCGTTTTCTTTCGACTTACTTGATCCGCAACAATCCATTTTTCAATTCTCCTCATCTTATGAGTCATTTATTACATCTTTTTATGCATCGTCTCTATTAATGGCCATTTTGCTTTAAATTTATAAGATTTTTGACTTGATTAATTTTATAATTTTAAGCAAAACCTATATTACAACTAATTAGGTATACAAGAATTATTAATTAGGTAATCCTAATAGAAGATGATAGGATGATAGAATCATTTATATTAACTTTAAGAGAAGGAACAGAAGCTGCCCTGATAATCGGCATTTTAGCTGCTTATCTTGGAAAAGTAGGGAGAAAAGATCTCTATAGATATCTTTATATTGGCACAATCGCAGCCGTAATTGCAAGTATTTTTATGGCATTGATCTTTGGAGAGCTATATAAAGTGTCAGGAGAAGCTTTCGAAGGCATTGCCGCAATTACGGCTGTTGTGGTATTAACTTACATGATATTCTGGATGTCAGGACATTCCAGAGAAATAAAAAGCGAGCTTCACGAAAAAGTTGAAAATATTATATCTTCAAAGCGTGTTTTAGGAATTGCTGGTCTTGCCTTCATTTCCGTTTTCAGGGAGGGCGTGGAGACCGTCCTTTTTCTCGGAGGAACGCTTGCCGCATCCTCTTTGAACAGTGTTATAACCGGATTGCTGTTCGGCTTGGCTACTACTGCTGTTTTCGCGGGATTGATGCTCAAAGGCATGTATATGCTTGACCTGAGAAAGTTTTTCAAATATACTGGATTTATATTGATTGTTTTTGCAGCCGGATTGACGGGGCAAGCGGCCCGCGCGTTACAGACTGCCGGTGTCCTCCCGGGCACCATCGCAGCATGGGATACAAGCTATATTTTGAGCGAAAATACCGTACTTGGAAGTTTGCTTGGCGCTCTATTTGGCTATAGCAGCCAGCCGTCGGTCTTGCAGGTTATTTTCTATCTTACTTACCTCGCACTCATATTATATCTGTCAATTGATTTCACAGGAAATATTAGAGAAAAAGATTATGCGGATCCTTTCAATCCTCTTAAAAGTCGGCACTGGTTTTATGGTTTCGTACGGAGCCGACACGTACCCAATATACTTCTCGTCCTTACTGGAGCGTTTTTCGCTTTTTTACTTGTCGTAGGTTATTTTGGCATAGGCATTGGCCCATTTCAGGAAGGATACTTGAAACTCGGTCAGTTCTACTTAAAAGAGGCTGAAAATAATCTCTGGAATTTCGTTATCTGGATAATCTGGCTGCCTCTTGTTTCTGTATCAACCGTGTTTCTCGGGCGTTTCTGGTGCGGTAATCTCTGTCCACTCAGGGGTATTGCCGATGCAGCCCGATGCATATCGGATAAACTTAATGGAAAAGCATCCAGTGCTCCATATATTAGAGCGGGCTGGGTACTGCCAGTTTCCTTTGTTGTTATCACACTTATCGTAAAATCTTACCCTGTCCAGTCAGTCGCGCGCCTTGGTGCCTATCTCTTTATCTCGATATTTCTGCTTGCAGTGGCAGTTAGCTTTCTCTTTAGAAAAGGTACATGGTGCAGGTATCTCTGTCCTATTGGCGGCTGGCTTGCAAGAATAGCCAGACTGAGCATTCTTGGCATACGCCCAAAGGTTGCAACCTGCAGTAATTGCAGCACAAAAGATTGTTTAACTGGGAAAGCAGGAAAATGTCCCATGTTCCTAAGTCCCAACCAGCTTGATTCAAATAGATATTGCCTTGAATGCTGGAACTGTGTTAAGAACTGCCCTCGTGATGGTATGCATGTTGGACTTCGCGCACCTGGTGCTGAGCTCCTCAAACCTTATTCTCCAAATATATGGGAGTCGGTATTCATCGCTGGCCTGATAGGTATGTACATGGCATTCGTCAGGTGGGAAATAGTGCTTCCTGATATGCCTTTCCCCTTTTTTGCACTTGGATCCATCGCATTAGCTGCATCGCTTTACTTAATCGTATGCGCCGCAATTACAGCATTAAGCGGCGTCAAATATAGGGAAGTTATCACCAATTTCGGCTATATCTTTCTCCCGATAGAATTCGGCACCGCGATTATAGCAATGGGAGACGATTCCCTTGAGTTCTTCAATATTCTTGTGCCTGTATCGATAATCCTGCTTGGGACTACTTTTATCTGGAGCATGATAGTAGCTGCGTCTATAACCAAAAATCATGCTGAGGGTAAAAAGGCAATATTGGCTTTTGTTCCGATAGCATTCGCCCTTACAGGTATTCTTCTAATATGGCTTAGCTGGTTTGCCTCGGGTAATGTGATTGATTTAACCTAGTGAGTATATATTTTTCTAAGTTTCCCGCCCGCGAACTGTCCGGCGGCGAAAGATACCATAAGCAGTGGTATAACCTTCCAGCCAAAACCTGAGACTATCCTCAATAAAAATACGAACGGCACAGGGATATGTATGGCCATCATCCATTGCCTGGAGAACCTTGCGGCATTGAACCTCCAGTAGCCAAAGGGCAGGTTGATAATGAAAACGACCAGCATTAATTCGATAATAGACATCTTTTGGCTCTCCTTGTAACTCAGCTTTTTCTCCAGTTATTCATCTTGTTTGTGCTTTAAAAATACGATGAAAAAAATTAGATTGACTTTAATTTTTGAAAGCGTAAAGTACATAGGTTTACATCGACTGTAAAGTTGTTAAGAATATACATGTGCCCTACAGGATATGCACCAGTTGAAAATGGTCGTTTAAAAAACAACCACAGGAGGTCATTTTGAATATCATTGAGCTTGAAAATGTATGGAAAATCTACAGTATGGGCGAGGTTGAAGTACATGCCCTTAAAGGCTTAAGCCTGAAAGTAAAACCCGGGGAATTCCTGGCTATCATGGGACCAAGCGGAAGCGGTAAATCAACAGCAATGAACATGATAGGCTGCCTTGACATCCCTACAAAAGGCAGGATGCTCCATGAAGGACAGGATATAGCTGCCCTCAATGAGAAAGAACTTGTAAAGATCAGGGGAAAGAAAATAGGCTTTGTCTTCCAGTCGCATAATCTCTACCCGACCCTGAACGCAATTGAGAACGTCCAGTTGCCAATGAGAATACATGAGTTCGGGGAGGCAGAGATATGGGACAAGTCGGAGGAACTTCTTGGCCTTGTGGGACTGTCAGGGCGCGCCCGTCATTACCCTTCGCAGATGTCAGGCGGCCAGAGCCAGAGAGTCGCTATTGCAAGAGCCCTATCCACAAATCCCCTTTTGCTCCTGGCCGATGAGCCCACAGGCAATCTTGATACAGAAGCTGGAAAAGAAGTGCTTGATATCTTTTCGCAACTTAACTCCCGGGGAGTCACGGTGGTAATGATTACACATGATGAAAAAACCGCCGCACGGGCGAACAGAATAGTGAGAATGATCGATGGAACAATAGCATCTTAGGTGAACAATATGAGTAATATAATAAAATACATTATCGTTTTGCTGATTTTGCTTCCGGTTTTACAGAATGCATCAGCGGCAAGTGAATATCTTGTAACTGAACATGAACCTGTATATCCCGGAGACACGGTCTTCGTGTGGGTTCCCCTCAAGAACATTGGTTATGGGGCATGGTGGGTCGATACTTCCGTAAGACTCATTCCTGCAAATAATGCCACAGAAAAGGCGATCCATGTACTTGACGATTCTGCCGTCATAGGCAATATGGAAGACTGGAACGATATGAGGACAGCCAAGTTCAAAATACATATAGATCAAAAAGCAGTGGAAGGGGAGTATGAATTCAACGTGTATATCACAACGAAAGAAAAAGACAGCGCAGGCACTACACCTGCCACACAGGTGCTGGAGGACAGGATCCTTGTTGTAAAAGGCGCGCCTGTGATAACGCTCTCAAACACCTCTATCGATTCTGTTGCGCCCGGCTCCACAAATGAAGTCGTATTAAAATTCAGGAACGAAGGAACCGGCGCAGCAAGGAACCTGTATGCAGACATAAACACAGCAAGCGAGCACCTGGCATCGGCATTTTCCATAGTCGGCTCAGGCAAGAGATTCTCGCTTGGAAGTTTAAATCCCGGGGAAGAGACAGAAATCAGGTTCAGCCTCGCAGTTAATGCACAGGCCGAGACGGGGGTATATAATATTCCCTTAACGATATCAGGGATGAACTACTCGACCACCGATTATATCGGCATTGGAGTTGCAGGGATCACGGACTTTGAATTAAGCTACCAGGAATCGGGAGGCAGTTTTCTTCTCAGCGTAGCAAACGTCGGGGTCAATCCCGCAAGGGCGGTGAGCGTGACAATACCAACGCAGAGCAATTTCAATGTCTTGGGAAGCAATACGCAGGTCATAGGTAACCTGAACGCCGGGGATTATACTTCTGCAACTTTCCAGGTAACCAGGAACCGGGGCCAGGATATGAAGCTTCTGATACAGTATACCGATGCCGGAGGTATCAGGCGTTCCATTGAAAAGAATATATCTGTGAAACTTTCAAATCTGATGGCGACCCCGGGCGGGGACCAGCATGAGGCGATGCATGGCGGAGGACTGAATATCTCAAAGCTTGCAGCCGGCTTTGCCCCGTACATCGGGGTCGTGTTACTCGGCATAATCGGTATCTGGCAGCGAAAGAGTATCAAAGATGTGTACCAGAGGCTGAAATTCCAGAGGCAGAGAAGGAAATGAAGCTTCTGGATATTTTCCTGCTCTCTCTTTCCCATGTAAAGAAAAGCAGGATGAGAAGCTGGCTTACCATAGTGGGTGTAATAATAGGCGTGGCCTCGGTCGTCGCCATTATATCCATAGGGCAGGGAATGCAGGAAAATGTGCAACAGAGGCTCGGAGGTTTCGGCGCCGACATAATAACCGTCATCCCGGGATACTTCAGGGCCACGGGCGTACACAGCGAAATGCATACGGACAGGTCTGTCAGTACAAGTTCTTCTATCAACCTTTCTGACAGGGACTACAGGGTGATCAAACAGGTGCCGGGTGTTCTCTATGTGAACGGACTCGTTTCCGGCAAAGCCGACCTTAAATACGACAACGAGAAGACAGTAGTATCAGTGACAGGAGTGGATACCTCGGTCTGGAGGCTGATGGACACCACGGGATTAGATGAGGGAAGATACCTCCAGGCAGGGGATTCCAATTCTATCGTGGTGGGCTACAATCTTGCACATGGTACTTTCCTCCAGCCCATTACCCTTAACCGTCCCATTACCATAGGGGGCAAAAATTTCAGGGTTGTGGGCATCCTCAAGCAGTCAGGCGGATTCGGGGGAGGAAGCGATACGGGGATATATATGCCTTCTGAGATCGCAAGAGATGTTATCACTGAAAAAGTGTCAAATAACCAGTTCACATCCATAGTCATTAAAGCCTCGGACGCTACACTTGTTGAATACCTGAAAGCTGACATCGAACAGAAGCTTATGAGTTCAAGGCAGGTGAATCCGCGAACAAAAGATTTTACGGTCATAGCATCAGCGCTTATCCGTGAACAGATGAGCAGCGTGACCCAGACATTATCCTTCTTCCTGAGCGCTATCGCAGCAGTGTCGCTTCTTGTGGGAGCAATAGGCATAGCCAATACCATGTTCATGTCCGTGATGGAGAGAACAAAACAGATAGGGCTCTTGAAAGCGATGGGAGCGGGCGAGCATGAGATCATGAAGCTTTTCCTTATCGAATCAGGGATATTCGGGCTTGTAGGAGGAATCATAGGCGTGATATTTGGTGCAACTATTTCCTTGCTCATCCCTTATCTGGGCATTCAGGCGCTTGGTTTTGGAGGAGATATGAGAGCGACAATTACCACAGGAACCATCTTTTTCGCTCTTGGATTCTCGGTCGTAATAGGCATATTATCGGGAATAATCCCTGCCAGGCACGCAGCAAGGATGAGACCAGTGGATGCTTTAAGATATGACCAGTGAGAAAAAGACATATGATTGAAGACGATATCGAAGCCCTTGAAAAGGAGATGCTGGAGGAACTGAAGAGGCCACAGGGCAGGCAAATCCTGGTCTGCCCGGTCTGCGGCTCCACCGAGGTTACATATTATATGGGCCTGAAAACAGGCTACAAGTACCAGTGCAAAAGCTGCAATTATGTGGGGCCCCTTGTGCTGGAGAAGGAGTGCTAATTATTTTCAGGGCCTGTTAGCCAATCAGAGCTTCAAGATTTGGGAGATAGCCAACCCCTCCGATTAAGAACAGTATTCCTATGACCATACTGAAAGAACCCGTAACAAAGGCGGCAGAGCGGTACAGCCTCTGGCGTTCGCTGGATTTGATGTAACCGTATGCCCCAAGAACACCCATAAGGGTATTGGTTGTTACAAGTCCCAGGGAATACACCACGATAATTATGGCTCCAAGTTCTTTGCTCGCTGATACTCCTGCACTTATTGCCAGAGCAAAGAGAAGCATCTGGGAAGGCGTCTCTGCACCAACTCCGTGGATCATTCCGATTATGTACGATGCCCTGTTACCGTATCCGTTTTTAAGGACGTGGTAGTGCTTTCGTGGGGTTCCTGTTAGCTTCGCTTCCAGCCTGCTGTAGGAATTAAGAACTACATTTGCAGCAAGCGCCCACCTTGGCAGCATCCTGAAATCCTCCCCTTTTTGCTTATGAAGTGAATAGAAAACATAAATTCCAAGAACTATCAGCGTAATGCCTACAATTGTTTCCATAATTCTATCAGTTCCCCTGGGCAGCGCAAAACTTGTAAACAGGAAACCCAGGGCAATAGATGCGACCACGCTTGCATGCCCCAGCCCGTAAAGGAGACTCATGAGTATCCCGGTGCCTGCTTTATTCTGCGTACTTGTGATGTCGCTGATAGCGGCTATATGGTCCCAGTCAACGCCGTGTCTGATTCCCGCTATTAATGAAGTCAATAAAAGCAGCGGCGTGGCCGAAGCTAATCCTAAAACCATTAAATAATTCCTCCCGCTGGTTTGAATTTCGATTTTGTTGCTATTATTATCACTGGCTTTCCTCCTTTTCCCAAATTTTAGCATTTATTTATTAAATGCTCTTAATTAATGTTACATAATTTCATATTCGTAACACTAATCTGTCACGATAATATGTAATAAATAGATTGTGGTATAAATTTGTAAAACAAAAATCTCATAAAGAACAACTAACAAACAACAGATTATGCCAATAGACCCGGTTTGCTGGATGCGGGTAGAAAGAATATCAGAACATAAATCTGAATATATGGGACAGACGTATTACTTTTGCTCACCCAAGTGCAAAAAAGAATTTGAAATTAGTCCAGAAAAGTATCTTGGCGTAAAAAGCCCTATGAAGATGCCCAAGTAGAGCAGGCGTTCTTTTACGAATTCTTGAGAACCAGTTTATTGGTGCATAAAATAATCATGTTCTTTTAATAAGTGCTTTCTCTGGAACACTACGGTGTGGTCTAAAATAATCCAGCATGCCATTGACAGTCACTCCCATAATTGCCCAGAAAGCAAACATAGCCCCAAGGCTTTCAACTCTGTATTTCCATAGCAAATCGGAAGGAATTGAAGGTAAGTTGGAATTAGAGGGCACCAATAAGAATGCAGTGATTATTATGGCGACAAAGACAACTGCTCCTATTGAAAGCCCGGTCATGGAATTATGTTTCCGGGATAAACGTGAATAGATCATCCAGAAGGCTATTGAAGCAAGAATTCCTGTGATGATTATGGCAAAGAAGATGCTCTGCCTCGTCATCACTGGAAGCGAGGTCTCTATGCCAGGCGGGTTAGGCGGCAGATAGAGAGAAGGAACGAGCACTGCCACCAAAAAACCGTTTAAAGCCAGAATCAGACCTCTGAACTGAGTGTTTTTTACAGGAATTCTGTGTTGAACAATAGTATACACAAATGTAAATATTATGGAGTAGAGGATTCCAAGCATGATCGCTCCGGCGAATGTCCAGAAGTGAATAATATTCCTTGGAATTAATGGATGAGAATCAGGTATCTGGACTTCGTACGTTTCTGCTTCCAGTATAATTGGTGTTAGAAATAAAAAAAGAAGTCCTCCCAAGATTGCACCTGCTGCTATGCCAGTAACAATCCCTGCTTTCAGAATTGATAAAAAATTCAACGAGCTTTTAATGGCAGGGGAAGCCTGCTGCATGGCGTAGGTCATGGAATCCCTCATGTAGTGTAGGGAAACTTTCAAAGTTTGCAAATCCTATGATATAAATAACCAGGGCAATTGTCAAAAAAATTATCGCAAGCTTCGCGAGCATTGCATAATCCAATTCGTATCTATATTCATATCCATATCCGTATTCGCTGCTCATTTCTGCCATTTTTATACCTCTATTAAGGTGGATAAGCGCACAATAGATAAGATATTTAACTTTTAAGTAACAGTTGTTATCCATATGACTAACGATGTTTTCAAAGCACTCAGCAGTACTACGCGACTGAAAATGTTGAGGATATTGACTAAGAAAGAAATGCACATCGCAGGTCTTGCAAGAGAATTGAACCTCTCCGTTCCGGTAGTGGCTAAGCATGCAAAGCTTCTGGAAAAAGCAGGTTTAATCCTGAGAAGAAAGTTTGGCAAGACTCATGTTCTTGGCAGTAAAATAAAGAGCATGTACAGCATGCTTGACGAACTTGCAGACTCACACGAGATCAGCCTGCAAAAAGGCGCCAGTATTCTGGAAGCTCTGAGAAAAGTATCCGGAGTAGAATTAAAAACAGTTGGCGACAAAGAGTTTGTTATGGCTATCGACGGAGAAGAGGGACTTTACATTTATGAAGTTAACGGGAACTCGCCCAATTCAACAACCGGGGAATTCAAGTTAGAAAAAGACTGCACTATCGAGTGGAAAAAGTTAATACCTGTAACGAGGAAGAAGATTTTTGTCAAAATCAAATAAAGTAGCTTATTATCAGATAAAAAACGAGGTACATTATGGAAAAAGTAATCCTTGATATTGCTGGAATGCGATGCGGGGCATGTGCTGTCGGCATAGAGCTCACGCTTGGAAAAAAGAAAGGAGTCAGGAGCGCGAAGGTCTCTTTAATTGAAAGAATGGCTGTTGTAGAGTACGACCCGGCAATAGTGGCAGCATCAGATATAGCAAAGACTGTGAACGATATCGGATATATTGCAACAGCAAGAAGGTAAAAAAGATAGAGTTCCTCAAAGTGATTGAGATCTCAAACTTCTTTTACCCCTATTTTAAGGCAAAGATTAGTCATAAGCTTAGTTTAATGAGTCTAGCTAGTGAAGTTGTGTAAAAAAACAATAGGAATTGCTGGAGAAGAAGACAGTATGAAACATTCCCAATATCAACAGGATGACAAGAATCCCTCATTAACCTATTTATTCACTTCTTTTCTGAGATTGGGAGCTACCTCATTTGGCGGCCCGGCTATGGTAGCCTACATTCGCAAAATGGCAGTTGAACAGAAACACTGGCTTGATGAGGAATCCTTTCGCTATGGTGTGGCTCTTTGTCAAACGATACCTGGGGCAACTGCTATGCAAACGTCCGCCTATGTAGGTTTAAGAGCGCGGGGGGTGGCAGGTGCTTTGGCGAGTTTCGCTGGCTTTGGTCTACCTGCATTTATTATTATGATAGCACTTTCGGCTCTATACTTACGCACGTATAGTTTACCTACGGTAGTTTCGGCGTTTAATGGACTTCAGGCTATAATTGTGGCCATCGTTGCTAATGCTACTGTATCATTTGGCAGGAGCTATCTGAAAAAATGGAGGGACATAGTCATTGCTGTTGCTGCTGCCAGTATGTTTGTATGGGGAGTGAACCCGATCATGATAATCCTGTTGGCCGCTCTTTTAGGGCTTGTGCTCTATAACAGGCAGACTTTCCCCCAACAGACTGCTGATTCAGCAAGTAATTCATTCTTTACAAGACCTGTTTTATTAATTTTATCGGCTGCGACTATAGGATTCGTTATACTCTTCTTTGTTCATCGCGGGCTGTTCGACCTTGCTGCCCTCATGTTCAGGATCGACTTGTTTGCCTTTGGAGGTGGATTTGCCTCGGTTCCTCTCATGTTCCATGAAATTGTAGAGGTACGTTCCTGGATGGATGGTCTGACCTTCTTAAATGGCATTGCTCTGGGACAGGTTACTCCGGGACCGATAGTGATTACTGCAACATTCATAGGCTACTTGCTTTATGGGCCTGTTGGTGGAGTTATTGCCACTATAAGTGTATTTTTACCTTCTTTCCTGATTGTTGTTGGCATTGCGCCCTACTTCGATAGGCTTCGAACTTCACTCCACTCCACTTCAACAATGCTATTGATGGCATACTGTGTTCTTTTGTGGGGCTTCTTCTGAGCGTCACTCTTCGCTTTGCTTTGAACATCCCGTGGGATTTCCCTCGCATTATCTTTACAGGTGTAGCATTTGTTGCCTTGCTTTTTAAGGTAGATATCCTTTGGGTAGTGCTGATAGGAATAGTACTCTCAGTGATGGTTTTATAGATGATTTTCTGCTTCGCTCAAATCTCATTTTCGTCTGAATCTTACTACTTCTACGTCTCTCGATGAGACCCATTTTATCAGGGGCATTATTGCGTCTCTAAGTTCTGCTCCTTCTTTTGTGAGCGAGTACTCCACTCTCGGAGGTATTTCAGCAAATGATTCTCTTTTGATCAAGCTTGCATTCTCCAGTTCCTTTAATCTATCTGCTAATGTTTTTGGACTTATTTCACCCAGTTTTTTTTCAAGTTCATTATAGCGCAATTTCTGGTTATTTCCTATTGCACTGATAATCAGTAAAGCCCATTTCTTGCTTAGGATGCCCATGATACCTTCAATAGAACACAAACAAATATCGTCCTCGCGTATAGCGCATCTCTTGCTTTCCTTTTGCATAGCGACTTCCTTTTTTGATAGCTGCTATTTAACTTTAAACTTGATAGTTTAAATACTTTATTAACTGAAGTAACTATAAAGATAAAAGGAGGTGAAAAAAATGTGCCTAAAGTGTCTTCCCATTAATAAAAATAAAGACCAGCAGCCGCATGATTCCACAGAAAACAAAAATAAAGATGTGGATAGCAAAGAATACGAACAAGCCTTAAACAAAAATTAAAATGTCTTGCCCCTGTTTTAGACTGGGGCAGTAATTTATTCATATAAAAGAGGTGATATAATGGAAAAAATAAACATCATAACCCTCTGGCTGCATTATCTGGCTACTGTGATGTGGATTGGAGGAATGGCTTTCAACCTATTGGTAC
>VEPN01000006.1 GCA_012026835.1 Candidatus Methanoperedens sp. | reverse complement strand
CATAAGAGACTATTTTGAGTATCAGGCTACTATTAGAATCTTTACAAATACAATAAGATGTGTAAACTACCATTCAAATAAAATAACCGATATCATCCCTTTTCTACCGGAGGGTTCAATAATACTTGCTGATGCTGAATTCGATGTTATGGAAAATTATCGAAATGCAAAGGCTGTACATATGGATTTGCAGGTTAAGCAGAGGAAAGGAGCCGCTCGGAAATCCATAAGGAAAATAGCACGCTTACACTTTGACAAGAAAAAATACAGAAAGCGAAAACTTGGAGAACGACCATTTGGAAATATCGAAGTCAGAAGAAGTAAATGTTTTTATAAGAAGCAAGAGAATAAATTAAAAGGGGCTATCCTTATTGCTTGTGACCACAACATTACGGCTTATTTCAATAATAAAGCCTGGTGCAGTCTTTTTGTAAAGGTGCAACATGATGACGGGGGAGGAGGGATTAATTAATGGATGGGTTCGTACAGGCCTTGTGACCTTAGGTCCGATGTTTGGTGACTGATAGCGATAGAACCCTCATGATCCCAAAAGGCGATAAAATTTCAAAACACGTTTTTAAAAGATAAAAGCCAGGCGCACATCAATAGTAAAATTATAAATACTTTAGATACAATAAATTTTAAGAAATAGGGAAAATTATGGAGAAAGTCAAATATTTTGAAAATTGAGTATCCGCCAGAATGAAGATATAGACAATTTATTGAAATATCGCTTTATGAAGAAGTGAATTATGAATATATACAAGAAAATTGGCTTGTTGCTGATCGTTTTTATATTAAGTAATATCATTTATGGGTATTTTATTAACATCGATAATGAATCTGAAAAAATTTCGTTAAATGAATCTGAAAGAATTCCAGATGATGAATATGAAGTAATTTCATCTTTTTTTATTCCTCAAGGAACCTATCCTCAATCTGCGAAACTTGTTATAGAGCAATTAACCACCAATGATAAAGTTGGAGACAGTAGCTTTAATGGATTTGAAAATTATACCAAGATAAAACTTGATGCCTCGCTAATTGATGACTTCAAAAAAAAGAATGCAAATACCTACAAATTGGAAAATAAATTTTCAATTCAACAAAAAGTTGTTATAATTTCAGAGAAAAAACGCAAAGATATATTCCGTGACGATGTCGGTTGGCTCAGATTCTATATGAATCATCCGGGCTCATATTCAGGAATTCATGAAATATCGAGAGTTGGATTCAATGACAATAAAACTCAGGCATTATTTTATCATGGCTTCCAACTTGATGGAGATATGGCACAAGGGAATTTAATTTTACTTACTAAAGAAAATGGAAAATGGATAATTAAAGCATATTCCAGAGAATGGATTGCCTGAGGTTGCAATATGGTAATTTATAAGAATTTTATTGAAAAATTGAAAGGAATTATCTTGGAACCTTCTACGACATTTGAAATTTCTAAACAAGGAAAGTTTGGTGGAGTAGCTAAATATTATATTGGTCTTATCGGTACTGCGGTGATGTTTTCATTAATTTTTGCCTTGTGGTGGTCAATAGAAAACAAAGCTTTCGAGTTTTTAATATACCCGTTGATTATGAATATGATTATTATATTATTTTGGGTTATTTTCTGGATTCTATTGATATTCATAGTTTCTGCAATATTTCACATCGTCTTTCATTTATCTGGTGGAAAAACTGAATTTACCACTACATTAAAAGTTTTTGTATATTCATTAACGCCGATATTGTTGATTGGATGGATGTCTCATTATTTTTTTATTACGATTATTATTAATGAACCTCAACTTTTATTCAATTGGAAATCTGTTTTAAGTATCATAGCATGGATATGGTCCACTGTTCTTTTAATCATAGGATTGCAGCGTCTTCATGAAATCACAAAAGTAAAAGCTTTGATGTCTGGAATCCTGGTAATGGTAATCTTGCTGTCTATTAACTATTATTTTATTTATATCATTGCAGCTGAGAAACATTATATTTTGATTCCATTCATCATTGGAGGATAATTTCTGCAATTATATTCTTACTCAGATGATATTTTTTTAAAATAATTAATTTGCGCCTGAATTTAAACATGGAAACAATGCCGCAGAAAGAGACTGCTAAACCATCGAGCATACATGAGGATGCCCTATGACCTCGGCCGGGGTTGGGTCACTGAAGGCGATAGGCGTTCTTATGCCCCCAAAAGTCGATAGAAAGCCGCAACAACTTTTTTCTAGCGCTATAATAGGCGCGAATAGTATCGACCTATATAATAGTTTTAATAACTACAAGTCCAATTATCGAAATGCAATTCACAGTAAAACTCGAAGAATCCGATAAAGGTGGATATACTGTCCAATGTCTTGAACTTCCCGCTGCGATAAGTGAAGGAGAAACAAAAGAAGATGCTCTCGAAAATATTAAAGGAGCAATTCAACTAGTACCTGAAGTTTGATGAGGAGTAAGAGGTTGAAAAACCTCTTATTTACTCTAATCTCCCCAAAAAATATTAGATGAATCCTCATCCCCGAAAGGACTCACCTGATTAAAATCTCACTCGACCTTTAGCGGTTTCTTCTTCTTGATTTCCGTCTTTGGCATCTTTACTTCAAGAATACCGTTCTTATACGAAGCTTTGGAATTATCAGGGTCAACAGGTGATGGCAGGGTGATCATACGATAATAACTTCCGCTGCGCCTTTCCCTGTATACGTATCCCTTTTCCTCCTTTTTTTCCTCGTGTTTTGTTTCAGCAGAAATCTCAAGCCTATCATCTGTCACGTTGATCTTTATATCCTGTTTCTCAAGGCCCGGCATCTCGGCTGTCGCAATGACTTCCTCGTCGGTTTCTGTAACATCCACAAAAGGCTGCCTGGCCCCCCTTGGTGTAATCTCTCCCTTTTCACCAGATGATAAAAGCGGCCTTTGCGGTCTTCCCCACACTGCCTCAAACATCCTGTTCATCATTTCTTCGAATCTTCCGAAATCATCCCACTGATCTGCCATACAATAACCTCCAATGATTGTCTGTCCCTGATAATACATAAAACTTACGTAACTCGATTTTCTGGTAGTGAATACAGGCTGCGTATACTATGGAGTTTATTTTGAACATTTATTCACAAACGCCAATCAAAACCTGCCAGATAAAGATAAACTTTATTCTCTATGAAATCCTTCTATTTATCAGGGAATACCGGGAAGTTGTATCAATGTATGATGTGGAAAAAAATGAAAAATAATAACTGTTGGAGGTAACAATGCCCGAAGAAAAATCCGATAGTAAACTTACCATTCTCCTCATAATCCTTTCAATCATCATCCTGGCAATATCAGCAGGTCTCTACACTCTAACTGTAACAGGTACGGCAGGTGTAAAATTGTTCAATGTAACAACTCCCTCAGAACAAAATATGCTATCAGTATCAGGATACGCCTCGGAATACGTGGCTCCTGATACTGCGACCATGACTGCTGGCGTACTTACCCAGGCGGCAACCGCAAAAGAAGCCTCGGAAAAAAATGCCGCCTCGATGAACGCCGTGATAAATGCAATCAAAAACCTGGGCATCGGGGACAAGGATATAAGGACATCCTACCTGTCTATCCAGCCTGTATATAATTATCCAAGAGATGGAGGTACGCCGACCATAACAGGTTATTCGGCTTCTAATAATGTAGAGGTAACAACAGGAAATATCGAAAAGCTGAGCGATATCGTGGACAAGTCCGTGGCAGCAGGTGCTAACCAGGTCGGAGGAGTATCTTTTTCTGTATCTGAAGAAAAACAGAAACAAATACGGGAGCGACTGCTTTCCAATGCCGCAAAGGACGCTCGAGAAAAAGCCGACAACCTTGCCAGAAGTTTGAATGTCAGGATAACAGGCGTGAGAACATCATCCATCAGTGATACCGGATTCCCGCAGCCCTTTGTATCGGGATTAGCTGAAAAGGCCGCAACTCCGATACAGCCCGGTGAATCCAGGATAACGATATCAGTGCAGGTAACTTATTTAATAGACAATATAACATAAGATAGTCTATGATTGGTATATCTATGGTTGCACCTCCTGGCTACCGTAGCTTCTAATCTGGCCAGGGTATAGAACCGATTGTGAACGTGGGATATCAAGGGTATATGGTATAATCCGGATCGAGTCTATGAGGATCGGGACTATTGAGTCCTTTTATTCTGTCTCCCGAATACTAACCACTCCATGTTTATAGACTAAGGTTTTCATTGGCTTTTTCGATTTAATATCTTTCGCTTCGACCAAAAGAAGTTCATACTTGTTGCACCCGGTTAATATTCCAGTAATCGTTTTGCCGCTCAAAGTTTCACAAACAACTACTTTATTCATAAAATAAGACAAGTATTCTTCATCCTTATTTTGTTGCTTTTCAATCATTTCATATCACTCCATATTTAATATCAGGAACCCTATCAAATCTTTATGCTAATTCCGGTTTTTTTAACGCACAGGATATTAATGCATCATCTTTCCCTCTTTTAAAGTTTAAGCTGCAAAAATCAGGACTGAAGATGTATTTTATCTCTCCTGCCAGGCATGCTCCGGGCAGCTTTATATTTGTGAGACGCCGTGATGATCTGGCCTGTCTCAATGAATATCTTTTTACCTGTACGCTCAGGTTCCTGAATTGACACTTCCACAACGTGGAGATGTTTAAACTTTCTTGTTACTTGGGATTACAAAAGAAAGCGAAATCATCATTATAATAATACTGATTATTATTTATATGGATAAATATATATCCTGAGGGGTATTATATGTATTATTGGAAAGGTGAACGGATAGGAGTGGGCTTTACCTCCATTAGCATTGTGAACCGGATAATATCACAAATAGAGTCCTATTACTGTTTCGGAGAATTGAGTTGATAATTTCTTTTTGTTCATACTATGGATGTTTTTACAAAGTATTATGCTCCAAACTTCACACCTCTGTTTATATTCATGTGAATTTTAATTATGATTAAACATAAATATTTGTTTTATATCGGGATGTTCACATGAAATTTGTACATGTCCAATCAGTGCTTCCGCAGGAAGATGTAATTGCATTGAAAGAAAAATCCGGGGAGTCCTCAATTAAAGAGGCTATTTCCAAGGCAGTGTACCATTACCTGAAATGCGATAAGACTAATGAAACTGAAGAACTGAGTAAACGCTGATATACCGGCAAGTCTTGCATAAAAAAACATGCTGATTGAGGAAATTTAATCCAGAAGCAGTATGAATCCGTAATTTCGTAAACCAATGAGAAATTTCATGTAGTGCCCTCGAAATCCTCCCTTAAGTGCCATGAAGGTACAGGATGCTTGGAAAATACTTATCAGTCCTGGTATCATATACCTTTCACTGGATTTCCTAAAATTGTAATGGAAATGGTAATCTACCCATTCCCAGGTCGATCTGATAAATATTATGTCTATAGTTAGACCAAAAGATATTTACATGAGCATGACAAACCCGCATTAGATAAAGTTTGGGGGTGTACAAATGGAAGAAAAAACAGTTCTATCTGAAACAAGAGCACAAATTAAGGAAGAAGAAACTAACAGGCAGACTGCAATCACAAGTCTCTCATTAGCCCTGATTAATAATCGGGGTAGCTGTGAGTCCCAAATGGCCTTCGATACTCTTGAGGATTCAAACGTCTGGGGGCTTGAGTCTCTATATACCGGAAGTGATAATAGATGTGGGGAATGCAGATGGTTTGATCCTGCTTGCGATATCTGTTACTTCTTCGGAACAGCAAGGGTTGATGATTTGTCTTGTGAAAGCTTTCATCCGGCGGAGTAATGGCATGTATGTGCTGCTGAATCATGATATATAAATTCTGGTTTATTCATAAGCCAATAAAGACTATAATCAGCCGTAGTAGCCGAAAAAATTATATTTTCAGGATGCTTTCCATAATTAGAGTATGTAATTCCATGCCTATAAAAATATATGAAAATAAATCAAACTGAAAAATTCGCAAGACAGCCCGCTCTCAGGCTGTTTGCTGCTGAACTGGCAGAATCAAAACAGACAGTAATCAAACATATTGATGGAAGAGATTTTGATAGTAGCTATCAGCTAACCCCAACCGGGATTAAAGCAAAAAGGGTCCTTATGATGGGTGCTCTTGTAGAAGTTGATAACATTGGTACTTCTGGAAACTATCTGCGAGGTAGGATAGTTGATCCCACAGGTGCATTCACTGTGTACGCAGGCCAGTACCAGCCAGAAGTTTTGCTTGCCATATCCAATCTTACCATACCCTGCTTCGTAGCAGTAGTCGGCAAAATCAACGCATATAAACCTGATGAGGAAACAACAATTCTGTCCATCAGGCCTGAAAATATCGTGGAGGTAGACGCAAGAACACGGGACTACTGGGTAAAAGAAACAGCAGCCAAGACTATTGCACGGGTTGAGAAAAGCCAGCTACCAGAAGTAGAAAAAGAAAAATACAGGCAAATATGCAAGGATGCTTTAACAAAACTCATCTATATGCTACAGGAGATAAGCGTACCACAAAGTGAGACACCAGTAACGCTTTCCCCTTTCCAGGAAGAAAACATTCCTGGAAGGCCAAGTATCGAACAGCCGATTGTAAAAGATAAACAGCCAGATGACTCTGAACTGAACGAAGAAAAATCATCTCTTCCACAACCAGCCTCCATTTCTGAAAAAGATACAGGACATCAATCTATGACTTCCATGGATGCACTCCCGATAAGAGAACGCAAAAATGAAGAACTTAAAGAAATAAATCCTGCTATGCGAGAGAGTAAAGAATTTAAAACCAAACCGAATGGCTCAATAGAGCCACGAGTAAGAAAGAGAAAAGCCAAACAGGAACCTATCAAAAAATCCCAAAAAACCCTTTTTTCAGAAGAATAAGAGCAGATATAGGATAGCCAGTATCAGTTCTTTTATCACTATTTTTAGATATACACAATCCATCCATAATAAACCTCTGTTTTATAGAATAAAAATCCGTGGAATAGAACTAATGAATTTGAACTATTCCCATCGGATTTCGCTGATTTGAGCTTATGCCCTGACCAGCTTTTTGATGTCAAAAAGAGATATGTTATACTCTTTTGATATATCGATTTCTGCTCTTATCAAGGCTTCATTTTCGGTTATGCCGCTTTGCGTAAATATTTTCTTTCTCTTTGAGATAGCGGTTAATACATCAAATATATCCATTTTTCCTCGCCTCCTTATTTGTAATACTGAGTTTCAACAATATAAAACTATTGAGGATTAATAATAATGAAGATTTTTGGTTATGATATATTCTGATATGATCTTAAATTAAGAGTTCGGATTACTTTCACCTCGCTTGGGTTGTTCATATATACCAATTCATCCATTTTTAATTTGAGGTGACTAATATGGATTTATTCTGGAGCGGTCTTGTAAGGCGTGCTTCTGATCATACAAGGAACGAGAGAAGAAGCCAGTTCAGCAAAGTATTTGAAAAGGCTATCGGCGATATAGAGATGCAAAAGATTTCAAAAAACCAGCTTTAAGTCCTGTAGGTAGGAAGCTGGTTTTTTCATGTCCTTTTTTATTCTTATTTTATTGCTGCTGGTTTTTCACTAAATCATAATGTAATTCGGGCGCAGGGCTGTTCTGTACACCGCCTAAGTGAGTAAGCAGAAGTAAGCTATCTTTATATAAGGACAAATCACCAATTTAATAAAAATTACAGAGCATAATAATCAAGGAGATAAGAAATATGAAGGTGATAGCAATAACAGGCAAGGGAGGAACAGGAAAAACTGCTGTAGCCGCAATGTTGATAAGGCACATCTCAAAAGGCGGCAGGACTCTTCTTGCCATTGATGCCGACCCCGACTCAAACCTGCCAGACGTACTCGGAGTCAAAGTCGATAAGACCATCGGGGATATGCGGGAGTTCATGCTACAGGAGCGCGATAAAATGCCGCCTGATACAAACAAGGAAAGGGTTCTTGAGTCAAAAGTGTATGAAGTACTGACCGAGATGCCAAAATACGACCTCCTTGTCATGGGGCGGCCTGAGGGTTCAGGATGCTACTGTTTTGCGAACAACCTCCTGCGCGGGATAATGGACAGGATTCTTAAGAACTACGATATTACGATCATAGATACCGCGGCGGGGCTTGAGCATCTTTCGCGAAGGATAATCCGCGATGTTGATGAACTCCTTGTGGTAACCGATGGGTCACGGCGGGGTTTGCAGACAGCCGAACGGATACGGGAACTTGCACAATCATTGAACCTGAACATCAAAAAAATGCATGTAATAGCTAATAAGGTAACACCTGAGAACCGTGCCAGGATCGAAGAATATGCAAGGGAATTAAAGATGGATATTGCAGGGGTCGTGCCTTTTGATGAAGTCCTTGCAAAATTCGACCTTGAGGGAAGACCGCTTGCAGAGTTGCCCGCAGACTCGGCAGCGGTTGGCGGTGTGGGGGAGATTGCAAAACGGATGGGGCTGGGTTGATATATTAAGACTCCCAAGAAAATGAGAAGCAAGGCTCATGCATTCATTGCTCTTGCCATATAGATCCCATCCACCACCCTTTCCATCCTGACAGATATTTCTCTTCCGACAGGGATTCTCTCAGCATCCACGATAGTTATCACTCTCTCGCGGGCGACGGCGATTTTCTCACCTTTCATCCATCCGAACCCCAGCACTTTGACTTTCAGTTTTTCATTTCTTTTGAACATCCGCGGGATGGTTTTACACTTGTAGCTCCCGAAATCCTCAGGCCTCAGGACAAGTTTTGTATTATAAATTCTTTCCCATTCCCCAAGCTGTGAATAGAACTTATCCCAGCTCATAATTTTTATATCAGGTTTTCTTCCGAACTTGTGTGACAGGAATTTCTGGATACCAAGGGCAGGCCATTTTTTCCCGGCTCCGATGGAGAGGGCATATTCTATTAATTTTAGGATCTCCCTGTCGTTTATTCCCGGAAGCCACACGGGGGCGATAAGAAGGTCGATTTCCGTATTTCTTGCTATATATTCAGCATTTTCAAGAACTCTTTCCACATTATAAGAATCTATACCTGCAATGCTTTTTGCAAGCCCGGGGTCAAGGGATTCTATGGATATATTGATGCGTGAAAGTCCTGCGGCAGCAAGTTCGTCGATAAGTTTCCTGTTCAGGAGGAAGCCGTTGGTCTGCATGGATACTGTCCTCACATGGCTGTTAGCAGATAATCCTGCGACAAGGTCAACAAGCTGCGGGTACATCAGCGGTTCTCCAACCGTATCTATATGGGCTTCGATCTCATTAGTCTCCTTGTATGATGCCGCCGATTCAAATGCTTCCAGGAGTTGTTCAAGGTCCACCATATACTCGGAAATCCTCCGGCCTGTACGTGTACCGGCATCCGTAGAACAAAAAATGCAGGACAGGGGGCATTCACTGATAGGACGGACTTGCAATACATTTGTACCACGGTCGATTATGCCGAAAGCTATGCAGCCAAAAAGAGGAATATCACGGATAAGGATGTTATGGCATTTTTTCATATTTTAATTCCATAATTAACAATTATAACTCGAGAAAACCCAAACTCTCATTATTAGTTCCAGGGGGTATAAAGCTGCCAATCAAGACAAGAATCCAGAAAATCCCACCTATAATCAGTACAATGATCTCTCCACCGGAAAAATTTGTCCTCATTTTAAGTTCGGGCTGTTCATTCATCCAAAACTCGTTAAGGGTTTTCTGAACAACTATAAGCAACATCGCACTTAGTGTATATATAATAGTACTTGCAGCAAGAATTTCAACAGGATTTAATGAATCTCCTGAAAAAAGAATGAGCGATAGAACATTTAAGAAGAGATAACCTAAACTAAGCAATCCCGGTGAAGAATATGCTTTATAGCCTCTTTGAACAGCATAATCCCGGATATCTTTAAACTGTTCATAAACGAGAAAGATACTGATTACAGGAATGAAAAGGGCAACTGTCCTCCAACCGGGGCTTATATCCAAATTCTTATGAATTTTTAGATGCTTCCAGTTTCGATAAAACCAGTAGATATTGTATATCGTTAAACTAAGAAATGATAGAATAATCAGGTGCCATATAGGTTGGGCATTTGAATTTTTTTGTGCAGTATATTGAAGGGGCGGCATGACTCTTGCTTCTTTATCCACCCATTCACCGCAATGTTTACATTTTACGGCCTCGACAA
The DNA here is from genome assembly GCA_012026835.1 of Candidatus Methanoperedens sp. Lineage (GTDB taxonomy): Archaea > Halobacteriota > Methanosarcinia > Methanosarcinales > Methanoperedenaceae > Methanoperedens. Next base: position 68,694 of record VEPN01000006.1, on the reverse strand, counting down.
GGATTTCTTCGGCGCAAAACGGGCACTTTTTTGTTGCCTGCTGGTTCTCCTCGTTCATAGCTGTTCTTAATTAACCAGATGTGTAGATATACTTTGTTCACATATTAATACAGCCGGTTTTATCTCAGCGCGCTATCTTTATCCCGTCCTTCAATTCACTTGCAAGCGCCTCAAGCTTATTGGGCACATCTTTTCCTTTTGCGATAATATCCACGAACGCCGACCCCACGATAACCCCATCGGCTCCGGCGCTTATTATCTCGGCAGCCTGCCTGCCGTTTGAGATACCAAATCCAACAGCTTTGGGTGTATCGGTCCTCACCCGGCGGATCAATTCACTTGTTGAAACCGCAATATCAGACCGTGCACCTGTTACGCCAAGGCGCGCCACAAGATAAATAAAACCAGTTCCCCGGGTTAGTATCTGCTCCATCCTGGATTCCGTGGTCGTGGGAGCTACAAGGAAAATGAGGTCAATTTCATTCTTTTCACATAAACCTGCAAGTTCTCCGGATTCCTCTGCCGGAAGGTCGGGCACAATTATCCCGGAAATCCCGGATGATGCACAGTCTTTCACGAATTTTTCAAGTCCTCTTTTGAAAATAAGATTATAATAGGTCATTACTACAAGAGGAATATGGACTTTAAGGGAACCGACCATCCTAAAATAGATATCAGGAGTCATCCCTCCATTGAGCGCACGCTCTATCCCGGCCTGGATAGTCGGTCCGTCGGCAACAGGGTCAGAAAAGGGTAGTCCAAGCTCTATGATATCAGCGCCCCCTCTTACAAGCGCGGTCACATATTCTTTCGTTCCCTCAGGTGTCGGGTCACCCGCACAAATATAGGCGATAAGAGCGCCTTCGTCCCTTTTTTTTAATTCACTGAATTTTTCTGATATCCTCATTTATTCATCCCCAGCACAGTTTCAAGGTCCTTGTCGCCTCTTCCTGAAATGTTAATTACCACAACATCTCCAAGCTCCCCTGATGCGGCCGCATTTTTGACATAGGCAAGGGCATGAGATGATTCAAGCGCCGGGATAATACCTTCAAGCCTGCACAGGTCATGGAAAGCCTCAAGCGCTTCATTGTCCAGTGAATATCTGGGCTTAATCCTTCCAATATCGGCAAGATAAGCAAGTTCCGGGCCAACGCCCGCGTAATCCAGCCCCGCAGCAATTGAGCTTGATTCAAGAATCTGCCCGTATTTGTTCTGTAGAACTTTCGTGCGCGCGCCATGAAGCACTCCATCCTCGCCAGCGCATAGCGTTGCAGAATGCAGTGCCTCTTTATCCGTAGCCTTCAGGCCGCTCCCGCCTGCCTCCACAGCAAAGAGGTCAACATCATCATCTATGAAAGGATGAAAAATCCCCATTGCGTTACTGCCTCCTCCCGTGCACGCCACTATGGAATCCGGAAACCTCCCTTCCTTTTCCATTATTTGCGTTCGTACCTCTTTTCCTATAACACTCTGGAAGTCGCGCACCATCGTCGGATAAGGATGCATCCCGACAACTGAGCCTATCATATAATGTGTTGTCTCCACATTGGCCACCCAGTCGCGAATCGCCTCGTTGATGGCATCTTTTAATGTCTGAGACCCGCTTTTGACAGGTATTACTTTCGTGCCCATCAATTCCATTCTGTAAACATTCATGCGCTGCCGCACCGTATCCTTGGCTCCCATGTAAACTTCAGTTTTGATGCCAAAAACTGCACCCACCATCGCACATGCTGTGCCGTGCTGGCCCGCGCCTGTCTCGGCAATTATCCTTTTCTTGCCCATATACTTTGTAAGGAGCCCCTGCCCAAGCGTATTGTTCAATTTATGGGCACCGCCGTGGACAAGGTCCTCGCGTTTTAAGTAAATTTTCACGCCGTATTCCCTGCTCAGTTGTTTTGCGTGATACAGCGGGGAAGGGCGGCCTGCAAAATCCCTGAGATAATAATCCAATTCCTCATTAAAAACAGGATCCTCTTTGTATTTTTCATATTGTCCTGTCAGCTCTTCAAGGGCAGGCATCAGTACCTCAGGCACGAACTGCCCGCCATATTTTCCAAATTTTGTAGATTTAAGTTCCTGTTTCATAACTCATCCTTATCTTTAGTCCAGTGCATGTACCAGTTCGTATGTTTTTTCGAAGATGTTTCCTTCCATAATAGATGTTCCCACAAGGACTACATCAGCCCCGGCGTTGATCATCCTTGCTGCATCCTGAGGCGCCGAAATCCCGCTTTCACTGATGATTATCCTGTCGCTGATAAGCGGGGCAAGTTTTTCTGTTGTGGATATGTCAACTTTTAAAGTGTTGAGATCCCGGTTATTGATGCCGATGATCCTGGTACTGGTTGAAAGGGCATTTTCAAGCTCTTTTTTATTATGCACTTCAACAAGAGGTTCCCTGTTGGATGACATGGCTTCATCCACAAAGCTGTCCAGTTTTTCACCGAGAATTCCTGCTATCAGCAATATCATATCGCTATCCGCTTCATGAATCTGGGCTTTATCTATGATGAAGTCTTTTCTCAGGACCGGAAGTTTCACTCCCTGCCTGACGGCTTCCAGGTTCTCGATGCTGCCTTTGAAGAACTGCGGCTCTGTAAGCACAGATATGGCTGCTGCGCCGCCGGATTCCATCTGTCGTGCGATCTCTGTGGCCTCTTTGGGTGTAACATTCCTGATAAACCTGGTCGGGGATGAGGGTTTGACCTCAGCGATTACCGGAATAAGCCTTTTTTGCTTCCTGAGCTTTATCAGGTCGTGGAAATCCCTGTGGGAAAAATTTGGTCTTTTCCTGAATGCCGGGATTCTCTTTTTTGTGGATTCAAGTATTTCATTGATTTTCTGGTGCATAAATATCTTGTATAATTGTACATTTTAGTACATTGATGTACAATTATGTTCATTATATATAAGGATTATGGAGCTATTGGATTGTCATGAGCTCTGCCTGTACATACATTCCCGGAGCGGTGGAATGTCTGAAGGTTCGTCACATTGTTATCCCCAAAACCTATATGAATAATGGAGTTGTATGCGAAGGCAAATGGAGCAATAACATGGGAAATATTAGACCCAATTACATCAAATCATTATCAAGCCAGTTACTTGAAGAGCATGGCGATGTTTTCACAACCGATTTTGGACCGAACAAAGAGTATGTCACAAAATTCACGAACATAGAAAGCAAGGTTATCAGGAACCGCGTAGCGGGATATATAGTGAGACAGTTAAGAGTTAAGGCTATCCGCAAGAAGTAGGGGGATTATGATTGACGGCGTTCTTCCTGCCCTTATAACTCCTTTCACAAAGGATAACAAAGTTGATGTGGAAGGCTTGCAGCAGAATGTCGGATTTTTGATCGAAGGCGGAGTTTCAGGTATCGTTCCCTGCGGAACCACGGGTGAATCAGCTACCCTTTCCATAAAGGAGCATGAAAAGGTAATTGAGACCGTGATTGATTGCTCAAGCGTCCCTGTCGTTGCCGGGACAGGATCAAACAGCACGACCGAAGCACTGGAACTTACAAGATTCGCCCATGATGCCGGGGCTGATGCAGCCCTCCTTATAACGCCTTATTATAACAAACCCAACGACCGCGGGATGCTGGCCCATTTCAAAACGGTTGCGAATGCTGTTGATATCCCTCTTATCCTATACAATGTCCCTTCAAGGACCGGTATCAATCTCAAACCTGAAGTTGTAGCAGAACTGGCAAAAGAAAACAATATCATCGGGGTAAAAGAAGCAAGCGGCAACCTTGGCCAGATCACACATATCATTGAACTCACGCAGGATGAGGATTTTGTTGTACTCTCAGGTGATGACGGGCTCACGCTTCCCATAATGGCCATTGGAGGTGTGGGCGTGATATCAGTCGTAGCCAATGTTGCACCAAAACTGCTGGTTTCCATGGTCGAAGCTTTCAACTGTGGAAATATGGCTGAGGCAAGGAAACTTCACCTTGCCCTGGCTCCCCTGATACGGGCAGTCTTTCTGGAAACAAATCCTATCCCAATCAAAAAGGCAGTTGAACTTATCGGGCTCCCGGCAGGAGACCTGCGGCTTCCACTTGCCCGGATGAGTGAGAATAATGAGAGAGAGCTAAAGGCCGCTCTGGATGACCTTCATCTGATAAAGTGAGGTTTATGATAAAAATTGCAGTCACAGGCGCCTGTGGGAAAATGGGCGGGCTGATTATTGAAAATGTCCTGAAATCCCCCGATATGAAACTCGTCTCTGCCATCGATGTCACAAATACAGGCAAAGACATAGGCGAGGTAATGAGGATAGGAAAACTGGATGTCCAGGTATGGGATGCAAATGACATTGATACAGTTTTAGGAAAAGCAAAACCTGATGTGCTTATTGATTTCACTATCGCCCAGGCGGCAGTGAAGAACGTAATAGCAAGTGCAGGAAAAAAGGTAAACCTTGTCATCGGGACAACAGGCTTTACCCCTGAACAGCGGGCGCTAATGGATAAAGCCATTAAAGAAAATGCAATAGCTGCCGTCATTTCGCCCAATTTCTCCATAGGAGTGAATGTTTTCTGGGGATTGCTTGCCCAGGCGGCAAAACGTCTCTCAGACTATGATATTGAAATCATAGAGGCACACCATAACCAGAAAAAGGATGCTCCAAGCGGGACGGCAGTAAAGGCAGCAGAAATAATCTCAAAGACACTTGGAGGAAAAGATATTATTTACGGCAGGCACGGTATTGCCCCCAGGCAGAAAGAAATAGGCATCCATGCAGTACGGGGAGGGGATATTGCAGGTGATCATACGGTTCTGTTTGCGGGGGATGGTGAGCGGATTGAAATAAAGCACCAGGCCCACAGCAGGCAGGCGTTTGCACAGGGCGCTGTAAAAGCGGCATTATGGGTTTCAAAAGCATCCCCCGGTATTTATGAGATGAAAGATGTGCTGGAAATAGAATAACCTGCATCAGCCAATATCCATTTTCGACCTTATATCTAACAGCTTGAACCACGCCACACTTAAAATCCCTGCAATAAATACTATCAGCATATCGTCATAATGCAACACTGAAAAATGGAAAAGGTTCCTGAGGGCAGGCACGTACAGGACAAGGACAAGAGTGGAGAGAGCCCCTATTATCACAAATCGCAGTGCCGTATTCTCAGGATTAAACGATCCGAGAATGCTCTTTGACCATGACAGGTTCGCCACTATCAGGGTAAGATTTGCAATTACAAGCGTAGCGAATGTAAGTGTCCTGGCTTCTGTTTCTCCCTTGCCAAGATATAATGCCAGAACAAAAACCACTACCACTACGGCAAGTACGCTAATTCCCTGTAAGAGGCCGCAATAAAAACTTTCTTTTCCGAACAACCGTTCCTTCAAGTTCCTGGGAGGCCGGTTCATAATGTTTTTTTCCTCAGGCTCGGCCTCAAAGACCGTGGAACATGCGGGATCTATTATAAGTTCAAGAAATGCAATATGCGCCGGCAAAAGTATGAGTGGAAGTTTGAGCAGGATCGGGAAAAGCGCGATCCCGGCAATCGGGACATGAACTGAAAATATGTAGGTAACAGCTTTCTTGAGGTTATCAAAAATCCTTCTCCCCAGCCTGACAGCTGCCACTATGGAGGAGAAGTCATCGTTCAAAAGGACAATCGCCGATGACTCGCGCGCTACGTCCGTCCCCCTCATCCCCATTGCTATACCGATATGGGCAGATTTCAGAGCAGGAGCATCATTGACACCATCGCCTGTCATCGCCACCACTTCGCCGTTCGCCTTCAGGGCGTTCACTATTGCCAGTTTTTGCTCAGGCACGACCCGTGCGAAAATGTTTACCGTCCTGATCATTTCCTGCAATTCCTGCTGGCTCATGCCTGAAAGTTCAGTACCTGTTATAAACCTTTCCGGGTCTTTCAAGCCGATCTGACGCGCAATATGTTGTGCTGTGCCGGGATAATCCCCCGTGATCATAATGACTCTTATACCAGCAGAATAGCATTCGGCAAGCGCTTCCGACACTCCGGGGCGCACAGGGTCAACAAAACCCAGCAGGCCGATAAATTCGAACTTGAAATCATGCTGTTTATCAGGTAAAATGTCATCTATAAAACCGGATTTGGCAACACCGAGTAGTCTCTGCCCTTTGTCTGCCATTTTCTGGACATGGAACATCAACTCTTTCTTTTGTTCCCCGTCCATGTGGCATAGCTCTGCTATCGCCTCCGGAGCCCCTTTTGCTGCAATGACATGCTTTCTTCTGTCGTACGACTCCCATACATTCGACAGGGCAAGCAAATTCTTTGAGAGTGGATACTCCCTGACAAGCTTCCAGTTCTGGTGTACATGCTCGGTATCGCAAAGGAATTTTTCAGTTCCATTCTTGATTTCTTTTTCCACAGGATCAAAAGGGTCTTTCTGGCTTGCAAGATAACCAAACTCAAGAAGTTCATGGAACTTTTCAGGCAGAGGCAGATGCCCGTTCTTATCTGCATCATAATATTCACCCTTTGCGAACAGGGAGCTTAAGATCATCCTGTTCACTGTCAGAGTCCCGGTTTTATCTACGCACAGGACTGTGGCTGAACCCAGGGTTTCAATGGCAGGCATCTTTCTTGTAAGGACATGCCTTTTTGACATGCGCCACGCACCCATGCTCATGAAAATAAGCAAAACCACTGAAAATTCTTCAGGGAGCAGAGCCATGCTTAAACTCAATCCTGCCAGTAATCCATTCAGCCAGTCCCCCCTGGTTAATCCGTAAGCTACCACGACGAAAATACATAGTACAAGCCCGCCGATGGCAAAATTCCTGACAATAAGCCCCGTTTCTTTCTTAAGCAACGTCTCTTCGCCTGAGATCGCCTCCAGGGCTCTTCCAATCCCGCCCATCTCTGTATGTATCCCTGTTGATGTAACCCTGGCTATTCCATGCCCCTGGACGACCAGAGTCCCGGAATATACAAATGGTAAATCATCCCCTCCGGGTGAAACATTCGGTGTTTTGCCATCCCATTCGGATTTTCGGACTGCGATTGATTCCCCGGTAAGCAGGGATTCATCTACCAGAAGATTGGAACAGAATAACAGTACACAGTCGGCAGGGACGCGGTCGCCTTCCCTTATAATTAAAATATCATCAGGGACAACTTCCCGGCCAGGTATCCTTTTTTGCTTTCCATCCCTTATCACAAGTGCCCTGGGACTTGACAGGTTTTTTAAAGCCTCTAAAGCCCTCTCGCTCTTTCTTTCCTGGTAAAAAGTTATCCCAACCACCACCAGTACAAAAAAAAGCAGCATCAGGGCATCGTTTATTTCTCCGACGAAGAAATAAATCAGGCCTGAGCCTAAAAGAAGGAGCAGCATCGGTTCACGAAGGATATTGAACATTATTGGAAGGAAACCCTGTTTTTTTTGGGAAGGAAGCTCGTTATAGCCCGCCTCTTTTAGTCTTTTTGAAGCATCTTCCTCTGAAAGCCCGACTATATCTTCAGGCTCTGTCTTCTTTTCCATCGTTGTTACCTTTTACTTTGTAGCTCTTCATACTAAATAAACCTTGATAGTCTTTGGATAAATTATTAAGCTTGCAGGATTATCCTGAGGTGCATGGACATTAAAGACTTAAAATTTGAAGACGGTCTTGTTACGGCTATTGCCCAGGATTATAAGACTGGTGAAGTCCTTATGGTGGCTTTTATGGATAAGGAAGCCCTAAAAATGACAATCGAGACAAAAAAGGCTTTCTACTGGAGCAGGTCAAGGCGCAAGCTCTGGAAAAAAGGGGAAACCTCAGGCCACGAGCAGCTTGTCCATGATATACTGATAGACTGTGATGCTGATGCAGTGCTGCTCAAGGTCGAACAAACAGGCGGCGCATGCCATACAGGTTACAGGTCATGTTTCTACAGGACGATAGAAGGGGAAGTTATCGGCGAGAAGCTGTTTGAACCCGATGATGTTTATAAGAATTGATGCAATTTCCTGTAATCGTATCTTTATTCATTGTTTTATTTCCAGGATGGGTCTTTGACGTTTCATATAAAAGAGTTATTAAAATGGGATAGCGCGGATTTGAACCGCGGTCTAAGCGTCCCAAACGCTCAAGGATGGACCAGGCTACCCTACTATCCCGTGGGGCGTCTCAATACTAGCTTATTAACATAAAAACCTTGCTCAACCCTTATACTCCCCACCCACTACTTCCTTTATCCTGTCCGCGGTCTTTGGCCCCACAAGTCCCACTTCCATCAGCTCTTCGCGCGATGCGGCCATGATCCGCTCCACGCTGCCAAAGTGCCGCAGCAGGTTCCTTGCAACTGCGGGGCCGATCTCGGGGAGGGATGATATCACATATTCCTGCTGTTCCTTGAGCGTAAGAGAAGTTTTCTTCCCGTGCAGGTTTATATCTTTTTTCGCGCCAGTCTGCTGTTCCCTTTTTGCCATCACGCTTATTAAAGCCGCAGTATCCTCCTCGTCCTTACTGAATATGACAGGAACCCCGAAATCGATGGTAATGGAAGCAAGCACCCCGCGTATGGCATTCGGGTGGATTTGTCTTGTTGTATAAAGTCCTTCTCCTTCTATTATGAGCAGCGGGCGCTCGAAGGTGCATACAAGGTCAGAAACCTGGCCGAAAAGGTCCCTCCCGTCCATGAGCGTGCTCAGGAAATCTTCTGCTGTTTTTCTCTCAATACCTACACGGTCGCTTATCACGTAATCCCCGACTTCAAGCGTTTTCAATATTATCTCGACACCGAGTTTCTCAAGCGCCCGCGCGACTGTGGAGCGGATCTCTCTCTGGTCAATGAAAACTTTCACAGGGCTTTCCTCATGTTTTGGTTCCTGAATCTCCTTATGGAAATCCTGCAGGTTTTTCTGCCCGCTGCCATGTGGTGCGATCGTTTCTTCTGCTGGGGCTTCTTCAGGGGCTGAAACCTCAAAACTCAGATTTTTCATTGTGTTCAGCATTGTTTTCTCTCTCCTGTTGCTGCTCCAGTGATAAGCCTCATCTTTTGACCCCTTTGCCATGAGTATCACAACGCGTCCTGCGTGTTTTCTCCCTGTTCTTCCTTTTCGCTGTATGCTTCGTATCTCAGAAGGGATAGGCTCAAAAAAAACCACAAGATCGGTCGCGGGTATGTCAAGTCCCTCTTCAGCCACAGATGTGGCAACAAGGGTGTTGTACTCACCGTCCTTGAATTTCTGGATTATCTCGACCTGTTGCTTCTGGGTCAGCCCGGTATCCTTGTACTTGCTTGCCTGGCCAACAAACCTTACAGGTTTTATACCGGGAACTTCTTTAAGGGAAACGCTTACCAGTTCGGCCGTATCCCTGTAATTGGTAAAAACGATGACTCTTGATTGCGGATTTTCGATTACCTGTTTCTCAACAAGTTCCTTTACAAGACCGAGTTTGGGATTATTTCCGTCGCATCCTGAGAGATGATGTATTGCCTGACGCATGCTCAGGTCATCCATGAGACGCCTGGCTGCCTTGCTCCCGCTTTTTGACCTTGCCTCGTTCTCAAGGCGTTCAAAATACCTGGCTAATGCGGATGCGCCCTGTGTTTCTGCGATCTCGATGGCGTGGCTCACCTTGAATATCTCGGCAAGAAGCGAAATGCCCTGATATATTTTCTGGTCAGGGAACGAACGAAGCTGGGATTGCATCTTCCCCTGGAGATCAAGCATTTCTCTCTTTGACAACCTTGTCTGGTAAGACGAGATGATACCGAGTTCCCGTAATTTATTTAACCTGTCGGAAAGCACTTTGTCCATCAGTTGCTTCAATCCTTTTATCTCAACAGGTATGGGAACATATTTCCACTCGATGTCCTTATCGAAAACATACGGCCTGACATCGGGGTCGGAATCTGAACGAACCTCGACAGCGCTTATACGAAGGTTTGTGCATACTTCCTGTATCTTATCCGGGCTGCTGCCGGGACTTGCAGTTATTCCCAGGACGAGCGGCTCCTTGTTTTGCAGGGCGTACTTCTCTGAAATATAGACATAGGAGTAATCCCCTGTCGCCCTGTGAGCCTCGTCAAAAATTATGCACGAAACACCTGCGAGATCAATCTTTTTTCCCAGGATGTCGTTCTCAATCACCTGCGGGGTCGAGACCACGACTTTTGCAGCGTCCCACATGGATTTTCTTTTGCCGGGCGGCGTGTTCCCTGTGAAAAGAATAACCTCTTCCGGCGGTATATTGAGGGCGATCCTAAAAAATGCGGCATGCTGTTCAACAAGGGGCTTTGTGGGAGAAAGAAGAAGGACTTTCCCTTTAGGGAGGCGTGAAACCATTACAAGGAGGGCGACTATCGTTTTCCCAAGGCCTGTGGGAAGAACTACGAGGGTTGATTTCTTAAGGGCTTCACCTGCAAGTGAAAGCTGGTATAATCTCTGTTCTATGGTGTCAGGCTTTATAAGAGGGTGATTTATATATTGAGAATCACTCATCCGCCAAATAATACCGCTTATGATTATAAATCTAATGTGTGCAGGGTGAAACTATTCATGAGTAATATAATTAATTATATGAACTGTCATGTTTATTAATAGTACTTAAGTGGAAAACTCAATTAAAAATAAGTAGAGTTGGGAGCAGAAACCATAGAAAAAGGAGTAAGTCAATGACTAAATTAGAAAATAATATTAAGCCCCTGGAGAATCTTCCAAAATGCCAGACAGGAATCCGGGGGCTTGATGAGATAACGGACGGGGGATTACCGAAAGGGCGCCCGACACTGGTATGCGGCAGTGCAGGATGCGGCAAAACGCTGTTAGCGATGGAATTCCTTGTGCGGGGTGCAGCACAATATAACGAACCAGGTGTCTTCGTGTCATTTGAGGAATCCTCGGAAGAACTTGTCCAGAATGTTGCATCGCTGGGTTTTGATCTCAACGACCTTGCAGCACAAAAAAAGATGTATCTGGATCACATCCGTGTCGAACGGAGTGAAATCGAAGAGACCGGGGAATACGACCTCGAAGGGCTGTTCATCCGCCTCAACCATGCCATTGACTCTATCGGTGCAAAACGTGTGGTGCTGGATACAATAGAATCGCTCTATAGCGGATTAGCCAATGAAGGCATACTTCGTGCTGAACTGCGAAGATTATTCCGCTGGCTGAAAGAAAAAGGTGTTACAGCCATCATTACTGGAGAAAAAGGCGAAAAAATGCTGACAAGGCATGGCCTCGAAGAATATGTCTCAGACTGCGTCATCCTCCTTGATAACAGGGTTGAAGGCCAAATTACAACCAGGCGTTTGCGCATTGTCAAATACCGCGGTTCAGCGCACGGCACGAATGAGTACCCGTTCCTGATAGACGAATACGGCATTTCTGTGTTGCCGATTACATCAATCGGGTTAAAGCACGATGTATCCAATGAACGGATTAGCTCAGGCATCCCCCGTCTTGATACCATGCTTGGAGGTGAGGGATACTATCGCGGCAGCAGTATTCTTATCTCAGGCACAGCAGGCACAGGTAAAACAAGCATTGCTGCCACCTTTGCCGATGCAACCTGTTCGCGCGGTGAGAAGTGTCTTTATTTTGCATTCGAGGAATCCGCAAGCCAGATTATGCGCAATATGCGCTCGATAGGCGTTGATCTTGAGCCGTGGATGAAGCAGGGGCTTCTGGATATTTACGCAGTGCGCCCCACGATTTACGGTCTTGAAATGCATCTTGTGAAGATGTACAAACTGGTAAATGAATTTAAGCCGAAAGTCGTTATTATGGATCCGGTTACAAATTTAATCAGTATAGGCAGTGAGACCGAGGTAAAATCAATGCTGTCGCGTCTTATTGATTTCCTGAAAGCCAGCCAGATTACCGCTTTATTTACGAACCTGTCGCACGCCGGAGGTGCCCTTGAACAGACAGAATTCGGCATCTCATCATTGATGGATACATGGCTACTGCTACGCGATATTGAAATCGGGGGAGAGCGTAACCGCGGGCTGTATATTTTAAAATCCCGCGGCATGGCACATTCCAACCAGATACGTGAGTTCCTGCTTACCGGTAGAGGCATAGACCTGATAGATGTGTACAGTGGACCGGCTGGTGTGCTGACGGGTTCAGCGCGGTATGCGCAGGAGGCACAGGACAGAGCTTCAGAACTCATACGCAAAGAGGAGATTGAACACAGGAAGCGTGAACTTGACCGCAGGAGCAAGGCCCTGGAAGCGCAGATTACGGCTTTGCGCTCTGATCTCAAAGATGCACAGGAAGAGGTGGATAAGCTATTACAGCAGGATAAAACGGAGGAGAAAGTTCTTACCGAAGACCGTGCTGAGATGATGCGCCGCCGGAAAGCAGATGTTTAACCGCAGAGGGTGACAAAAGATGAATATAGCAACAGCACAGGAAGCAAAAAAATCTGAAAAGCCGGATACATGGGAACTCAGGCTGTATGTTGCAGGCACAACGCCAAAATCGCTGGCAGCGTTTTCCAATCTCAAGAAACTCTGTGAGGAACATCTTGCTGGCAAATATAAGATTGAAGTGGTAGACCTTTTGAAGAATCCCCAGCTTGCCAGGGGAGACCAGATTCTTGCCATTCCTACACTGGTCAGGAAACTTCCTCAACCTTTAAAGAAAATAATCGGTGACCTTTCTAATACCGAGCGGGTTCTTGTGGGTCTTGACCTTCGCCCTGCAAAAGGATAAAAGGGAAGGAGATAAAATGATAGGGACACGGAGATTTCATGGATGAAACAGAAATAAAAGATAGCATAGAAGAATTTGAGCAGTCACTTCTTAAGGAAATGAACGAGAGATATATCCTTCGCTTATATGTTACGGGCATGACGCCAAAATCTATACAGGCTGTCCTGAACATCAAGAAAATTTGTGAAGAAAATCTTAAAGGACGATACGAACTTGAAGTTATTGATATCTATCAGCAGCCTGTCCTTGCCAAAGATGAACAGATAATCGCTGCCCCAACGCTCGTCAAGAAGCTCCCTCTTCCTTTACGTAAACTGATAGGTGATATGTCAGATAAAGAACGTATTCTTCTTGGGCTTGATCTGAAGCAGAAATAAGGAGGTGGTTTTAGGAATAGAGACACAAAACCAAAAGGGGAACTCCTGCCTGAAGTTGCAGAGCTCAGTTCACGGTTGGCAGAGGCTGAGGAAACCCTGCGCGCTATCCGGAGAGGCGAAGTGGATGCACTGGTTGTCTCAACACCGCAAGGTGACCAGATTTTCACACTGAAAGGTGCCGAACGGCCCTACCGCGTCCTTATGGAGAACATGAAAGAGGGGGCTATAACCCTGGCAGGAGACGACACCATCTTTTACTGCAACAAGGGCTTTGCGGATATGCTTAAAAAACCGCTTAAAAAAATAATCGGGACAGGGATTTCCCAATTCGTTTCACCTGCGGACAGGTCAGTGTTTGAGGAACTGCTGAGACAGGGTAGAGCGGGCAGCAGTAAAGGAGAAACCATATTCATAGCAGGGGACGGAACGGCTGTACCGGTACATCTCTCAGTTAACGCCATGCCGCTGGATGGATTATCAAGCGTTTATCTGGTTGCCACGGATTTGACCGAGCAGAAGCGGATACAGGATGAGCTGCGAGAGGCGCGCGATGGATTAGAAATACGGGTAGAGGAACGAACCGCAGAACTGGTAAAAAGCGAGCAGCGCTGGGCCACCACACTGGCAAGCATCGGGGATGCTGTCATTGCCACTGATGCCAAAGGCAGGATAACTTTCATGAACGCCGTGTCTGAAGCATTGACCGGCTGGAAGCTCGCGGATGCTTCAACAAAACCGATGACTGAGGTGTTCAATATCATCAATGAGTACACCCGCCAGAAAGTTGATAACCCTGTTGCAAGGGTGCTTCGGGAGGGGATGATTATTGGTCTTGCCAACCATACGATCCTGATAAGGAAGGACGGAACTGAACTCCCCATTGATGACAGCGGTGCACCAATAAAAGACGTGGATGGCAAGACCATGGGCGTGGTACTCGTCTTCCGTGATATCACCGAGCGCAGGCGGGCGGAGGAAGCGCGCCGCGAAAGCGAAGAAAAGTACCGCAACATCGTTGAGACTGCCACTGAGGGCATATGGATAGTGGACACGCAAAGAAAGACAACATATGCTAACCCTAAAATGGCGGAGCTGCTGGGATACAGCGTTCACGAAATGATGGGAAAATCCGGATTAGACTTCCTTGATGAAGAAGGCGTGGCTTTATCAAACCTGAATATTGAAAAGAGGAAACAGGGCATCAAGGGTAGCTATGAACTTAAATTAATCCGCCGGGACGGTTCGCCTTTATGGACGATTGTGAACGCCAAGCCGTTATTTGATATGAAGGGAAGGTTCACGGGAACTCTGAGCATGCTTACCGACATCACTAAGCGCAAGCGGGCTGAGGAGGCATTGCGTAAAGCACACGATGAGTTAGAGTTGCGGGTCAGGGAAAGAACATCAGAACTGGAAGAAGCCAACAAAGCATTGCTGGAGAGTGCAGCAAGCTACAGGGAGCTTACCGAGAGCATCGATGACCTCTTCTATGCTATGGACGAAGATTTAAGATATACCTACTGGAATAAGGCGTCTGAAGTTCTTACAGGGATTCCGGCGAATGATGCTATCGGGAAATCTCTCTACGAGCTTTTCCCTGATATAAAGGGAACAAAAGCTGAGCGGTTCTATATCAGAATATTAAAAACGCAGCAACCCGAGCATTTCGAGAGCCAGTTCCAAATCGATGACAAGAGCCTCGTTTTTGAAATTAATGCTTATCCAACCAGGACAGGTATCTCAGTTATCGCCAAAGATGTTACTAATAAGAAATATCTTGAGGCGCAGTTATTGCGTGCTCAGAGAATGGAAAGCATAGGCACGCTCGCAAGCGGTATGGCTCATGACCTTAACAATGTGCTGACGCCAATAATGCTGTCGCTGCATATATTAAAAGAAAAATTCAAAGACGAGCAGAGCCAGAAATTGCTTACTGTTCTTGAACAGAACTCCCAGCGCGGAGCCAATCTAATAAAGCAGGTCCTTTCGTTTGCAAGAGGTGTTGAGGGAGAACACAAGCCTCTTCAAATAGCACATCTCATATCTGAAATTGAGAAGGTCGCAAAAGAGACGTTTCCAAGAAACATCAAGATTC
The DNA here is from genome assembly GCA_012026835.1 of Candidatus Methanoperedens sp. Taxonomy (GTDB): domain Archaea; phylum Halobacteriota; class Methanosarcinia; order Methanosarcinales; family Methanoperedenaceae; genus Methanoperedens. Next base: position 53,548 of record VEPN01000006.1, on the reverse strand, counting down.
GGACCGATATATCCAAAGACCTCTTTACCATCTCAGGAGATGTTACACAACTGCACCAGGTTCTGATGAACCTGTGCGTGAATGCCCGTGATGCTATGCCTGATGGCGGTATTCTGGATATCACAGCTTTGAATTTTTTTATCGATGAAAATTATACGCGGATGCATACTGAGGCTAAAATCGGTTCTTACGTTATAATTGAAGTCTCGGATACCGGGACAGGTATTCCCGGGGATATAATAGATAGGATATTTGAACCGTTTTTCACCACAAAGAAGTTTGGCGAAGGAACCGGGCTTGGCTTATCAACGGCTATTGCAATTGTAAAAAGTCATGGCGGATTCATAAACGTATATAGCGAGACCGGGAAAGGAACTATATTCAGGGTATATTTGCCATCAGTTAAGACTGAACTGCAAAAAGTAGATGACAAGCAGCTTGAATTGCTTGCCGGTCAGGGAGAATTGGTTATGGTTGCCGAAGACGAGGATTCGATTCGTGAGGTTACAGCTTCGATACTGGAAGAATATGGATATAATGTGCTTGCAGCCAATGATGGCGCACAGGCGGTGGCATTGTATGCTCAAAATAAAGATAAAATCAAAGTTGTTATTATGGATATGATGATGCCGGTTATGGATGGTCATATGAGCATCAGGGCAATTCGTAGAATTAATCCCCAGGTCAAAATTGTTGCAGTCAGCGGATTAGCGGAGAAGGATAGACTTAAAGACGTTATAGAAAATACAGATGCTTTTCTGCCAAAACCTTATACTGCCGGGAGATTATTAGAAACCATACACGAAGTTCTGGACAGTAAATAAGATGAAACTTCAGGGTATTCCGTGATTCTTCTTTTTACTTCCTGAAAACTATCCTGCACACGTCATCGCCCCTGGGTATCAGTTTCTCTTTCACCACACGAATATCAGGGAATATTTCGCGAAGGTATGCTTCAAATGACCCGAAATACAGGTCGCATAACTTCATGGCCATTTCATTTGAGAGGCCAAGTTTCCCCCACTCCCTGCACCTGATACAGTCGGTATGCGTGAGCACCACTTCATTTTCTGATACGATCTCCATCTTCTGTTTTGGTGAGATTATGCTGTTTACCACACCGTTTAGCGAAGAGCCAAAGAACATTCCGAACTCCCTGAAAGACTTGAAGGTCACACCATGTTCTTTCAGTTCTTTTGCATCGAGTTCACCTTTCCTATACATGGCGTTTTTGATTGTGTTGTAACCATCTTCTCCGTATTTATCCAGTATCGCCTGTGCGGCCAGTCCCAATATTGCAGCATCATACGCCCCCAGGAATCGTATGAGGTCTTTACATTCTTCACCGCTCTTAATCTGGGTCTCCTTGGTTTTCATGATACCCAGTTGAATATTATCAGTATAATCCATTTTATCTAACGTATATTATAGAATCTTTTATCTCCTGGAAAGATTATTTTTTAATCTCATCTGCTTTATTTCTTAGGTCAAACATTAAAATGAATCCTAATGTTATCCCCACAGCAAATAATATTGTCCCTATCGCACTTGTTATTGCATTATCACCAGGTTGGCGGTTGATAATGTCTTTAACCATTGGATATCCTGCAAAAATCATAGCAGCAAATCCAAACAAGAAATTTGAATGTTCCTCTGCCATGAAGTCTATATTTACTGCTTAAAATATAAAATTTGCTGATGAAAAATATTTTCATATTTCCTTGAAATTAAAATTCTGAATATTAGGAATAAAATATTCCAGGAGCAGATATGAAAACTACACTTAATATTTCAGACGAGGCTGCGGAGCGACTCGCTGACTTACAATGTATAATGGCAATGAACAAAACAGAAGTCTTGAACAAAATAATCCGAGAATATAAAATTAATCCTGAAGATGTCCGATTCATCCCTGTGGAGCATAAATGACCGATTTTGATTCAGATAGACAACTTGCATGGCAAATATTCAAACAATATCGTGAAGAGTATAAAACAATCTATCAACCACTTTTCTCCCCAGAGGAGCAGGAGAATTGCGAGGCGCAATGGAGCAAATCATCTGTCATGCTCAAAAGAGCGACCACTCAAGAAGAGGTAGATATAGTATTGACCAGAGCCAAGAAATTGTTGGGATGGTGTAAATACAAGAGCAAGACGATGAATGATAATCCTTAACAGTTTATCTTTCTTCCAATATTTTAGAAATGATATATACACCTACAAGAATTAATCCTAATTTAATCAAATCCTCTATTGAATTATTTTGTGCTGAAGGTTGTTCCTTTGTTATGAGAGACCTCAATTCATCTTGCTCTTGAAAGGTTAAAGAATATTGTTTGGATTTTCCTAATAAATACTGCATCCTTTGAAATTCTTGTATATTATAACTCATTTTTTTACCCCCTTAAAGAATTCCTCCACATTTTTACTTCCGATTTCCAATAGAATATTTTTGATAGGTTGAAGTAATTTTACCTCATGCTCTAAATCTTTTATTCTGGACTCTGTTGTTAGACGGAAAGTGAAATATCCACCACTTAAACCTAAAATTGCACTGATTATAGCCGTACCTATCATTTCTTCGGATATCATTATTAAAATGATGTGTGTTATGAATATTAAATATAACTATTCTAAATTAAAAACCATCAGAGTTGGTTCCCTCATCAGGATTATGAAGGAAAATGATATATGACTCCATGACATAGTGGCGGTTGCTGGAAGATTTTGGTGATTAGCTTCCATATACCGGAGGCCACACCAAATGACAATATGCGACAAAATGAAAAAGGCGGTTCAAGAAAAAATCGATGCGGGATACACTATTGAACAAATTGGAAAAGATTATTCATGTGTTGGCACTAAATATCCGACGAGAAAAGGAATCAGGCTTGTCAGGGATATTTATGGCGACCAATGGATGATTGACAATGCTGAAAAAATAAAGTATAAAGGGGTTGGACAACTAAAGAGTGCAAAGCAGAGAAAGGAAGAGAAACTGCAAAAATTTGCACTTGAACATCCTGAGATAATGGAGAATGAACCAACCATCGAAGATTATACAAACTGGGACAATGAATTGGATGATATCGCCAAGAAACTTTCAGATTTAACTAATCAGGTCATTAAAACTTCGGCATGTATGGATGTCAATCTTGATTTGGTAGATATCCATAAGAAAATTGTTGGTTTGAAATATTATTTTAATGACAAGATTAAAGATATTAAAGATGACAATCTTGAAAAAGAATTTAAGGAACAAGAAATCAAAGATGGGGTATATAGGGGATAATCCCACTCTTTTTTCGACATCGGCGAAACCATTTGATTAATAAATAGGAAGTTAATATCTGGATGTCCGAATGGGAGGAATCCCATTTAGGATAAAAAATAATGACAACAACAAAAAGATTTTGGATAAATACAGGAATACCTGACGACTCCGAATGGACAGAAAGAAATACAGGAACCCCTGAAGACCCAGAATGGGATGAAGCACGTAAAGAAGTAGTAAAAGAATTTAGGAGTATAATTTCTATCGGTGATAATGAGCATCTTGTTATCAAGGATGAAATGACCGAAGAGGGTGCAAAGGACATCCTGAATAAACTTAAAGAAATCTATGAAAAGCATGGATTATCTGATTTCTCAGATTTTGTTACAGCTACTGCTCAACCTTACTGCCCCAAATGTGAGAGAAATGTAAGATTTTCTGATTATTTTTGTCGAGATTGTGGGGCAAAAATCATACATGACGAACAAATATCGTGAGTGGTAATCAGATACGAAATTAGAATAATTTCTCCCTTTTATTTTTTGATAAAATGACCCTAATGAGACGGAGTTATATATGAGATGGTTCGCAGGAGTCGAAGATGCGATGGGTATAGATTGGCATGAATTTCCTACGAGAGGACAAGCTGAAGCATACGCAGAATCCGTAAATGGTGTTATCGGATTTTGCGGCGATGATGGAAAAGAAATCTTGGAAGAACGAATCAAGAAATGTGTTGATAAATATCTCGAAAAGAAAGCAAAACATATTACGATAGGAGAAACCGGATGAATCCAGATTTATTTTTGAAACATCGTGAGCTTATTAAGTCTTGGTATGAAAATCAGGATAGAATAATAGAGATTGATAAATGGGCTCAGACTGGAGTTACTTACAATTTAGAACAAGTTGGCTTAAATTTGAATCATAGGATTTGTATATTTGAACCAACCAATAAAATCATTAACGAAACTATTGAACCAAATATCCCAGCAGGTAAAAAATTCAAGAAGATAGATGTCAATCAAAATATGTGTCCAGAATCAATTCGGGATGAACTTTTCGATTGGTTCCATAAAGGGAAGTGCTCTGAATGTCAGGCCGATTGTGGATATAAAGAAGTAATGGAAGGCGATTGGGATATTTTAGCAATAACATATCATAAATTCAATACTTTATGGAGTCTGCCCTTCGATATCACCAAACATATTTTTAAAAATTATGATGTCCTGATTCTTGATGAATTTTCTAAAGCTATCCTGATTGCCCCGCCAATTATACCTTTGTCGGATGTCAGGAGCTTATTAAATAAATTTTATCTCATGGATATAAAAAGCGGATTACCAAGATATGAGAGGATGGCATGGGAAAATCTTGATGAAATATTAAAATTCTTTGAAAAGATTCCAGAAGGAAATGATTTTCAGGATAATCCATATTGTGAGGATTTTTATTCATTGACCAAAAAGAAAGGTTTGATATCTTTAAAAAACCTGATTCCTAAATATCAACAAAATCTTTTTAAAAATTTTATTCATGCTTTGATGTATTTAGATTTCAAGATATCGATACAGAAAATAAATGATAAGAAACAAAAATGTCTTATCCCAAATACACTTCAACCAGTAATGGCTTTGAAAAGTTTTTTGGATTATTCCAACTATAACGGGAAGATTTTCATTACTGGATTAGCCTTGCCACATACTACAATATTTAATGGAGTACGAGTAGAAATGCCAGATTATAATGAAACGGAAAAAACAAGATTAATTGTTTTAGATAGAGCCAAATGGAATCTCACAAAAGATTGGAATGAACAAAGTCCTAAAATAAAAAGAGCATTGGAAGGATTGGTCGATAAATTTTATCCAGAGTATAAAATCCTTGTAATTGCTATGAATACCGATATTAAACGAGAAATCGAGAGATGGAACATTAAGGGGATTAAAGTTGAGGAGTATGCTTATATCACTTACTATCGGTCAGCAGATACGAGCGGAGTCAGGATAGAGGGAGATATTGTGGTATGTGTTGGAGCACCATGGACGCCTCAAGATAGTGATGCTGGATATAAGGCAATCTATGATACAAAAGAAGATGTCAGAAAAATGGAAATATCCCATGAAATGCAACAAGCATTAGGCAGGGGAAAAGACCCAGAAGGAAATAAAAGAAGTATTGTTTTCATGCTGGGAGTAGATGAGAAAATTTTCAAGATGTTCTTTCCAGATAAGAAGGAAGTAGTAATTACTTATAAAGTCGGCGGACTTCCAGATAGCTGTCATTTTTATGCTGGGTTCTGGTTGGGAGTTACTGATAAATCAGGATATAAAATTCCAGATATCAAATATGAAGATTATCAATTATTGCCGATGGTCAGTGAAATCTTCAAATATTGCACAAATCAAGATATCAAAGGCAGGAATCAGGTACCCTTATCTGAAATTGCTCAATCTGGATTGAAGAAATATTACAAAAAACTCGGATTAAAGAAGAAAGGGGTCATTGATATTTTCGAGAGATGCAAGTATCTATTTCCAGACTGGTGGAAAGTCAAGGAAGAAGGGAGTCGTAAAATCTTAATATTTGACAGATAAACCAATATCGGGAGACGAGATATTAGGAAAACTCCCTAATATAATAAGATAGAGAAATGTTATCTGGTGTTTTCCTAATATCTCGGGTGTAGATAGCGGTTTTGTTGATAAGAATATAAAAAAGCAATAGCAGGAGATGAAATCATGAAAAAGATATTAGAATTATACAGACAGGGAAAGAAGTCGCATGTAATAGCGCGTCAATTGAATATTGATAAAGTACTTGTTGATGCAGTAATAAAAAGTTTTATTGAACCAATTGATAAGAGCGAGTTTGATAATTGTAATATAAGAGTCGTTGTGGAAAACTCCGAAGGAGTTGGAGTGAAGGAACTCTTACAACAGGACGGATTCAAAGAATCTATTGATTACAGAGAATCGAAGATTCTGGAGCAGGAGATAGATTTAAAGAATATTAAAAAAATCCTTTACAATCTAAGGATATTAAATATTAAGGAGACAAGAATAATATTATGAAAATAAAATTAAAATATTTTGATACTGAGCAACGCATGAAGTTAGAGAAGGCAGGATACAAAAATAATGGAAATGGATTAGAGCGGGATGTTAATATTTCTGACATCAGGCAAGAAATAGCAGAACTGGGGATATTAAAGATTTACGATTTAATAGTAGATAGCAGGGTTTAAATACCCGCATCGGGCGCTCGAAAAACCAGGGTTATAGCTGGTTAATATATCTAAAATAATATTTACCAAAACAGCAATTGGGCGAGCCACTCAGGCATTTTAATTTATGGATTAATTTTATATAAATATCAATAACCAGGAGGATTTTATGAAGAAAATATTTCAAAGCGCGTGTACAGTTTGTACTCATAAAGATAGGGATGAAATCGACAAATTACTTCTTGAGGGGATTCTGACGCAGCGAGCAATAGCCAAGCAATTTGGCTGTACAGAACAAGCAATATCAGGGCATAGGCGGAAGCATGTTATATCGCCAGATATAGAAGCAAAGTTGAGGGAGATTGCGGTACAATCAATTATTGATGGAAAAATGGTTCCAGGTAATACAACAGAATGGATTAAGTTGGCCGATTATCTGAAAGATAATAAAACACAACTCGATTGCGCCAATTGTCAATACAAAAAACCAAGAAAAGAATTCGGAGAAATAATTAAGGACTTTTTGAATGAAGCTGATGATGCAACAGTTACTTTATCCATTGAGTCTGATATTTTTGAATCATTAAAAAAGATAAAGGGAGAAGGGGAAGATTATTCGCAGCTTATTAATAGGTTGATAGGCAAAGCATCGAGCAATTGATTAGAATCGTTTATAGCGCTTGTATTGAGCTTTAGATTAGCTTTATGAGCAGGAGAATAAGGTAATTGAACCACGACACTTTCTATTACAATTTCACCACGGGTGGTGCTTTGGCATCTTAGTTTTATGGAGATACTAAAAATCAAACTTAACAGTATAAAATAGTTAAAATGCGTAATTATATGAGGATTTATTAATTTTTGATAAATCCGGGCAAAGGCAAGAATTCATCCAAGACCAAGTCATGTAAATCTTGCCTTCAGGATGGGAGCTTTTTTTATCTTCTTCTCCCACCCGGCCTCCTGTAAAAATTGGGGGACAATATACTATCTACCTTCTTGTTCCCCAATTATCCCATTAAGGAGTTATATGAAAAAATCAATCAAATCATACAACATCGACGAAGAACTTTGTAAGAAAGTCGATGAACTAAGTATTAAATTCAACAAGAATCGAAGTCAGATAATTGAGGAAGCTATTCGTTTATACTCAGACCCGGCAATTGTCGATGAAATCGAGAAAGGTATACAAGATATCAAAACAAAAATATTTATGAAATACATCGAGAAGCAGAGCTTCGACAAAATACCGGTGGGATATTATGACTTCTAAACATACTTTTTTAACATACAAATACTCGCTCAGAGAGATTAATGTCGCGATGCAACGACTATTAAATGTTGCTGAACAATTGCCCAGAGATGAACCATGGGCAATCGATAAGATATCTGCGAGGGTCGGATTGGAAGAAGCGATTGTTGGCGATTGTCTGGTATTTCTTTGTGATGCCGGCATATACCAAAAATCAGACAACGAATACATAGTATCGGGCAGGGTGGCATTATGAGTATAACTGACTTGGAGGAACTTCTTCAAGATATATTGACGAGAATTGAAGTCTTAGAATACAAATTACTTAAAATTGAAAAGAGGGAGTGAAATATTATGAAAATATTAGATAAAATATTTAAAGCAGTGGGGTATGACCCTGACGACAAAGCAGGACAATTAAGTGGGAATGGGAACTCACAGGATGAAAATATTAAGCCGGAACCAAGTGGATATGCAGCAAATGAAAATGTTGCAATGCCTGTAAATCCAGACGGCGGGAAGAGAACAATAGATACTCAAACAACCGAATCAGATATTCATGACGCGCTAAGGGAGAATATGGAAGCAGAAAGGGGAGCGGCATTTTCTGATACTCTAAATTATCCACAAAAGAGAAAATATAGAGATATCGATTCTCAATTACAAAATCAATATTTTTCGGGCATGAAATGAATGGACAATTCAAAATATTGGAAAGATATAGCCAAACTATTTTTGGAGGATAATATTATGGAGCTTGAATATTTATATGGTGGAAAGCCAAAAAAATCACAATTAGAAACAGATATTGAGCAGGCTGAAAATGCGCGGGAGCAGGCATTAGAGAGAGCAGCAGAAAGAATACTTCATGAACAGCGTCAGGAAAGACTAAAAAATATCAAAAATATTAAAGACCTGAGCTGGAGAGAAGTTCATCAGTTGAGCGAAGACCTGGAATTGAGGAAAGAAGATAATGAGAATACTCAAGCCGTTGTGGAGCGTATTATTGAAACCTGCAACGCTATGATACCTCAACTTCAAAAGAGAGGTGTATCTGTAGCTCCATTACCTGAAAAGAGCGGGACACAAAATATTCTCAAGTTCCTTCAATATGTGGCTTCAAAAATGAAGGAAAAGAGAAATCCAAAACCAGCAACAGATGATGACCAATACTTGAATGATGAATTAGAGTTGACGCCATATCAAAATCAAAGTGTTCAAAAAGGACTTAGAGTTACTCAATGCCGGGATAATAATTGTGGCCTCCAAAAGAATGATGAACTAATATTAGGAAATGATGGGAAGTGGACAAAACAGAATCCACAAGATATGGATTTTGAATTACAGGATAGTATACCAGAATTAGGTCTAAAAAAAGGAGAATCGATTTTAATCACGGCAGACGGTTCATGGGTAAGAAAACCGACATCACAATTAAAAGGTAATCCCAGGTATAGAGAGGTCGCCTGATGCCAGAACAAATATTAGAGAAATACAAAGCTATAGTTTGTCATTTTGATGAAGAGAAAAGAAAGGTCTGTTCTGAGAAAGAACTTCATATTTTGAAAAATGGGACTTGGCGGGTAGTATGAATTTAAAATATCATGAAGATAAAAACGGCGACCAAATTCTTGAATATCATACCAATAAAAATGGCGACCAAATATTAGAGGTATAAACACCATGGCATCAATATACCTGTCTAAATTGATTTTACCAGATGGAACCAAAATGTCAGAGTTCGCTTTATCAGGTTCCATAGGAGTTCAAGGGTCAGGCGCTTTGAATATCATACCCCAATGGACTGGCACAGGAACTCTTGGGAGTTCAAGCATCATAGACTATGGGGGGGTCGTAAGAATTAATTCGGGTATGGAAGGGGTACATTACATTGAAGGAAAATCCGGAAGAATCTCTTTGGATTTTTATTCTCCTTATAATGTCACAGACCCCACAATTCGTTTGTATAGTGGTACTCTTCATATTGGCAACAACTCTGGATTTCTAAGGGATAACAGCGGCGATATCGAACTAAAACTTGCAACATCTAAAAAATTTAAGATTACTTACGTATAGAGGAATATCCGGAGGATATAATGGCAACCCTTGGCGGCGCATGTTCTGATAGAGCATCAAATTTTGGTGGAGATATGACCTATCTCAGCCCATATGAGTTTACTACAACTGGCAATGTAACATCAGTATGTGTTTACTCAAATAGATATTTAAGTAATGGCACTATCTGCGCTATGTTTTTTAGGCCAAACGGGTCAAACTGGGATTACATAGGCGAGAGCGATACACAATCACTGACCAATGATGCTGCTCAGGCGTTTACTTTAAATTGTAACGTTGATGTCCAGAGTGGCGATAGAATTGGATGGTATACCAGCACTACCGGTCAAATAGAAGAAACCGATAGCGGGGGATTAACATACAAAAGAACGAGTGGTAAACAAACAGGGACAAATATTTCGTTTGGAACGACTCTCAGTAGTAGAGGCGATGTTAGTATCCTGGCGACCTATAATATCATCACGACATTTGATAACGTTTTTGTAAATTCATCCACAGGCGATGATATGAAGGATGGTACTTCAGCAGCAAATGCAAAAAAGACTTTTGCAAGTGCCTATTCAATATTAAACGCCAATGGAACGATTCATGTCATGAACGCCGGAGCGGATTTCAGCGGGGAAACAATTTCATTTACAAAAGCTCTATCGATTGTAGGGACTGGTTCAGGATTTTATTTATCACAGTTTACATGACAATCGAAGAATATATGAGGAAAACTTTGAAAAAGGAAGATGCTGATAGGCTTATTGACTACTTTCAAAGGGGAAAAACAGCTTCATGGATATCGAGAAAAGAGAAACTACAATTGAAGGATGTCAGGATAGTTTATAAAGTATGGAGAGAAGAAAATGGCAGAAGAAATAACAGGACTTAAAGTAACGATTTCAGCGGATGTAAAAGCCGCTATCGTAAATGTTTATAAATTTCAAACTTACTTTACTAATTTAGGGACAACAGTAAAAAAACAATCTGTCAATATTGTCGATTTCCTAAAGAAAATGAAGATGGGATGGATAGCTTTAGGAGTCGGAGCAATAGCAACGATGACATCATTGGCGAATCAATCATCATACATGAGCATGTGGTTTACAGAAGCTATGGGCGCTGTTGGATATTTCATGGATACTGCCTTAGAACCTTTATCGCCGATTATTGAAACTGTACTTAATGGTCTATATCTTTTTGGTGATTGGTTCAGCACCTTCCCGGATGTAGTTAAAGGCGCTGTAGGAGCGCTAATATTAGCTATTAATACTCTTGGTATTGGGAGTTTAATCGATAAAATATTTGGTACTACTTTTGCTGCCGATGTTGTAGCTTTTATAAAGGGAGTCTTTACAACAGCAGGAGGTTCAATCTTAGGAGCGATTGCGGCAGGAATCGGATTAGGTATGACTGCTGTCTGGATATTAGATAAACTTGGTGTCTGGAATGCATTAGAGCAAGCAGGTAAAGATTTGGAAACTAAGATACCACAAGTATTTGATTTACTCAGGATTTTAACTGCTCCACTCCTTGCATTAGGGTCAACAGTTCTTAATATTGTACGTGGAGAGTGGGATAGAATTATTCCTGATTTAAAGATAAGATTATGGGATGATTCATTTAAAAAGGTCTGGGATTATGTTGATACCCAGGTTATTGCAAAGATATCAGAAATGCTTCATGGATGGAGTGAAACTCTCAAAAACTGGGCGAAAGGTATTATAGGATTTTCACCTACATTAAAACAGATAGGGGCGGAGATTCCTGATACAATAATAGGCGGAGCTGCTATGAATCCTGTTAATGTCGGGAGTATAGTAAGTACAACAGGAACTGCTACAGGAACAACGGCAGGAACTACTGTTATTAATTTTAGCCCGACAATCAATGTAAATAATGCCACTCTTCGTTCTGATATGGATATCAGAACTTTAGCAAATCAGTTATCAAATTTTTGGAGAGATGATTTAACCCGATATGCAAGAGGGGTAATTTAGATGATAATCGAACTATATTTATTTGCATAATTATTAGCAAATCGCTCGCTATCATCTGGATTAAATTTATTATTTAAAGAAAATTTGACATGACCCAATTCATGATAAATTGTGTTTTCGAGGTACGGAGAATCGTCTGAAATATAGATTTTTGTAAATTTTAATTTTTCAGAATTATCCCACCATAATTTGGTGCATCCTACAGCAAGAGGATTAGTGCAAAATTGATGAAATTCCTCATCAGGTAATATCTTGATGGATAAAATTTTTTCCTTGATATCAGGGTCGGTGTTTGAGAGTGCCTGTGATATTGGCGATGAATCAGGGCTGGAAATCGTCAATGATATCATCAATATTAGGATTATAGTTTTTATCATCAATTAAAATATTCTTTCACGGTGAATATAAACAGTTTGAATGAAAATAAAAAATAAAATTAATTAAATAAATGGGAAATTATGACAAACATACTCGTAGCCACTCCGACATATACAAATCAAGTCCATATAAATTATTTTGTGACGGCTCTGGATATCAAAAATTCTGGCATCCAAGCCGATTTTGATTTTCTATCCGAGTCTTTAATATCAAGAGCAAGGGATGAATTAATATCTGAGTTTTATAGATACAAATTTTATACTCACTTGTTATTTTTGGACTCCGATACTGGGATTGAAGAAGGTGGATTCAAAAAATTAATCGAAAGGAATGTAGATGTAGTGGGCGCTCCTGTACGTATAAAACGCCATGACATAAAAATTTACGCCGCTGTAAGGGAAAATGATATCTACATCATGGATAAAGATTTGAATGGCAATTTGGTTGAAGTAGATTTTTTGGGGACTGGATGCATGTTATTAAGCCGGAAAGCTGTTGAATCATTAGTACATGATGCCATCGAGCACGGCAAATTCTTTAAGAATCGAATTGGCAGCTATGATTATTTCATATTTGGGACTGGGGTGGATAAAAACAAAATATATTTGTCTGAGGATTGGTATCTTTGTAGGAAATTAAAAGAATTAGGATACAAAATATATTTGGATACCTCAATCAAAACATCACATATGGGGCAAGCAAAATACTGATTGAAAAAAATATTAAGAGACTTTTATATATTTTTTGGTCTCTTTCGAATATTCAAGACAGCTATGTTTATTTATCGACGGTGAGCTATGCGCCCCGATTCTCAAAGCCGACAAATGTAATCCCAGACTAACAGGCTTATATTTCAAGTCTGGATGATGTTTCTTTATCCATGCATCAGCATCATCCTTTGTGAACTCCTTTTTCTGTGAAGTTGTAAGGAACTCCAACAGGGCTGATAGGATTGATACCTTCTGAATCTTCGATTCAGTCTTGGACTCCTTATGATTTTTTGTTCTTACAGCGGTTACTATTCTTTTGTTGGTCTTGGTTTTGGATTTTACCATATTAATCACCGACAGGATATTTGAACTCAACGTATTTCAAACGTCCCGAAATCGTTTTAAAGCGCTATAACGAGTTAGAATCAGAAAAGGGCAGATTGATATCCAGATAAAAAGATTGAATAAAATAGGGGAAATTTGAAAGGATTATAACAGGTTTGGCATACTCGCTAAATATTCCTTTCTGATAACCTCAAAATCCAGATGGGTATAATATCCTGTCATATTAGTCGGTTCATCTCCCCGTAATTTTTCAATTACGGCAGGAAGGCATCGATTCTCAGATAGGAATGTCGTAAATGTATGCCTGAACATATGGGTATGAATTTTGATTCCTGCCCGTTCTCCAGCTTTCTTAACGATATGCCATATCATTAAGGGAGTCAATCCGGCATGCAGATATGATGTAAAAAGGAAATCATCCTTACAGCTTGCTGCACCTCTGATATTTATTGCCATTTGTAAGGATTGAGCAAGTTCCACATCCATCGGCAGTAGACTATCTTTCCCGCCTTTCCTATCGGAGACATAGATGGTCATGTTTTTGAAATCGACGTCTGGAACTCTGATATGAGTAACTTCGGCTTGCCGTATCCCAGTTTTCGCTAAGAGCATTAAGATAGCTCTATCTCTTGGATTTAATGTAGCCCTGAGTAATTTCTTTACCTCATCAAGAGTTAAAGCCATCTTTTTGTCTTTACCATTTTCATCTTTACCATTTTTCTTGACCTTGCCGAGTTCTCCCAACAATACTTCAGCAGGATTTTTTGTCATGAGTTCCCTACTGATTAGATATTGGAAAAACTTTCTGAGATTTATCAGATAGACTTTTCGGGATGATTTTTGTATATGTTGTTGACGGAGGAAATCCTCCAACATCATTACATCGACTTGGGATAAGGATTTATCAGCAATATAATCAATGAGCCGTTTTATAATACTTGTCTTATTTTTTAAGGTGTTGGGGCGCCTCTCATTTTCCTTTTGACTTTTCATATATCCGATAAGGATATCTTGATTATTCATATCATCACCTTGTATCCAAATTTTGCACTAAACTCGATTCCTTCAATATCCCTTATCGCCGCCAAGAAATTTGTATAATCTGATGCATCCTCAATTCCTAAAGCTGTCAAAAGTTCTTCTGTCTTAACATAATGACCCTTTGCATCTAACAATTTTATCAGGATTTGATTACCCAGATTATCCAGATACTTAGCCCCTTTCATTTCCTTTGGAGTCTTTAAAAGAATAATTTCATTCCTTAATCTTTCATTCTCTTCCCTCAAGCCCTGTATTTCATTATTATCGCTTGCAATAGGAATCATATCTTTAGATGCAAGATGATTTTGTACTATATCCCTTATCAAGCTACTCAAACTCTGATTATGTTTTTGGGCTTCCTGTTCTATCTTTTGTTTTTCATCTTTATTCCAATATGATGTTATCCCTATTGGCATTTGAATCACCTAAAGGATTATATTGATTGCTAACATTATAAGGAGTAACGTATATCAAAAGTATTATCAGTAAAATACTTAACGAAATAATCTTATATACACATACATGCCCGGACAGGGCTTTATGGGATTCGAAGGATGAGAGCATGAGCAGGATCACGCCCATCACGGCGGGTATTGCCATCGGGATACTTGCAGTAGCAGCACAGAGGTTATTCGATGAACCGCAGGCTTACGGCGTATGTATCGCATGCCACAGCCGGGACATGCTCGGATGGATATTCAATAACCTTCTTTCAATCAATCTTGTGGATGTAACAACTGCCGGTCTTTTTGCGCCAATACTGACCCCGCTTGGTATCCTGATAGGAGCGCATTTAGCAGCCCGGAAAAACAACATCTTTTCCATGCCCGGACAACGCGGACATGCCAGGATGTTCTTGCTGGGATTCCTTGTCATGGTTTTTGCACTTCTTCTTGCAGGATGCCCTCTCCGCCTCCTTTTGAGGATAGCTTACGGCGACATGCTTTCTGTTTTCGGGTTAATCTGGATGGTGGCAGGAATCGCTTTTGGGATCACGGTTTTACGGAGATGGGGTTCATGAGTTTGATTATTTCCGCAGGCACGCTCGGTCTTGGTATCATCATCGGTTATATGGGGCAGCGCTCGGGTTTTTGCACGATAGGAGGTATTCGCAACTTTATCCTCACAAGGGATATGCATCTTCTTAAAGGGGTGCTGGCTTTTTTCACGGTTGCATTTGCAGGGTTCCTTTTTGCCAGCCTCGCCGGATATCAGCAGGGTTTTTGGGCGTTTTCCAGTGTCGAAGGATCTGAAACACTTTACAATGCCTGCACAAATCCGTACTCGGACGCGGAACATAACGATGGCCTGTGGAGAATCGTAATCCTTACCATTGCCGGCGGCTTTGGGATCGGCTTATTTTCCGTAATGGCAAATGGATGCCCCTTCAGGCAGCATGTAAAGGCATCAGAAGGTGATTCGGGCGCTGTCGCTTATATTATCGGGTTCTACTTTGCGGCCATTGCCTTTGGATTTCTTATAAATCCGTTTATCAGCGGGGTGTAGCTATGGGCGCCGTTATATTATTCGATGAGGCAGGAAAAGCGATACGTTCGGAGTATATCCTGAAGAAACGGGGTTTTTCAGCAACACTTGTAGCGCCGCCCCGGGGAATCCGCAGGGGATGCGACCTTTCTGTGAAAGTGGAAGATTCGCAGCAGTTGCAGGCAATACGATTGCTGGATAGTGAAGGCATCTCATATCTCGATCTTGCGGCATTCACAGGCGGACAGGGGCCTGTTCAATTAACCACACGGAAAGATATTGGTGAATTTATAATGGTAAGATCAGGGAATATGAAACTCACCTTCTCAAAAGATAGCGGGATTATCGTGAACATCTCAGGAGGCGGATGTCCCGATATACCCTATATAGCAAATCATCTTACCAATGCCAGCCTGGCAGAAGCCGAAAGTCCATTATTATTTGGAACATCGCTATGCGCATACCTGCTGGACAGGGCACTGGTTGAGGCAAAAAGGATCTTTGCGGACTGAATCTTATGCTTGTTCTTATAGGGACATATCCTGGTAAAAACCCGAAAATCGTAGAAGGCAGTGCAGGACTGACTCAAAGAGGTCTTAAAGTCGGGGATGAACTTATCGGTATTTCAAGCGGCGCTTCCGGAATGGCAGCGGCCTGTGCGTCTGCATGCCGCGCTCTTGGGATCGAGCCGCCGTACTGTATACTGGCAGGAGATACCGGAAATGGGGAAGGGAGCAGGAAGCTTTATTCTTATCTGGAAGAAAAGGTCTTCGGGCTTTCACCAGACATAATCACATTACACTACATGGCGCCGCTCATCGATCATATGGTGGACTTTGGTTTTGCGCTTGAGGAGAGCGGGATGAATCCGGTGCTTATAGCAGACGCCGGAGCCATGTACGGTGCAAAGATATCAGGAATAGGCCACATATTCGATCTGTTCACTCCCGATAAGGGAGAACTTGCATTCCTTGCAGATGAGGATGCTGCGCATCCGATGTTCGTAAACGAGAACCTTTACGATTTCCCTGATAACAGGATACCTGAACTCGCTGAAAAAGTATCATGCAGCGGCACATCACCCGGCACCCTCCTTGTAAAAGGGAGTATAGATTACATAGTTCGCGGAGGCAAAGTCATTAATAGGGTATATGAACCTGCAATCCCTGCAATGGAAGCCGTAGGAGGGACAGGGGATACTTTGACGGGTATTGTTTCAGCCCTTATCCACAGCGGCAGGCGGGTTGATGAGGCATGTTTCCTGGCAGCCGGAATAAACAGGATGGCAGGCCGGCTCTGTGATATGAGACCTGATACTCAGATATCTGCTTTGATTGATATGATTCCAGATGCTCTGAGATATGTGATGGGGCCAGTTGGTAAGAGCTTATCCTGAAAAATTGCCCCCGGGACTACAGGAAGTAAAGGAGACAAAAAGCTACTCACCCCTATTCCTCACCCTTTCTGCTCTCAAGTATGAGCTTCTTCACCTCAAATATTTCTTTTGTAACAGGTATCTCCTTCGGACACACCTTTGTACACATCCACTTTGTCTGGCAGCCCCATGCCCCGTCCTTATTATCCAGAAGGGCGATCCTTTCGGCTGAGCCTTCATCCCTTGAATCGAAAAGATACCGAAAAGCCCGTACAAGCGCAGCAGGGCCTATATAAGCCCCTGTCGCTTTATCCTGGTTGACGGGGCAGGAGGCAGTGCAGCAGGCACACAGGATGCAGCGGATGGCATCCTCGAACTTCTTGTGTTCTTCGATTGACTGGGGGCGTTCTTTGCCTGACGGGGGAGTTTTCGTGATAAGATATGGTCTGATGAAATTGTATCTATCAAAGAATGGATTCATGTCCACGACCAGGTCCTTTATGACCCTGAATACCTGCAAAGGTTCGATAAGCACTTCCTCATTCTCTTTAAAATCCCTTACGAGTTTCTGGCATGCAAGGGCGCTCGTGCCGTTTATCCTCACCCCGTCAGATCCACACACGCCGTGGCCGCAAGACATCCTGAAGGATAGGGTTGGGTCATCCTCAGCGCGTATTTTATTGAGGCAGTCAAGTATCCTATCCTTCGGATCGGCCTCTATCTCGTAGCCCTGGTAGTAGGGTTTATCATCATTTTCCGGGTCATACCTGAATACCTTGAATTTCATTATCATCAATATACCCTCGCTTCAGGACGGAATCTTGTTACGGCTACCGGTTTATATCTTACTTCCCTGCCTGGGAAGATAAGGGTATGTTTTAAGAAGTTATTATCATCCCTTGCAGGATAATCTTCCCTGAAGTGAGCCCCACGACTTTCCTGCCTGCGAAAGGCACTCAGGAGCATGACTTCTGCAAGGTCAAGCTGGTGTCCAAGCTCGATTGCTTCCATAAGTTCATAATTAAAATACCTGCCTTTATTCACGATTTCTATATTCTTCAAACGCTTTTTGAGCAAACGTATCTCTTCAAGCCCGGTTCCCAGACTATCCTCGCTTCTGAATAACGAGCAGTGGTCCATCATCAGCGATTGCATATTTCTCCTGATAATATCGATTTTTTCAGGGCCTTTATTATCAAACAGGCTTCCTATCAACTCCTTTGCTTTTTCCAGTGGCTCATCAGAGATTGGGTGATGTTCAATTTTCGCAATATCCTCCTTCATCGCCAGCCCGGCTCTTCGCCCGAACACAAGGGTATCAAGCAGGGAATTGCATCCGAGCCTGTTCGCACCGTGTACAGACACGCAGGCACATTCTCCGGCAGCATACAATCCTTTTGCGATCGTCCCCGACTCATCCCGTAGCACCCTCCCTTCAGTATCGGTGGGGATGCCTCCCATAATATAGTGACATGTGGGATACACAGGTATGGGTTCATGAACAGGATCTATGCCCAGGTATATCCTCACAAAAGAAGTGATTTCCCAAAGTTTTTCTAGTATTTTTTCTTCTCCCAGGTGTGTGAGGTCAAGATGTACGTACCCTCCTTCAAAACCCCTGCCTTGTTGCACTTCAGTGAGAATTGCCCTTGAGACTACATCCCTGGCAGCCAGGTCTTTCACGGTAGGTGCATATCGTTCCATGAATCTCTCACCCAGACTGTTGCGTAAAATTCCTCCTTCCCCCCTTGCCGCTTCACTCACGAGTATCCCCAGGGGATAAAGCCCGGTTGGATGGAACTGGATAAATTCCATGTCCATAAGAGGAAGACCTGCCATATGCGCCAGGTTGAGACCATCCCCTGTAGAGGCAAATCCATTGGATGTGGTCTTAAATATCCTCCCACATCCTCCGGTGGCAAGTAGAAGTGCCCCGGCTGCAAGCAGATTGATATCTCCTGATGAGAGATCATAGGTCACAACCCCCACGTATCTTCCGTCTTCATGAACAAGAGAAAGGACATAGTGCTCAGGGTAGAACTTTACCTTATGGCGAAGGCACTGGTCATATAGCGTATCAAGAACTACCCTTCCAGTCCTGTCCGAGGCATGACATGCCCTTTTTACAGGTTTCTTACCATAATCCCGGGTATGCCCCCCGAAATATCTCTGCGCAATCCTGCCATCGCCGTTCCGGCTGAATGGGACTCCCATATGCTCAAGTTCATATATCACCCTGGGGGCATCCCTGACCATAATCTCCACTGCATCCTGATCTGCGAGATAATCGCTTCCTTTGACAGTATCGAACATATGCCATTCCCAGCGGTCTTCTTCTTCATTGCCGATAGCAGCAGTTACCCCGCCCTGGGCCGCGCCTGAATGGGAACGTGTGGGAAGAACTTTGCTCACTATCGCAACATCGGTATTTTCTGCACACTCGACAGCTGCCCGAAGACCTGCAAGACCTGCACCTACAATAATAATACCATGCTGGAAGTTCGTGCTTATCACCTGTGTATTTTAGTACATGAGAACACAACTGCTTTTATTAACCCACTTTATATGAATATAATTTTACAAACTATAAAAAGATTTCATTTGACATTTCTTCTGAACTATGCGTCAGTAAAGTGTATTCTATACTTAAATCCCTTTGATCTTAGAACTCCCGATACTGGTAATGAACTTTGTATCATTGCTTATTCTTATATCCCTAAAATATTCAATATCAGAAGTTTTACACCTATCAAGCCACAAAAGGTATATATGCCTTGCAAAAATAATATAACATATCCTGAGGGAGTATATGATTCAGGAGTGGTGGTCATAACCATCACATAGGGGGAAAAATATGAGAAAAGCATCAACTAAGATTATAGCTAGTATATTGGCGGTTAGCGTTCTGATTTTGGCAGGCGGAGCAGTATTAGGACAGACTCCAACAGCTACCGTAACGCCGACAGCGACTGCAACACCGACAGCTACCGTAACACCGACAGCTACCGTAACACCGACAGCTACCGTAACACCAACAGCTACCGTAACACCGACAGCTACCACAAAATCAACAGCTACCGTAATACCGACAGCTACCGTAACACCAACAGCTACCATAAAATCAACAGCAACTACAACACCAGCAGCAACCGTCAAGTCAACTGCAACACCAGGTCAAACTTCAACCGGGACTGGAATTGTAAATCAAAATGTCACAATATCAACATCTATAACGAATGAAGAGAGAAATAAAGCGACCAATATAGCAGTAAGCTCAACTACCAATATTATCGTAAATCCGACTGTAGTTGATGTTCGGCGCGAGGACGGAAGTAATCAGAATATACGTGTCAGGCTAAAAGACCAAACCGGGGAAATCATAGCAATGATTATCACCCCTGAAGGACAGGCGCAACCTGCGGTACAAAATGTACAGACGTTCAGGCAAACACAAAATAATTTTGAAGGTAAATATGTTTCTTTCAAATTTACAAATGATAGTATTCTTGATTATTCCCTTGATGGCAAGTTGATATTTAAATCAATCCGCCTGGGTTTTAATGCAACAAATGTAACAGTATCAGGCTCTAAATTGAAGATTTTCGATAATAATAATATGGTTGTTATTCATGATACCATAAATGGTATAATAACGGAATCTTCTTCAGGAAGGATAGTCGCAACTTACGAACTGGCATCTGGTATAAGTGCAATCGCAACAGGAAATAGAGTGGATATCCCGGAAATCCGGGCTTCGATATTAAGCTCTGATCCCGGAAGTAATGAGGTTGTACCATCTGTATCTGGAAATACTATACAGGTAACAATAAATAACGGGAAAAGTACATTCATAGCCAAACCGACAGGTAACCAGTTCGACGATAGAGTTATTGAAGGTATTGCTGATAATAAAATAGGCAATATTATCCTTATAGAAGCAGAAGATTCACATGATATCACTACTTTCGGAGTGGATACGACTATCAATAAGGTTGTACCTAATACCGTCAGTATAAATGTAAGCTCAGATGTTTCCGATGGAAAGATAATAGCACTGAAAGTTAGTAGAGATATATTAAGAGATCAAAACCTGCGAATCCTTGTTGATGGAAATGAAATTAAGGCGGCAGCCGATATCAACGATTTATTTAAACTGGATAAACTCGCCTATCTGATAGTAGCTGGCCAGGACGTTGAGGTGCTTGTGTCCATTCCGAATTTCTCTGAACGCCAGATAATAGTTACATCAGAGGTGGCTTCAACTGCTGCCGTGAGGGCTACTACACCTAATGTTACTACAGTTACTACAGTTACTACAGCATTAACCCCAGGCCGAACAACGGTTCCGGGATTCACACTGGGTCTAATATTAGTTGTTATGGCAGTGTTATATTTAGCGACAAAAAATAGAAAAAATAGATAATTTTATTTTTATCTATTTTTATATTTTTTTAATTGGGATATAAGAAGTTATCACTTTCTTTGAAAAACAATAGGGTATAAGTGAACGGGATATTAATATGACAAAATATAAAGTAGAAATTGAAAGGCCAATATGCATAGCATGTGAAAGTTGCGTTAACATCTGCCCTGAATTCTGGGAGATGGCTCCTGATGGATTCTCTCATTTGAAGGGATCAAAAAAGGTGGGTGAGAACGAAGAAAGAGAAATGGATGATGTGAGCTGTAACATCGAAGCTGCACAGAGCTGCCCGGTTACATGTATCCACGTGTATGAAAACGGAAACAAATCGATATGAATCGGCATCTGCGGAAGGTGATACTCTTTTCAAACTTTAAAGTAATGAATCATAACCTCCCAAGCAGCCTGCATGTCTTACATATCGCAACACTGCTTGGCTCACCACATTTTTCGCATCTTACAATCTGTGTTGCCGGGGGCCCCATTATAGATGCAATCTCATCAAAACCGCCAAGGAGTGAATATTTTGTTCCCGGATGCCTTACTTCATAATTATTGATTATTTCCCTTATCTCATTCCTCAGGGCTTCCCCGGCATAGGGACATTCGTCCGTGCTGACGGGCAGGTCATTCAGTAACCCGTAAAGGGCAACCTCCTTTTCAGGGATGCTTCGAAGCGGTTTTATCCTCATTACAAGGCCTAGCTGGGTAATGCCTGGAGACATTCGTTTTAATCTATCCATGTCTCCCCGCAGGTAATTCATCAAAATAGTCTGGGCCTCGTCATCAAGGTTATGACCTATTGCAAGTTTACTGGCGCCAAGTTCCCTTGCAACCTTGTTAAGCAGGTTTTTCCGCAGCACCCCGCAAAGAGTGCACGCAGCATGCTTTTCCTTTGCAACAAGCTCATCAAGCGTAATGCCAAATCCTTCTTTAAAAGACCTGATCGTATGGCTGATACCAAGTTCGCAGGTAAGCTTTATTGCATGTTCAAGTGTATTTTCCCGGTAACCTTTAATCCCCTCATCAATCGTAATCGCTGTGAGTTCTATATCAGGCCGTTCATTGAATATCCTGTGCAGGATATAGAGAAGCACAGTGCTGTCCTTTCCCCCGCTCAGGGCTATAGCGACCCTTTCTCCTTTTTTTATCATCCCGAATTTTCTGATATCACGCTTTATCTTTCTCTCCACGTCTTCGATAAAATGCGGTTTACAGAAGTGGGCATTTGAATATTTCTGGAAAACTACTGCTGCTTTATTACATCTCTGGCATTTCATGCTTCTTCATGAAATGCTGCACTTTTATTAATAACCTGTCAATCCTTCGTAACAGCAAACCTGTGGATTTAAATAAAAAGAAGGAAAGAACCAGCAATAATTATTATGCTGTTCCTTTCCACGAAGACGGTGTCTTTTTATAGGCTCCTAATCTTCATTGTGTTCTTCGCCCTCAGTATGTTCCTCGTCTTCATCATGCTCTTCGTCTTCATGAACAGGTACTAATTTCACCGATACTTCGGTATTACCTGCAACACTTATCTGGCCTGAGACCGGAGAGTAATCTTCTCCTGCCACGGTGTACCGATGGTTCCCGGTTGTCACGCTGGCAAATGTTACTTTTCCGGTCTTCCCTGTGACTTTCTTAACCCCATCCATCGAAACAACGGCTTCCTTGACAGGCTTAAGAGTTTCGCTATCAATCACCACAAAAGTGATAGTAACGGTTTTTCCGGGTAACGGCGGGGTTACCGCTGTAACAGTTGCAGTAGCTGTCCCATTAACAGATCCGCTTGCTGCCGTTATTGTGGTGGTTCCTACCGCTTTTGCTGTGAACTTGCCTGTGGAATCGATGGTACCGATTGTTGTGTTGCTGCTTGTCCATGTTACTGCCGCGGTAATCGGATTGCCATTCTGGTCAAGGGTCGCTGCCGTGAAAGTTTGTGTTCCGCCTACAGCTATTGATGCTGTTGCAGGTGAGACTGTTATTTTGGTCAATACCGGAGCAGGTGATGGTGGGGTTGTTGATGTAACAGTCGCAGTAGCCGTTCCTTTGACAGATCCGCTTGTTGCTGTTATGGTTACAGTTCCTGCTGCTTTTGCTGTGAACTTGCCTGTGGAATCAATAGTACCGACCGCTGTGTTGCTGCTTGTCCATGTCACTGTCGCAGTGATCGGTTTGCCGTTCTGGTCAAGGGTCGCTGCCGTGAAGGTCTGGGTTCCACCAACAACAACTGAAGCTGTTGCAGGTGAGACCGTTATCTTGGTCAATACTGGCGGTGGTGTTACACCGGGTGGAGCACCTATGGCTGTCAGAGCAGCCGTGGGATCCGTACCGTGGTTGGCCTGTTTTGAAAAACTGGTTCCGTAAGCTGTCAATGTTCCTCCTCCACTGGGATTAACATGACATGTACCGCATGAGAGACTGCTACCGTACAATGTCTGGAGCGGGCCTACATAACCTGGAAGTGCCAAAACTCCTGGTACACCTATCAGAGCTGTTGCTGTCAGCAACAGAATTCCAATTGTTATTTTTTTATTCATTTTATCCTCCTTTTACACATTCAGATAAGCGCCCATTTCCGCCCGACTATAATACTCGGGGCAAAACAACAAGCATTAGGTTGTGTCTTGCCCTGGCGGCGTAAGGAATTGAAGGACGCAAATCCTTATACCTTGTTGTTGTCCCACATATCTGATAAAAGGCATAACCCGGAATCAGTTATGATTCTCATGATTGAGAATGAAAGAAACCCATATGCTGTGACATAATATCCTGATTTTACAATAAATATGCCTGACCGGAGACATACTAAAAAAAGCAATCTTATCAACTATTCATTAATGCCAGCATCTATCACATGGAACTTGATCGATGCATCCGGCTTGGCCAGCCTTTTCCACAGCCTCACAATCTTATCGTTGCAATCTTCCATATTCATACTGACTGAAAGCATACCTCTCTGAAAACTCACATTGATGTCGCGGACTACACATCTATAATACTTCTCCTCGTTGCCTGAAAGATGTATGATCGTTTTGACATGCTTTACCAGCCCAAAGTCTTCAAGAAGTTTGATTTTCCTGTACACGGTTGCGAGGGGAATACCAAGCTTATGGCACAACTGGAAGGCAGAGCACTCCATCCTGGAGGTGAGGGACAGAATAGACCTGGAATATTTATTTCCCAGGAGTTCGATAAGCATCTCTTCGTTTTTCATTTTGCGTTTCCTCTGAATTAATTAATGCAGTGAATCCTGTATAAATATAACTATGGTTTTGAGGGTTTTTTATGGTTTTAAATAGTTCAAGAAAAAGTTTATTTGTATTTAAAGCTTTTATAATGTCCTAAAATCGAAAATAGCATTATATATCATGTTTCCTTTCCCAATTTAATAGTAACAATAGAAGGATTCTCGATTATCTTGTACGCAGCATCCGTATCTTTACCTATTTTCACATCTCCCTTCCGTCCCACAGTGGCAGTAAAAAGATATTCATCTCCTGAGAATACATCTACAGTCTGGCCGGATAATTCAGCTACAGTCAAAATAACGTATTTTTTTGTGCGCTCAACTTGAGGAACAAAACTTGAGATTAGGTTTTTCTCTCCGTGTTCAATGGGCTTTTTGGTTTGCTCCCCGGCTTCAGCCCTCTCGCGTATATCCAGGTGAATACCAAGTTTTTTCTCGATCCCGTCGATATTCTTTCCACCTTTCCCTATTACACCTGCAATATCTTCCTCATTCATATACACAGTGGCGTTTCCATCCGAAACTATATTCACATCCACAGCGCCCCGCGTATATTTCTGTATCTCTTTCCGTATTTCCCGCGTGGCAAGGTTCCACATACCTTTAGGTCTATCTTCTGTTTCCCCTACTGGCATTACAACGACCTGCTCGCCGTAGGTGTATATTTCATACTCGACTTTCCCTGTCTCAAAATCCGCCACAGTTATCACAGGTCTTGCAAGGTCCTGTTCTATCATCCCATGAGGAACTTTTACTGTGAACTTGATGTCATAGACCTTGGAAACTTCGCCGCGTTCGATGAATACGACCGTGTCCACAACCTGCGGGATTATCCCGAGTTCAACGCGACCGATGAGCCTCTGTATCGCATCAACAGCCCTTGTGGCATGGACCACACCGATCATTCCCACACCTGCCATCCGCATATCTGCGAAAACATGGAAATCCTTGGTTTTCCTGACCTCATCGTATATTGTATAATCAGGCCTTACAAGCAGCATTATATCTGCTGTTTTTTCCATATCATGTTCCAGCGGTGCATACTGTGTTATTGCCTCAGGAACCTGTAAATCGCGTGGGGATTCCATCGTTTTTACGATAAATCCCTTCTCGTGCAGGTACTCGGCAACACCGGCTGCAAAAGTGGATTTTCCTGCACCCGGCGGACCTGCCACAAGAATTCCTCCCTGCCTTTGCGTCATCCTGTTTTTCAGTTCTTTACCCAGCCTGTAATCATCCAGGCGAACTATTGCAACGGGTCTTACGGCGGTGATCTCCATCCCGTCCGAGAACGGCGGCTGGGCTACTGCGATACGCATTGAACCAATCTGGAATACCATTGCCCCTGCATATTCTATTTCCAGGAAAGACCCTGGATCGCGTTTTGCCCTTTCTATCAATTCCCTTGTGATAGTATGCAGTTCGGTTTCAGTACATATTTCATCTCTTATTTTTACAAGTTTCTGTTTCCCTATTGTGCCTCTTTTAGCAAGTGGCTGGACGTTGGCCTTAAGGTGGACCGAGAGGGTATCCTTTGTAAAAAAATCGTTAATTCTCAACTCTTTTAGCTCATCCATTTTCGGAGACAGGTATTCCACATTCAATCCTTTGGCGCGTGCGACTTCTGATTGCACTTTATCGCTGGTCATAAAAATTGCATTTTTTTCAACAGCGACAGCGCGTATCATTGAATCTATCTCACCTGACGAAGCAAGTTTCATCTGTTCAAGAGTCGGCCTTTTTCCTGTATAATCAAGCTTGATTTCTCCTCTTTTTGCCATTTCTGAAAGCTCTTTCAGTTCCTCAAGCCCTTTGAAACCGATTTCTTTTCCCCGGTTTGCCTGAGCTTCGAGTTCAGACACTACTGCTTCAGGTACAATGACAGTAGCATTTTTATATTCCCCTGCCTTTAATTTTGCCGTAATCCTGCCATCAATAACAACACTGGTGTCTGGAACTATACAAACGTTATCAGTCATAATTTATCAAGCAGCAATCGCTCCATCCCCTTTAATATTATTTAACATAAACAATCTTAAATTCCTGCTTATAACTTATATTTATCCAATTTACGCTTAGCCTCATTAGCGGGATCATTTTTTCGCTGTCATTTTATTTTCCTGAATGCCATGACCAGTATATCGCGGTCCGAAAGCCTGCCGCTGGACTTAAGCTTATCCACTTCAACAAGGAATTTTCCTATGGCACTGCTATCCATGTTGTTTTTCGAAGCAAACCTTGTGGCAAGACTTTTGAGTTCTATTTTTGAAGAAAATTTCCTTGGCATTTTTTCATCGATAAAATTGAATATATGCCCGCATTTTGTATGCCCGATAGTACGGGTTGACGGATTTGCAGAAGTTTTTGTGTAATCTCTGAATGTACAGCCATCAATAATTTCTCCACATTCGCATATTATCGTTTTACCACCATTATCAGTGGTAATTTTCATTCTATATATGAATTTTGGGAATTTATACGACAGTAAGGGGCTACATATATTTCGAGGCTATGATACAAGGAAAAAACTGGAGATTTTTCAGTACATTTGCTAAGATTAACAAAAGGCTTAAATGTAAAAACACCATTAAAGCGAACCCCAATGTCCGGATAGTGTAGCGGCCTATCATGAGGGCCTGTCGAGCCCCCGACCCGGGTTCAAATCCCGGTCCGGACGTTCTTTTTTTTGTTTAACTTCTAATATAGATTTAACAAAAAAGGTATAAACTTAAAAATGAAATGGCCCCAAAGAGCCCATTTCATTCAATATACTGGCTGCTTCAAGGAACAGGTATTACACCGAACGGTCGCATCATCTCATTATCCTCGTGCTCGATGATGTGGCAATGATGGACGTAATTGTAGTAATCCCTTTCTGGACCTGTATTTTCGTTACCTGTGGCATATTCACTCAAAACCATCGAACCTTTTGGAATATCGAACTTAGATATGACACGCAGTACCTGGGCAGGGAATGCCTTTGCAGTATCCTTATAACCTGTCTCTTCTGCTGTCGGCCTGATGGGACGCCCAAGGAGATAATTGTTCAACACAGGCCGGGCTCCAACTCCATTCAGCCATGCCTGCCAATCTGCAAAGTACTTCACATGATTTATCATCTGCCTGTTAAGTACCTGGAATTTGACAAGATGCATGTGCATAGGATGCGCATCCGGGGTAAGGTTTATGTACTGCCAGATTTCAACTGTATTCTGGGTAGGTGTCTCTTCTATCGGGTCCCTGAAGAATTTATTATTCAACAGCACTCTCAATGGTATTTCGCCAAGGGAGCATGTTTCCAGTTGCTCTTTAAGGACTATGTCTCTGGTTGGTATGCCTGCCGGTGCCGGGGTGGTCCAATTATATGTTGGCGGGATGAGCGATGTGAACGCCGGCCAGCCAGGGATCGCTGGAGGCACAGCGGTTGAATCTGGAGGTGATGCCGGATTCGCCTGCACAACAAATTTCATGATCTCCGGAATAGGTACATCTCCGCCCATCGGATACGGCGCAGGCGCCCTGTTCTTGAGTATTATCGCTGTACCATTTGCAAGACCTGTGAAGTCAATGATTATATCAGCACGTTCTCCCGGGGCCATCAATATCGTATTTAATTTCATGGGTTTTGGCATCAAACCCTGTTCCATACCTATCAAGTAGAATGGCATTGTTACCGGTGTTGTCCCTTGCTTTTCGAACCATAACTGGTAAAACCGGGCATTTGAGCCGTCAAGGAGGCGTAACCGATATCTTCTTGGCTCGACATTAAGATATGGCCACGCTGTACCGTTCACAATGGGGATATCGCCAAAGAACTCAGGCAGCCAGACTTTATTTATACAATCATTCCCGGCCGGCTTTACAGGGTAGACAAGTGAGCCGTAAGTTGGCGAAAGATCATCCAGATCAAGCATCCTGTCCTGAATGACTATCGGAACCTCATAGTTTCCCTTTGGAATATTGAGACCCAAACCCGGAATACCTGTATCGTAATTATCACGGACAAAATATTCTCCTGCCAGCCCCATATATACATTCAAACGGGTTATGCCCATGCCGTGATCGTGGTACCAGATATTTGTTGCGTCCTGGTCGTTCGTATATTCCAAAACTGCTTCATTTGCCGCAGCGGTTGCGCTTGCTGATGAATAATAGTGCTCTCCATGTGCCCCTGATTGTGTAAACCATGCCTGGGGATGCCCATCGAATTGAGGCGCTGAAAATCCGCCATGAAGGTGAGGGATCAGCCTGACATCATGCATCGTTTCCATTCCCATGAGGAATGCAGTATCCACCGCATTCGTAGGATGGGGATTATCGGGGATATTGTTGATAAATCTCACCGAAGTTGGGACGCCTTTTTTTGCCTCAATGGTGGGACCAAGAAAAGGGGCACCTCCATAACCCCATGTAGCTTTCGCTGGAGGCAATACACTATGGAAGCTATGGTTGGAATATACATCCATTGAAATAGATAATTCACTGCCGCCTGCTCCATCCAGCACCGGCGGGATAAACAAGGGGTCTGTATATGGGGTGAGCGTTATTGGTGCCGCAGAAGCAATACCTCCCAGTTTCGAGTATCTGCCCAGGGCAACAAATCCCGCAACTGTAGCCGCCATTTTTACAAATGTCCTACGGTCCATACATAAATCATTATTTTTCATATTTTTCCACCTTACCAAATTATTCCACTTTGTTTGCTTTCCTGCGCTGGAAGAAGAACACCAGGCCTATGATTGCTACTATCGGGGCGGCAATCGTGGGGAACTCGGGGATGTTTTGCGTATGTAGATCAGCTACGGCGAAAGAAAACATCGCCCCTGTTGTAACATCCTGTAAAGTTATATTATATGTCTCTCCCGGGTTACCTGTTGATGATATATATAGCTGGAGAAACTCGAAATTTGGATCAGTTGTTACAATATAGTCTTGAGTCCAGAGTAAAGGAGTATTTGTAATCGCGGAACTCGGACAAGCGATACAAGACACCTCCTCAGCGACCACTTCTATGGTATAGGGATCTCCACCATTAGTTGGAGTAACGATTGCAACCAAATAATGTGTAGCATTATCAACATCACGTGACTCGTTGAAGATAACTTTCAGCTTGAGAGGCACTGGCGGGTCATTTGGTTTCAAGGGAAGAACAAAACCACTCCCTATTGCCTGTGAGCCGTCGTTTTTCCACACAGAGATGTTGTCGCAACCGGATATTGGTAAACCGTCCTGGTCTATTAAACATTCGGCATTCGCAATTCCTGTCATTGATACAATGGCTATAAGTAAAAAGCCAAAGCTAACTAACCTGTTTTTTTTAGCCATAATCACTCCATTTCTTATCCACTCTTCAGATTACTTGTGAGATAGTCCTCTAAAGAGTAATATCACATGTTATACAGTAGCTAATATTTAAATTTATCTGTTTTGAAATATAATAATAATTATCGTTGTTATGATGATGTTTATACAAATTAACTAATGATTTAATCGTTTCCCGAAATGTTTATCCTTATTAAGATAATACATTAAAGTGGAGGTTATATTCTGCTTACTAAAAGGAAGACATATTCTGAAAAATGTCCCGTATGTGGCGGCGACCTTCATCCCCTTGGTGAAGAGACTATTTATTTTGATGAACTTGCGCCCAATGTTCCTGTTCTTGCCGAGGTCAGTCCTGGCCACTGGGTGAAAGTAGTAGAAAGGAAACCGCCAAAGACATAATTGTCCGGAAAAATAAAAACATTAATGAGTCAGGATGATTACTTTGGGGTATGGCCAGAGTAATCGGAATAGACCCGGGAACCAAAAGCTTTGATTTCTGCGGCCTGGAAGATGATAGTGTAATTCTTAATACTTCTGTATCAACACATGATATAATTAATGACCCTGGGAAGATCTCTGACATCATTTTGAAAACAAAGGCCGACCTGGTGGTTGGGCCATCCGGATTTGGCATTCCTCTTTCAAATATCGAAGATATAGGGGAGCAGGAGCTCTTCCTTATGTCACTTATCAAAAAAGGGAATGATAAAAACATTCTTGGAATGAGAAGGTCAATAAACTGCCTGAAACAAAAAGGGCTCCCTATCGTGTTCATTCCCGGGGTCATCCATCTATCCACGGTTCCGGAATACAGGAAATTTAATAAAATCGATATGGGTACTGCTGATAAGCTCTGCTGTGCAGCCCTTGGCATCAGAGACCAGGCATTGAGAGATAGCAAGAATTATAACGAAACATCATTCATAATGCTGGAGATGGGTTTTGGATATACTGCTGCTGTAGCTGTTAAAGATGGGAAAATCGTAGATGGCATCGGGGGAAGTTCAGGGAATATAGGTTTTCTTTCGATGGGAGGTATGGATTCTGAGCTTGCTTACCTTTTAGGAGGCATCAGTAAAGAACTTATTTTTAAAGGCGGGGTCAGGACAATCGCAGAAACGCCTGAAAAACTGATGGAAAATGATAAAGCCCTTAATGCATATCTGGAAAGCGGGATCAAAGATATCCTATCGCTCACGGCTTCTGTAAAACCGCAGGAAATCCTGATATCAGGGAGAATTTCAAGGACAAAGGGGTTATTCGAGGAATTTAAAAAACATATCGACATAGCGCCTGTGAGAAGACTTGAGGGTTTTCATGTGAAGAATGTAAAAGAAGCCGCAGAGGGCGCGGCCCTTGTTGCCAACGGACTTGCAGGCGGGAAGTACAGGGAAATTGTTGATATAATGGAAATTAGAGGGGCAAAAGGCACGTCGCTGGATTATATACTCCTGCCTGAGATTGGAACTCTTAAAAAAGAATATGGGATTTGAGTCCTTTTTAATTTCCACAAAAGGTTTTTAAATAATCAGGACATCTTGAGGTTTCGAGCTGGGCTCGTGGCTTAGCCTGGATATAGCGCCGGGCTTCTAACCCGGATGTCGAGGGTTCGAATCCCTCCGGGCCCGCTGCATTTAAAAAACGATGCGCCTCGGTGGCTTAGAGGTATAGCGCATCCTTGGTAAGGATGAGGTCGAGGGTTCAATTCCCTCCCGGGGCTTCCCAAAAATTAGTAAATTGTATATCAAACTCTATGCCGGGAAACCGCAGCACACGCATATCCTTCCAATCTTTCAACTGAGGCAATATTCCTGATCATTGGTCATCGGTTAAGAATTCTCCAATATTTGAATCATTTTAAGACATCATTCCTTCAGTAAAAATCCCAACCCATTTTATCAAGATTTCTGTTTTCCATAAGAAATAATCGTTATGTAGCGTAGCATTTATCTGCTATGCAAATATGTATTACATAAAAATACTAATTTTACTGTAATATAAAAAAAATCAGGAACGGTCGAGAATGAGCAAAAGCAAGAAAACAACTAAGAAAGCACAATCTTATGATCAAAATATAATAGAAAAAGAACTATGCACAGTCTTTTCACCCGAATGGCTGGAAAAAACAGCTAAAGAAACTGGTCTCATAAAACGGGAACGAAAGGTGAATCCCACAATCCTTTTTTGGGTAATAGTATTGAGTTTTGGGGTTCGTCTTCAACGAAGCCTTGCAAGTATAAAGCGGAGCTATGAAAAAGCGGCAGATACAGAATTGAGTGACAGCAGTTGGTATGACCGATTTACCCCAGAGCTTGTTCTATTTCTCAAGACATGCGTTACTCACGCTATTGAGTATCTTGCCCAGGAGCCAAATCGTGCTCTCAAAGAAAAACTCGCTAAATTCCTGGACGTGCTGATACAGGATAGTACAATCATTCGACTCAATAAGACACTTGCAAAGAAATGGCCTGCTACCAGGAGCAGAACAGTAGCAGCAGGTGTAAAAGTGGGTCTATTGGTAAGTGCAGTAACCAATGGTCCGAAAAATATCGCTCTTTATGCAGAAAGCACAAACGAATTGAAGACTCTTCGCATCGGTCCCTGGATAAAAGATCGAGTACTTCTTATCGATCTGGGGTTTTACAAGTATCAACTTTTTACAAGGATAAAAGAAAATGGAGGGTACTTTGTATCTCGATTGAAAGATGGTGCTGATCCTCTTATTCTCGAAGTACACCGCATCTATCGAGGCAATAGCATTGATGTTGAAGGGAAATGCATAAGCGAGATATTGCCAAAACTGAAAAGAAAGGTACTTGATGCCGAAGTTGAGGTATCATTCAAAAGGCGAAATTATAACGGCAAACAGCGAAAAGATACGGAACATTTCAGGTTGGTGGCTGTTTTCAATGAGGAGGATGAGGAATATCATGTATATCTTACCGATATTAATCCCGAAGTGCTGGAACCTGAGGATATTGCGAAGCTCTATGGAGCAAGATGGGAAATTGAGCTTATTTTCAAAGAACTTAAAAGTAGATATGCTTTGGATGTTGTCAATACCACTAACCCTCAAATCGTTGAAGCCCTTATCTGGGTAGCGATTCTTACGCTTATTGTCAGCAGGAAAGTGTATTCCATTGTACGAAGGCATAGCCCAAAAGAGAAAATGGTTCGATATACACAATTAAAATGGAGTACTATATTTGCTGAAAATGCCAGTGACCAGCTTACGGCGATTCTTCGTTATTGTGGAATTGAGCGAACTTTTGAGACTATCATGGAATTTTATCAGAATCAGGGATTGATCCGCATGTGAATAGGGAACGTTTCCGAGAGGAGTGGTGGGCTTAACCGATGACGGATGCAGTAGATCTTGGTATCAATAAAATATCCTCTATATCTCTCTCAGTTGCTCCCCGCTTAGTATGCCACACAACAAGAAGTTTCTGCCTAATCGCAGCATCCTTCTCTTTCTCTATCATCCTCGCAAGTTTTGAAAGGCTTGTAGAAACAAAATAGTCCATATTAAGCACATCCCACAATGTTTAATATTTGTGCATTAATAGTTTATAAAGCTATTATTCGAGGATAGTCGCCTTTATATAGCTATAATTTGAGGATAGTTACTATAGAACAAACTATAAGATGGAGACATCTTATACCCATGGTTTTATTAGATATCCAGATAAATATCTTATTATATCGTGTCTCTGAGTCCTTCGCTGATTTACAGGGGTTAAATCAGGCAGAGGAATATCAATTCTTAGGCAGGATTCAGTTCGATTGGTTCAGTAGGTTTAAACACAAAGGAGGAGCAGGATAATGGTATACCCACATATATTTAATGTATCCGAACAGACAGCACATGGTCCCCGGCAGATGGACCTGTATTCTCACCTTTTGAGTAAACAAATAATTTTTCTAAATGGTGATATTGATGTTGACATGGCTGAAAGTGTTATCGCACAGCTTCTTTATCTGGAAGATAAAGTATTCGAAGGCGATATTCGCATCTATATAAATAGTCCCGGAGGTATCATCAGTGCGGGTCTTGCTATCTACGATACCATGCGGTGCATGAAGTGCAGTATTGCAACAATCTGTATAGGCGAAGCTACTTCAATGGCAGCAATTTTGCTGGCAGCAGGCACAAAAGGGAAGAGAATGGCATTTCCTAACGCACGGGTGATGATACACCAGCCTCTTGGTAACGTGCAGGGGCAGGCAATCGAAATAGATATCCAGGCAAAAGAACTGGATAGGGTCAAGAAAGTTCTGGATAATATTCTGGTCTATCACACAGGGCAACCCTTAGAAGTTATTGAAAATGATACAAATAGGGATTTTTTCCTTACAGCAGAAAAAGCAGTGGAATATGGGCTGATAGATAAAGTGATAAGAGCCGGGGAAGGAGTATTATAATTTAAATAAAAAAGAAGTAAAAGCTGTAAACCGGGAAACCGAGGCTTACAGCAATATACCTTATCCTGTATTGTATTCAGGCAAACAGTATGCGCAACCATTATAACCGGCCGCCAGCGCTTCTTCCAGTTCGCAGTAATAAACTCTGTTCCTGAAAGCTATTCTGTGAGCCCATTCGCATTCCCTTTTATGCAGTTCCATGCTCTCAGGATTCCTGTTTGCCACATAGGGTGCATAATTTCCCATATTAGAAGTTCCAATGTTGGCTGTTATAAGTGCCTCGGCCTCATTTATTGCAAGACTTTCCATAGTGGCATCCACAGTCACACTGGTATCCGGGATCTGCTGGGATATAACGGCAGGGAACAGCACGATCGGTGGCATATTAGCAACTATCTGGTCGACAAGCCAGTCAACAACATAGTCCAGGATCACCTCAGGTAACTCCCAGGGTAGTGGTATCGTAATGTCAAGATCTGTTATATCTACCATCAGTTGATGTTGATCATTTATTGAGACCGTCCCTTCAGCATTTTCTATATCAATTGTAATCCCGTTGACACTCATATCAAAAACTTTAACAGTACTCGTATCCTCATCAACCTCCACGGCTCCCCAGAAGATCGAAGTTGTGGTTGTGTACTTTATATATACTTTCAGCCAGACATCCGCTGAAATACTTCCTGAGATCTGAACAGTATTTCCTGGTTTCAGGTCAAAATCAAATTTTGAGAAACTGATATTGGCTCCGTACTCTGCCCATACCCTGTCAATATCAAAATCTACATCAACAAGGCCAAGAGTCGCAATAGCTACTACCCAGTCCACGATTTCGTCCATGAAATCAACGATGCTTGGCATATCGAATTCGTGAGTTGCGGTCTCTGTCACTGACTTTGGATGTGTGGTACGGTCCCACCAGAAGTCATAAACCCTGTGCATACCGTTCTCGTTCACTCCCAGACCAATATGATTGCCGCCTGTAAAATCCGTGATAGCATTGACATTTCCTCCGTTATATCCGAGCAGGTTAACAGCAGCAGCCATAACTGAAGAATTTAATATCTTAACATTTCCCAATCCTATGGTGAGTTTATTCTCATCTCCCGGCGGCATATATGGCAGGTCCAGAGCGAACAGTACCGGGCTTAATTCAATGGATGTGATTTCCTGTGTCAGGTATTCCTGCATTGCGATGCCCAGTATCTCATTGAGTTTGTTAAGCACATTCGCAGGCAGGTTATATGTATCGTTCAGTTCCACATCTTCAATTACTGCCTCAACAAACTCTATCCTGAACATGCGTGTGGTCTGATCAAACGTCGGGTTCACTTTTATCCTGAACTCAACCTCAAGTTCAAATTCAATCCCACCCAGAACCGTGAACTTTGCCTGTCCCCTGACATCCATTATCATATTAAGATCAGCGGTGAAATCAATGGCTGGTGGTTTTGCCAGTGACACTTCATATCCTATATCCATGAACTCCTTTAAACTGTCAGGAACATTTTCGATAGGTAATTTATATGTACCACTGAACGTCGGGAACTTCCCTATGCAGGAGCCAATTTTCATGAATTTGTTAATCAGGTTCTCATTAACCTGGGCCATTACATCATAACCTGCAGTGGTCATGTTTTCACCATCGGCGTGATGATTTTTTTTCCTGTTGTCTTATCGATCTTTACTTTTAGTTTTAACGGCTCACCCTTCCTGACCATTGTATACAATGGTTTCTTTTCCCCGGGTTGCTTGTCCATAATTTTCCTGATATCATTCCGGATCAACAAGCGCCACTGATCACTGATTTCTTGTTTGAATTCCTCATTTATGACTATTCCTTCAGACTCAAGGGTTCCTTTTAGATCTTCTTTTAATTTTCTTTTTAAATCCGGGCGCTCTGCAATTGAGAGCTTTAACTCGTTTAGAGATCTTACTTTAAATCGATCCATCTTCATTTTGGCCTTATATTTCAAAACAAATCCCTCCTTTTGATTCTGGAGCTAATTATAGCCCCATCGAATATTGAATTGAAATATAATAAATATTTTGGATTTTTTAATTTTGTTGTTTTTTTTATTTCTTTTATAATCCCGGAAAAAATTCGCTAACCGTTTGCCTGACTTCCTTCAACCATTCTTTCCTTTGCTCTTCAGAGCTGACAACAATGATATTAAACATTCTTCGATAGAACATATTAACACCGCATAAATTAAAAATACAATTCTTCCAGATGGTTTCAAGAGGAATCACCGAATATATTTTTCTCTCTGTCTGTGTCTGTATTAGATGTATTAAAAACAAGAGCTGATTTTGCCTTCAACAAACCGTTTGGTATTCCTTCTCCTTTGTCATCTTCAAGAAACTCATAAGCCACTCCCGGGCGAATAACCCTGTCAACCCATCCTTTTAAAATTGCCGGTGGCTGGCCCCACCAGTTCGGGTGAATAATGATAATCCCGTCTGCCTCTGAAATTTCAGTACAATATTTCTCACTCTCTGATGGCAAAGATGTATATTTCGGGATTTCTTCGGTTGGCAATATTGGATCAAATTTTTCTTCGTATAAGTCATGAAAATTGACCTCATGCCCGTTCTGGTTTAGAGTCTGAATAGTCGTAGCTGCTATGGCATGGTTAAAACTTTCTTTATTAGGGCGGGCAAGTATTACAGAGATTCTCATACTGATTTCCTTATCGTTTTATGTATTATAAAGAGTGCCTGGCGGGTTAAACGATAATAGCATGCGTATTTCACCATTTTTGAACTTGACTAAAGTTAGACTTATTCACGGATAA
Source organism: Candidatus Methanoperedens sp. (assembly GCA_012026835.1). GTDB lineage: Archaea > Halobacteriota > Methanosarcinia > Methanosarcinales > Methanoperedenaceae > Methanoperedens. The sequence continues at coordinate 16,175 of VEPN01000006.1, read as the reverse complement.
CTATCTGCTGCTGTTCACATTTTAAAATTACTCATGGATGGTAGAAGGCCTTCGTCTCTTTTAGATATAAAATTTTTGGTATTAATTATTTTTGAAATATTATCATATAGTATCCTCCCGCACATCCAGTTATTTTAAAATACCGGGCAGTTCTTTCACTGCAACTCATTCTTATATTAATAAAAAGAAACTTTTGTTTGTGCAAATCTAAAACCTCAGGCGGGTGTTTTGCTTTATCAAAGGAGGTGAATTCTTTATCAAAGCCATGCAATTAACGATAAAGGGATTTACGCAAGTTTTTACATGATAATTCATGTATAATTGAATAGAAAAGGTTTAAATAGGACATAAATTAGTAGTACAAATATGCAAAAGAAAGATCTATGGAGTTTATACCAATGGGTACGGAAAAGATTGACAGAAAAGGAAAGAAAACTAATTGAATCCACAAAGCCAAATCTGTTAGTAGCAACAGAAAGAGAGCTGGCGATCCAGTTAAAATCAAAGATGGTATTAATTATGGAAATTATTGGCGATTCTGCGTCTTTAGATTATCTTGAGCATAATAATCGGGACAGCAAAAAAAATACGTAATTTTTTAAACCGACCATTAACTTTATATACTATAGTTCGTATATATACGAACTATAGTGGGCAGAGATAAATCCTTTTTTACCACCATAATCCATATCTGCTCACTATCCTCCTATCTTTTCCAGACAGCAGGTTAAAGATATATTTCCATATGAAACTGGGGCTACTCTATTAAAAACATTATTATTGAACGGAAAAACATTGAAATCGAATCATAACTGAGCCTGCTGGTTTTCACGTAAACAAGCGGCTCAGGGCGAATTTTCTTCAGGAAAAATCATCATAATCATGAGAATTATAATTTATTTTTTCCAATAGAAATAAAGGGGTTAAATAATAAGAGCAAAAATTAATAATGCGCAGGCATTCTACTGATAAACTTTCCGTATGTATCTTTTTGTACGCTTAGGCTCCTTTCTATCCGTCCCTCAGCTTATTTCCTGTAATCCTGCACTGGACTTGGAAAGGTACCCATGGAAAAGTTCACTTCCCGCGCCGGGGTAAACTATCCTTTCCTCAGGAGGCGTTACGCGCTTTACTTTCGGCCATTTATCCTGCCGCTGTGACCCTTCAAGTGCAGCTTTAACAGGCTCCCTGTCGCCCATATTCGGGTGTTCCCTTATATCGACTCCTTCTACATTATGGCTGAATTCGATAGGGATATTATTCGGGTCATAGGTATAAATGGAGTGAATGAAACCGTGGTCAATGACCCTGGAAACCCAGAAACCCGCAGATTCCAGTTTATCTTTCAGTTCCCACAGGTCGTCTTCACTCTTGACACCAAATGAGACATGATCAAATCCGAACTGGCCTTCCACAGGTCTTCCGTGTTCCTTCTTTTTCATAGGCTCCACGCCTTCCCACTCAAAGAATGCTATAAGATCAAAAGGTGATGTCTCAAAAAAGTAATGCCTGTATCCTGGCTGCCCCAGGCCCGCCACGAGACGCATGCCAAGAAGATCCCGCCAGAAGCGTATGGTCCCGTTCATATCGCCTGTGGCCATTGCAAGATGATTGACGCCGTTGAATTTTATCATAATTCTTCCCAGGATTTCTCCCGCATTCATACTTTGTCCCGAAACCTTGATATTCTTTTCGGGCTTTGTGATTAGAAATAACATTACTATCGCTTCAAGGTTATCAGTATGGCATTAGTACCTGTTCAAAATAAGTTAGCAATCACAAAATCATCGGTACAAAACTGGGAAGGCTTCTTTGAGACCTATTACGACGATGATATAAAGGAACTTGCCCGAAATTATCCGGATAAGCGCAGTCTGAATGTAAAGTTTTCTGATATCGAGAACCGTGACTTTGATCTTGCACGCGAACTATTGGAACATCCTGACTCAGTACTGAAACATGCGAACGAAGCACTTGCGACTTTTGGTTTTCATATTGATGTTGATTTTATTAACACCCACGTAAGGGTAGTCGCCTTACCTGAACGCATCCAGATAAGGGAGCTTCGAAGCTCCCACATTAATAAATTCATAGCAGTAGCGGGTCTTATCAGGAAAGCCACAGAAGTAAGACCGAAAATAATCAATGCAGCTTTCAAATGCCAGAGATGCGAGCATGTAACAATGATGCCGCAGGGAGAGGGCAAGTTCGTTGAGCCTTTTGAATGCGAAAACGACGTTTGCGGGCGCAAAGGGCCTTTTAAGCTTGTGCATGAGGAATCAGAATTCATCGATGCGCAAAAACTGCGTGTGCAGGAATCGCCCGACGACCTGCGCGGAGGCGAGCAGCCGCAGACGCTGGATGTTGATGTTGACGACGACCTTGCCGGAATAGTGGCCCCCGGCGACCGCGTGGTGGTCTCGGGGATACTGCGCTCGTACCAGAGAAGCACCCAGCAGGGGAAGAGTACGTTCTTTGACCTTGTGCTTGATGGGGTATCCATTGAGATAGAGGACAAAGAGTTTGAAGATATCGAGATTTCAAAAGAGGAAATAGAGAACATACTTGCCCTCGGGAAGGACCCTGAGGTTTACAAGAAAGTCATATATTCAATAGCGCCTTCCATCTACGGTTATGAGGAAGTCAAGGAAGCGATGGCGCTCCAGTTGTTCTCAGGGATCGCTAAATCTCTTCCTGACGGGACACGGATACGGGGTGATGTCCACATTCTGCTGGTTGGAGATCCGGGTGTTGCAAAGTCACAATTGCTACGCTATGGCGTAAGGCTGGCCCCAAGGGGAATATACACAAGCGGCAAAAGTTCCACTTCCGCAGGTCTTACTGCCACTGCAGTTAAGGATGAGTTTGGGGACGGAAGATGGACTCTTGAAGCCGGGGCACTTGTCCTTGCTGACATGGGTCTTGCCTGCGTGGATGAACTTGATAAGATGGAAGCTGACGACAGGAGTTCGATGCATGAGGCAATGGAGCAGCAATCTTATCACCCCAAAACAGAAATTATGTTTGCAAATGGGGAAAAAGAAGAAATAGGCAAATTTGTGGATGAGCTTATAATTTCCAGCAGGGAAAAGGTAATTAATGGGAATAACTGTGAAATATTGAACCTTTCTGGAAATAAAACATTTAAAATTTTAACCACAGATTTTAAAAATATTTACCCAACGGTAATAGATAGGGTAAGCAGACATAAAGCACCCAAATATTTTATTAAGATTACTTACTCTAATGGAAGGAGCGTAACAGTTACTCCAGAACATCCTATCTATATCTTAAAAGATGGGGAAATAAAAGAAACGCGTGCAGACAGCGCAAAAAAAGGCATGCTTGCACCCGTAGCAGGAAAGTACCCTATAGAAGAAAATAAGGTTTCACTATTAAGAGTAGAAATGCGCCCGCAGACTAAGAAAATTATCTCATTCCCTACTAAGATAGATAACGACCTTGCCAGGTTATTAGGATACATCGTCAGCGAAGGTCATTTTTCACAAAGACCTAAGAATAGAAGTGCTGAAATAATGATTTCGAATACTGATGAAGAAATTATTAATGACGCCTGTAAAATAATAAAGGCTCTTTTTGACATAGAGCCTTACGTGCAAATTCAGGCCACAGAGAATAGAAGAACTGCGACCAAGGATTTGTATAACGTAAGATGCGTATCAGTATCGTTAGGTGAATTCTTTAAATCGAACTTTCCCGAAGTGCTTGCAAAATCGAATGAGAAGAGGATTCCTAAATCCCTATTTCATGCTTCGGAAGAAAACAGAGCACAATTCCTCCTTGGAGCTTTTAGAGGAGATGGATTTTATGATTCGGAAAGATTCGGTTATGTTACAAACTCTATAAATTTAGCAAGGGATTACTCTGATTTGCTGTTATCCCTGAGTATATATTCTTATATCACCCAATCAGCTTTGTATTTCTCAAACAGGGATGGGAAGCTGAAACCTGCATATAAAGTTGTTATTTCCGGAAGTGAAAGTGCCCAGATATTTTATGGACTAATTGGCAGGTATGATAAAAGAAATAATAGAATAAATCAGCTCGTTCAGAGAAGTAAAAATCGATTGAACGATAATGACAGGGTTCCATGGGAAACATGTGCATCCATTAAAAAACTTCTGAGGGACTACCGCTTAGATGACGGGTATTTTTGCCATAGCACTTCTATGAAAACCAGGGTACACAGAAAAATTGTCCTGAAATATTTAGACAAAGTAGAACATTACGTCTCAACCCTAAACGGTACATCCGCAGTTTACGATGTGCGAGAAATAAGACAAAAGTATAAGATACCTATAACTGAGGTTGCATCGAGAATACGAAAATCAGGAAGTATGGTTACATATATAGAAAGGACCCATTCTAAAAAGAATTATATCACCCTTCAGGAATCTGTTGTACAATTGGCAAAAGAAAAGCTTGAAAATACGGAAACTTCGATTAAGAAGTTAAAATCTCTTATTGCTTCAGATATTCGTTTCATTCAGATAAAGACCGTTGAAATACTAAATAATGAGAATGTTGAATGGGTTTATGATGTCACCGTAGAGCCAAATCATACATTTATATCCGAGGGGCTGGTACTCCACAATACAATAAGTATTGCGAAGGCAGGTATCATGGCGACATTAAAATCGCGCTGCGCGCTTCTTGGGGCTGCCAATCCCAAGTTCGGCAGGTTTGACAGGTACGAACCCATAGCAAAACAGATCAACATGCCCCCGGCTCTTCTGTCGCGTTTCGATCTGATATTTATCCTGACCGATGAGCCTTCGGTCAGCAGGGATACCGCAATTGCAGAGCACATACTTAAAGCTCATTATGCAGGCGAACTCTCGGTGAGGAGAGCTAATGTCCTTGGTTCGGGTATTGAAATCGATGAGATAACCAGAGCCATGGAAGTCATCCAGCCGGTTATCCAGGCCGATATGCTGCGGAAATACATAGCCTATACAAAAAGGAGCATCTTCCCTATAATCCGGGACGAAGCAAGGAAGCAGTTAATAGACTTTTACCTTGGTCTTCGTAAGCAGGGCGAAGACCCCAATTCCCCTGTGCCCGTTACGGCGCGCCAGCTTGAGGCACTTATCCGCCTCGCCGAGGCAAGCGCACGCGTGCGGCTGAGCAATGAAATTACCACCGAGGACACGGCCCGGGTCATCAGGATAGTGATGGCAAGCCTCAAGCAGGTCATGACCGACCCCGAAACAGGAAAACTTGATTCTGATATTATTAATGTCGGGATGGGCAAGAGCCAGCGGGTAAAAGCAAAGACATTAAGGGAGATAATCAGGGAGCTGCAGGATGAATATAAAGGCGCTGCGCCATTGGAAGATATTATATCAAGGGCAGAAGAATCTGGTATTAAGAAAGATACGGTTGAAGATATGATACAAAAGTTAAAGAGTGCTGGAGAGATAATTGAAGCAAGCAATGGAAGATTCAGGGTTGTTTAAAATGTACATGAAAAAATATGACACTGAAGGACAAATAATCATAGCGGTCTGCGATAAGGAAATCATAGGGAAAGACTTCGCAGAGGGGGAACTTGTCCTCAAACTGGATGAGAGCTTTTACAGGGGCGACGAGTCGAGCGAAAACGACGTAAAAGAAGCCCTTTCATGTGCGACAATTGCAAATATCGCAGGTAAGAGATCAATAGCGTGCGCTGTAAATTGCGGATGTATAGACCCCGATACCATCATTTTTATCGGTGGTGTGCCCCATGCGCAGATGGTAAAGATATGAGCGAGATAATTGATGGCAACAGGCTGATAGAACTGGTCATTGAAAAACACAGGAGATTTCTGGATACATATAGCGGGGAATTTTCGGGCATTGATACAAGGCTGAATTCTGTTAAGCAGCAGTCAGATGCCATCAAGAAGGAAATAGACACTGTGGAATCAAAGATACTTGTTCTTACTGAAAAATACCATTTACTTTTCCATCAGGCAAAAAAGCAGAGGGAAGAAATATTTGCCGATGTACTTGGTAAGATGCGTACTAAAAAAGCCGATCTTCAGGAGGTGGGACGTCTTTCAGGCAGATTGGGAGAGCTTGAGAAAAAACTCCAGACCTCAAGAAATATCGAAGATGAGGAAAAAATGGTCGGTGAAATGAAAACACTACTGTACGAGTTCGAGTCAGGGGCCGGGAAAGCCGGAATAATCGTCACCTGTAAAGGAACCATAGATAAATTGAATGAAGCCAATTCTTCACACAGGGAATTATTGTCCCTGCAGGATAAACCAAAAGAACAGGTGGCTTCTTCCAAAGAGTATGAAAAACAAATCAGTGAAATTGAAGAACGCCACAACTGGTTAAAACACAGGATCGAAAGCCACAATAATGCTCTTGAGTACTGGGAAAAGCAAAAGGAGGGGATTAGAGTTGGGTGAATTAATAGGTGTACAGATGCAGAATGCCACTGTTGAAGAGAGACAAGCCGAAGATGTGAAAGAAAAAGTGGACACACCATTACCGAAACTTTCAGAGCGTGAATTAAAAGAAAAGATCAATTTCCTCAGGCAGAGGTTAGAGCAAAATGAGAGGGAGCTTAAGGCCACTTTCCGTGAAATATCTCTTCATAACGAAGGGGGCCAGGAGTTAAAAGCCAAACGTGATGGTTTAAATTCAAAGGTCAAAGAGCTTTCTGCAAAGGCGCTTGAGCATCGGAAAAAACGGGATGAAGCAAATTCCAGGATCGCAGAGTTAAAATCACAGAGAGACCAGTACAGGAGCAAGGGGAAAGAATTTGGTGAAAAAATCGGGGTACTTAAGAAAACACGTGATGAACTGAATAAGGCGGCAAGAGGGCGTGTGGAGACCCTTGAGAAGGCATACAGCGAGGAACTCAATATTTTTTTGACTGCCGATATCCCGCTTGAGCATGAAATAAATCTCTGGAAGCGGTTGATTGAGTTAAGCCAGAGATTCGGTGCCACAAAAAAGGCAAATGAGATCCATGTCGAGATGTCGCAGGAATACAGTAAGGCAAAGGAAGTCTACACTGATATGGATTCTTTGCATGCGCAGATACAGGCCCTTGCACAGGAATCCCAGAAATACCATGAGGAGATGATCGCCTTTTATAACGAAATTGATACTATACGCAAAGAGGCGGATTCCTATCATTCCCAGTTGTCAGAAAAATATAAAGGCATAGCTCCTCTTCGCAAAAGAATAGGTGCCATCAAGGTTGAGATTCCAAAACTCAGGGATGAACTTGATGTATATCTCGAGCAGATGAAACAAATCCAGCTCGTAAAGGATGAAGAGAAAAACCTGGGGAAAAGAGAGATTGCAAAGGAGAAATTCAAGAAAAGCGGCCGTTTGAGCCTTGAGGAATTCAAGATACTTGTAGAGCATGAGGATATCAAACTTTAATTTCATATCATTTGACTAAGGATAAATCAAAGACGTTGAATTTTTCATATCAGCTTTTTATTATTGGTTATTCCTCCGTTTCTTTTTAACAAGCGTATGGACGCCGATTTTTGTTCGCAATGTTTAAATCAAATTACCTGAGGCCTCACCTATTCATCTATACAGGTTATATATAGTATTTAAGCAACTGTTACTTTTTTGCACAATTCATAAATACCACGCAGGTCATACAACATACTTGCAAAAACGCAGTAACAGAAGAATGATAGAAAATGCATATGAAAAAGTACGCAACCCTCCTCATCGCATTCGCGATACTGTTTTCAGCCCAGCCATCGACAGCTTTAATATCACAAAGCAGCGACCCCTCATACACTCTCATGGCAACGGGAATGAACTATACGGCATATTTCAGCCACATGAACACAAACGGGTTCAAATTCGAGGTCGATGGCCACAGTTTCATATTCCTCCCCAGGAGCATATCCTATACTGACGAACCGGGTGAGACCACACTGCATCTGGGTTCAGCACAGGATACGCAGATAAAGCATACCGACGACATGATATATTTTGAAAACGCATACGGCCTGGGGGGTGAACTCCAGTACCTTTCAAACCCGCTGATGGTAAAAGAGGTGTACGTGTTAAATGAGCTGCCCCTGCCTCCCGATAACCGGGACTGGATGACCATTTCATCCATTGCAATGTTGGGCAACGACCTGAAATTAAGATACATTGACGACAGCGGCATTGAAAAGGACTGGGAAGGGATAAAAACAAAAACTAATGAAATCAGATTCTATGATGTTTACGACAGCCTCCAGTTCGAACTGCCGCAGCCTCTTGCCAAGGATGCGTTGAACAGCGAATTGCCAGGGCATTATTTGATACAGGAAAAAGACGGGATACTCTACATATCCGAAAGATTCCCTTACGCTTCCCTGGCAAATATGACTTTGCCTATATACCTTGACCTGAGCCTTGCCGAAGGATACGTCTCTTTCGGCAAATCTGAATACATACTGGGAGAGACCCTTGACATATGGGCAAGAGGTTTTGCCCTGGCAGATGAAAGGACGCTGCTTTACAATCCTTCCCACCAATTAGTTGCAACATTTGACTGGCCGAACTATGTAGACGGCTGGACCTCGAAATACATATACACAGCCGATGCGACCGGCCAGTGGACAGCATACCTCCAGACAAAGCCCTTTTTATGGGGCGACTGGAAAGTCCAGAGCTATTCTACTGCGAATATAAATCCAGTTCCGCCTCCGACACCCACCCCGTCGCCCACTCCGCAGCCGACGGTCGCTCCAACTCCTGTGCCGACAACCGCACCCGGCCCATCGGCTGTGCTTTACGGATACATCTACGACACATCAGGTAACAGGATTTACGGCACGACAATCACGGTGGACACAGGGCAATCCTACCGCGACCCGAACGACTACGACTATGTCATGTCCGTGCCCAGCGGAATGAGGGCGGTGACAGCCGCAGCCGACGGCTACCTGACGCAAACAAAGGGCGTCTATGTGGAATACGGACGCTTCAACAGACTGGATTTCAACATGCAATCCACAGTTATTCCGACTCCAACCCCAACACCGCAGTTACTTCCGGACCTTTCAATCACATCGATCGATATCTTCTTTGAGAAGGTGATCTGACCATGGGCGGCGCAGACGTATTTACGAGATTATTTTCAATCTTCCTGGCTATAATCATCATTACGGCTCCTTTAAGCAGTGCAGTATCGACCGGATACGGCAGGGATGAAGAAAAGACAGGCGATAATGACAAGAATGCCGACCACACCAATATCCCAGTACCGGAGGATATCCAAGCAGAAGACAAAAAGGATAACAATTTCACAGAAAACGGTTCAGGGAACGATACAAAATATACCTCAAAAAAGGACGACAAGGAAGAAGATGAAGAAAATTCCCGCCAGAAATTGAAAAACCGCCTTGAATCACTTCAACCTGACCCGTCTTCTCCCCTTGCATTGAAACAGCAAGCCTACGGGAATATCCTGTCAATTGTCCCTTCAGGGAATGAAGAAAATAAGGATATAACCAAAAAGCTGGACAAGGCCAGGCTCCATATCGAAGAAAGCATTGCAGCTACGCTGTGGTATGACGGGACCCGCCTGAGACCTGTCATGGAACAGGATGATGACGATGACAGGACAGAGATAGAAGAAGATGATGATGACCAGGAACAGGATGACGAGCCCGGATATGATGCCGAAACTTCAGTCTTCAAGGCCGAAAAAACAGCAGCCCAGAACATCATGGAGTTCATCTCAAAGAACAAGGAAAATACAACTTACGATGATATACTGATAGAAGCCATCGTAAACCTTGTACAGGCGGACAGGAACATAGCCGGGACCGCTATCGCAGATGCACAGCGCGCAGCTTCACTTTACGGCTCCGGTGAAGATAATCGCAGGGATATTGAAAAAGCGCAAAAAGAGTTCGACAAGGCAGTTGAGAAGGTGCAGAAGGGCGAACCCATTGACGCAATAGAGCATTTCGAAAACGCATGGGAACATGCGACTTCCGGCTTATTCATGCTGGATGCAGCGGAAAGTCCTGTAATCATATTCGATTCGATAAACAGCAGGTACGTAAACCGCACAACCATCAACTTATCAGGGCATGTGGAAGATGCCGCAGTCTATACTCTCTCCAACATCACGCTGGAAGTGAACGGCATCCGGTCAACGCTTGACCTGGCAGGCGGCGTTTTCAAAACCGATATTGGCCTCAGCGAGGGAATAAACCATATCAATGCGACCGTAACCGATAATTTCGGGAATACCGGCGCGAACAACATCACCCTTATTGTGGATACAGTGTCTCCTGTAATCTCTTACAACGGCGCAGAGGACGGCAGGTATTACAATTCTTCAATTTCAGTATCGGCAAATATGACGGATGAGAACCCGGACACGCTTGTGATCCTGGTAAACGGCAATCCCTACACGCAGGATGCACCAATTATAATCGAAGGCGCCTACCGCGTCGATATCACAGCCCGCGACCTTGCAGGCAACACTGCCGGAAGCTTCTTTAAGTTCTATATCGACATGACACCGCCTGCCATCCGCATTCTCAAGCCCGCGAACGGCTCGTTCATATCCGGGACGGCTGAGGTCAACTTCACAGTTTCCGACGCGTCCCCCATCAGCACTTTTGCGGCCATAGATGATACTGATACCATTGCAGGGCAATTTGACTCAACTGCCTATCCTGACGGCGACCATTACATTGCAGTGAGTGCAGTGGATGCTGCGGGAAATGCCGCCCGGGAAACCGTATCTTTCACCGTGGACAATACCCCTCCTGAGGTATCGATCCTTGAACCCGCGAACAATGAAGCCATAAAAGGACTCAGGGAGATAATCGCGCGTGCGTATGACCTTTACCTCAGGGGCGTGACGATATTCATCAATAACAAACCTGTCTCGGATTCCGTTAACCATACATTTGACACCCTTAATTATCCTGACGGCAGCTACAACATCTCGGCAGAAGGCGTCGATCTTGCCAATAACACAGGCTACGGCAGCATCTCAGTAATCGTGGATAACACGCCGCCAGAGGTCAATATCACATCCCCGGCAAACGGCTCTTTCGTGAAACAGCAGGTCGCAGTGAACGCAAATATAACAGATGCAAACCCCGCAACCACAGATGTCAGGATAGACGGTGTCAGCGCATCCGGCGCGCTGCCTTACCTGCTTGATACCCTGTCATACCCCGACGGCCTGCACGCTATCGAGGTCTATGCGCGCGACAGGGCAGGAAATGAAGGGTCGGGAAATGTGATTATAACTGTGGATAACACGCCGCCGCAGGTCAATATCACATCGCCTGTGAACGGAAGTTATGCCCGCGGCCATGTCAATATTACCGCTGAAGCTTATGATTCCAATCTTGCGAATGTTTCACTGGCCATCAGCGGCGTACAGGTTTCAAACACTTCAACTCACGCCTGGAATACTACAGGCTATACAGATGGGTGGTACAGGATAACCGCTGTGGTTTCGGACAGGGTGATGAACACAGCGCAGAAGGAGGTATGGGTGCAGGTGGATAATACGGCGCCGCTGCTTATAATAAATGAAATTACTGAGAACCCAACCCTTGATTCTCCTGAGTATTTATTATTTATTCAAACTGACCAGGACGCAAATGTGATAGTAAATGGAGAGTCTCTGAACTTGATAAATGGTTCAGCAATATATTCCAGAAATATTACTGAAGGCAGCAATGCTTTTGAAATCACTGCCACGGACGCGCCTGGAAACACAGCTATCTGGAATATCACCAGACTTATAGATTCTGATTCGCTGCCTGATTATTATGAAATCAATGCTTCAGGGACTGATCCTTTAGATGGGGATTCAGATTCCTCCAAAACCCCTTCCAATGAAGCCAGAAATGGCATACTTGATGATATGGAAGATTTCGACGGAGACTTGTTAACAACGGGCATTGAAATGAAGATCGGAGCCAGTCCTTTCTCGGACGACACGGATGGAGACGAACTTGTAGATTTGTTTGAAATTTATTTCACCGGAACAAATCCAATCATAGTTGATACGGACGGCGACGGCATTAAAGACGGCAATGAAGATACGGACAATGATGAGTTAATCAATATCAAAGAGCAATATTATGGAACAGACCCGGATAATTTGGATACCGATGCGGATAATCTTTATGATGGAAAAGAAATCAATCTGGGAACAGATCCTCTTGATCCGGATTCTGATGATGACGGACTTCCGGACGGCATGGAAGTTAATACGGGAAGCAATCCTCGTTTGAAAGATTCCAACGGGGATGGTATTCCGGATGGAAAAGAGATTATTATCCAGGAAATCGAGAGAGGAGAATTAAACTTAACCATAACAGGCCAAAGTGAAATATATAGCACTCTGCGAGTCTCCAATATTTCAGGATATGAAGCATTCTCCGAAATGCCCGGAAACATTGGCAAGGTCTTTGAGATCAGGACAAACTCTTCTTTTGAATCTGCAACAATAAAGATACCTTACAATGAATCCGTCATAGGTGACATACCTGAAAACGATTTAAGGATTTTCACAGTTAATGAGACCACACACAGGGTTGATTTCCTGCCTACGATCGTAAACACGGAGAATAACTATGTTCAGGCCACTACAGATCACTTCAGCATTTATGGGGTGGCAGGGTACACGAAGTGGTCAACCACATGGAATTCCGGCAGCAATCCCACAACCCCGGAATTCAAGATGGGCGACAGGATAAACATTAAAACAATGGTCCACAACACAGGCGATGCCCCGGTCGGCAGCAATTTCGATGTATATTTCTATGAGGGCGACCCGGACGCAGGCGGCACCTACATCGGCACCACGACAGTAACAGGCGGCATCAGCCAGGGCGGAGCAAAGACCGCTGTACTCTACGGATACAATATCAAATCTTCATCCGCCGATATTTACGTCAAAGTTGACCCGCAAAACACCATAGCCGAAAAGAGCGAATCCAACAACAAAGCCTACAAGACCTTAAGCATCGGCCCCCAGAACTTCGACTCTGACGGCGACGGCCTGACAGACTGGGATGAAGCTAACGGTATGCGGACATACCTTGGAATATTCAAGACCGATCCCTACGATGACGATACTGACGATGACAACTTACCAGACGGGCTTGAGATGGGGATGAGGTTGATGGGTTCCTATATGCTTTACTCCAACCCGAAAGTGAATGACAGCGATAATGACGGTCTCAATGACTTTGAGGAGTACTCCCTGAACACTGAGCCGCTGTTCGATAAGGACTCTGACAATGACGGCCTGTGGGACGGAGAAGAGGTTCATGTAATTGGAACAAGTCCTGCCAGTAAAGATACGGATGGAGACGGTATCTTGGATGGAACCGAATATCTCTATTCCATCGGATATGCGCCGCTGGGTAATAAGGCGTTCCTAAATGGTGATACAAACAATCTGCTTCCGGCAGGTCAGGAAGCGCCTGTGACGGTGGAAGATATTAATATGGATATGCAGCCTGCCCTTGAGATGGCTTATGGTATAGGATTTGAAGGGGTAAAGATATTCTGTCTTGGCGACTTTGCTGAGGGGAAGATAACCCTAAGTGGAGCTGTTGATACAACTTTATGTGGTGTTGATATTGGTCTTCTAATCTTCCCTGGCGATGGCCCCGCAGGAGAAGTTGCCATTACTTCTGTAAAAACCGCCAGATTTATCAGCGGAGTGAAGACTTGGTTTAAATTCCAGAGGCTTCCTAATGCGCTAAACAGGCTTAAAAAGGCTAACGAGGTCAAACTTGGCTTTAAATACGTCGTTAAACTCGAAACAAGACCGGCATCAAAGATACTTAGAAAAGCTGAGATCAACGAAGCTTCTGAGCTGGGCATCATCTGGCAACAGGGTATTTTTAAAGAGACGTTGAATGCTTATGGCAATCTACTCCTACATTATGCGGATGATAGTGCTGCGGTTGCTAAAAAGATCAGGCAGCTCACTGGTAAGGGTGTTGATGTAAAGGATATGGAACGGGTTTACGAGAATGGAGGCGATCTGAAGAAGACGATGAATGTGGTCGAGAAGACAGAAGATGGCAAGAGTGTTATAAGATGGCTGGAGGAAGGGACTGATACCTCTGGATGGCTTCATATCCTAAAGAAACATATTACAGGAGAAATTCCTGGGGGCTCGAAATTCCCCGACTCGATGAACGTGGATCAAGTTAAAGAATTAATATACAATTCTATTAAAAAAGGAACTAAGACGGAAACAACAGATATAACAGGACGAAAAACTATTTTATATGAATATATTGATGAGATGGGGCTTAAGGTTAAAACAATCGTAGGAGATAATGGGTATGTAGTAACATCTTATCCTATATAGGTGAAATATGCATGATTTTAAATTTAATATGGAAACTAATTTATCCAACTATGTAAAACCCGATAGCACTATCAAAAGGTATCCAAATATTTCAGATCAAGAGGCAGAATTGATTAATTGGGATATTTTTGGTGACATTTGCATCTCGTATAGCGACATACTACTTACAAGTGCAATAGATTCTACATCGAATTGTATAAATGAGTACGTATGGCAGTTTATAACGAGTCTTCATATGCAAATGCCAAAGTTATTAAAAGGAGATAAAGTTGAACAAAGTTTCTTTGATAATCCCGATACTTTGGTATTCATACCTGAAGGTAAACAGATTAAAATCATATTTAAATGTGGATGTAAAAATCATAAACCCTGGCAAGAACTTAAAGTACCTATTTCAGAAGTGTTTTCTGCTTTACTTAGAGTAACAAAACAACTTACGGATCAGCTACTTTTTTTAAATCCAAAGCTGGGAAAAAGTAGAGAAGTGATAGCTCTAATTAAATCCTACAATGAAACTAAAAACTTACTTATAAAACATGGTTATAATATCTTATCAGTTTAGGCTAACTTTCAAAAGGCGGAATTAAGGAGGCTTCAGACCCTGGAATCATCTGGCAGGAAGGTACGAATTACGAGAGGTTAAACGCCTACGGCAACTTGCTGAAGAATTACGCTGATGACAGCGGAACCATCTATTATAAGGTCAGAGAACTTGCCAGTAAAAAAGTTCTCGTCAAGGATATGGAACGAGTCTATGAGAATGGAGGAGATTTAAAGAAGACGATAAATGTGGTCGAGAAGACAGAAGATGGCGGAAGTGTTGTAAGATGGCTGGAGGATGGAAAACTTGGCAGCGCGGCGGGAAAGTCTACATGGATTTATGATGAAGGAGGCAAAGGGTGGATACACATAAGAAACAATCATATAATACATCCCTCAGGGAATCAGTTTGTCCAAAAATTTGGATCAGAGTTTACAGATGAAGAGAAAATTAAAGATCTAATATTAACAAGCATTAAAAATGGAATTAGTGAGAAAAAGACTGACAATTTAGGCAGAATCTCTTATATATACAATACTGAGATTCAGTCAGGAAAATATTTGAGAACGGTTGTTAACGAGGCGGGTGAAATAATTACTTCCTATCCAATTTAATAAAAGAGGATAAAATGAAAAAATACTTCACTGAAGGTAGGATAAAAAATGTACTGTTAGGTACTGCGGATCAAGGGATAGTTTATGATCAAAATGTAATCTTTGAGCTGGAAAACGGTATGAATTTAGAGCTTTTCGATTATAAACTCTTAATCTCTGCAAATATGGTAAGTAATAGAAAGAAAATTTTGATAAAGATTCTTGATTCAGAATTCCCTGTTCAATATAGAAGAAAAAAAATATATATGCAAGAAAAAAAAATATCATACGATAAAGGTTATGATATTTATGGGGAAATAGTTGATAAAATATTGATCAGGAGCGATGAATTTACACCTTATGAGGATTGTATATTTGACTTCGGTATGGGATATATGTTACTCAGTACTAAAGTTAGAGAGTTTAATATTAGAGATTTTGTATATGCCCACGCAGCTCGTTTAGATATCTTTGATGTATTTGATACTGATTAGATGAGGCCTGTAGGACAGAGCTGAATATCTCTATTCCCTCGGATACACGCCGCAAGGCAATAAAGCGTTCATCAACGGGGATACAACCCTAATTTGACAGAAACACAAATTTTATAATGATAAAATAGACCTACCATAACTGTTTACCAAATAAGCTATGTATTATATAAATCTATAAATACGTA
>VEPN01000059.1 GCA_012026835.1 Candidatus Methanoperedens sp. | reverse complement strand
GGAAAATAAGAGTGAATTAAAACGGCAACTGATTACGGCATTTGAAGAGGGTATCATTATGGTTCCAATCTACGATTACTTGAGAACTTGACTATAATATCAAGAAATTGTTAAGGGGCGATGAACATCAAGAGCACTTCATAATTTCATCTCTAGATAAAAAACTACCTGATGATATTAAAGACGCACTATCTATAGAAGATAGATGGAAGAGACGTTATGCTATTAAAAGGCTCAGTAAACGCATAGCAGCAAATTCTGTAAGTGTCCGATTTGAAAAATGGATGCCGTCTAAACCAGAAGATTTGGAACTAAGTAAAATTGGTTACTTTAGAATTTTAGATGAACAGTTTTATAAAAAAGATGATGTGGGGCTTGACGTTGATTTAAAAAATCCCCCCTCAGGAAGTATTTTTTGTTGAACAATAATATACACCTTCCCCCTTCCCGGTACACAGGCGCAGCATCAATGACCCCTTCAAAGTTTTAAAACAGATTCATCATAAATATCGTCAAATAAAAATATGGAGAGCGTGAAAAAACCAATCTGCGTTCATCGGCGATACGTCGCTTCGATGCATGGACACATATGCCAGCGCACTACCATACGCGGACGCGCTTTCCAGAGGCGCGACTCTGGGCGTTCATCTGCGGTTAAATATTCGCTAAAACCACAGAGAGCATGGAGAACACAGAGAAAAAAACAGCATCTCTCTGTGAACTCTCTGTCCTCTGTGGTTGATTTTCTTTACATGCTCGTCAATGGCAGCGCCAGGCTTCCTGAAACGCCAAATAATTATATACACCAAAGTTAACAAAAATGATAACAATAGTGAACTAAAATATAATGAAATACCAGGAAAATGAGGAGTTACATGCAACCATCAAACTTATGGAAACCCCCGCCATCGGCGGCGCCTCACCGGGGTCCGGGGTCGCAACCCCGGCGCCGTACTGTCGGAATAGACCAAGAGTGAGAAACATAACGCATTAGAATGTGAAAAGATATGAACCTCAAAACCTTCACCCTCATCCTTGCCTCCACCCGTCCCATCCAGTCATCAGCCTCCCAGCTTCGCGGTTTCTTCGCCACCAGATTCAACGAATATGCCCTTCTTCACCAGCACAATGCGGACAAGTTCATCTATCGCTATCCTCTCGTGCAGTACAAGATGATTGGCGGCGCGCCGATGGTAATCGGGATCAATGACGGCGCCAAAGTTTTAAAACAGGTTTATGATAAATACGATGAAATAAAGCTCGGCGAGGAGGTTTACGAAATAGTGGAGAAGGGCATCTCAATCAGTAACCAGGAGTTCGGGGTGACAGATAAGATACATTCCTATGAGTTCGCCACACCCTGGCTTGCGCTGAACCAGGAGAACTATATGCGGTACTATGGATTGAAAAACATGGAAGAGAGGGATGGATTCCTGCGAAAAACCCTTATTGGAAACCTGCTTTCGATGTCAAAGTCCCTGGATTACCAGGTTCCTGAAAAGATCAAATGTGATGTCCACGTCAGGATAAGGAAAAACAGGCTCAAGAATGTGAATGTGATGACTTTCGTCGGCGGGTTCTGCGCCAATTTCCTCATACCTGAGTACCTCGGTATAGGAAAGTCCGTTTCAAGGGGTTTCGGCGCGGTAGTAAGATCGGAATTCAGGAATCAAAACAGTCGTGATTTTCCGTGACGGGAAATTGTAAAACCGCAAGGCACACAAAATTCCAGGAGGTAACATTTAAAAGTTGGAAAGATAATTATATATTAAAAGATAGACTAATGGCAATATGCAGCTTGTAATCAACACGCGCGGCGCGTATCTCAAAAAAGAGAAAAACTGCTTCCTCGTAAAGAACGATGACAAGAGCTTTGAGGTCTCAGCCGACAAGGTGGACAGTATCCTTGGCACAATGGACGCAATGTAAAGGTCAGGAACACGATCCAGCTGGAGTGCCACAGCATAGCGAACAGTTTGATAAAATAGGAGGAATGGTATGACGATGGTATGGGTGGTGTACGATATTGCGGACAACACAACGCGCAAGAATATCGCGCGCATCTGCCTTGATAAAGGGCTGTCAGGGTTCAAAAGAGCGTTTTTCTCGGTACTCTCAACGCAAACGAGAGAGATTCCCTGGCCCTGGAATGCGAGGAAGAGATCGATCCCGATGTGGATTCAGTGTATGTTTTCCCGATGGATGACGAATCTTTCAGGAAAGTAAAGCTTCTCGGCCAGGCATTTGATAAAAAACTTGTGAGCGATCAGGTATTGACTAAATTCTTTTGAGGGAATTGGACAATGAACGATACGATGATAACGATTTCCGATGTGCTTGAGTATCTCTTCTGCCCGCGTTTCATTTATTTTATGCATTGCCTTGATATCCCGCAGTATCAGGAGACAAGGTTCAAGGTACAAAAAGGAAGGGAAGTGCATGAGGAAAAACGGATAACGAATCCTGAATACCTGCGAAAGAAGCTTGGGGTTGTGAAAAAAGAGATGAATGTATTCATTGCTTCAAAAAAGAACCATATCAAAGGGATTGTGGATGAGGTTCTTTTTCTGGATGATGGTTCTGCCGCGCCTTTTGAATATAAGTTTGCGGAGTTTAAGGATACGATCTTCCAGACATACAAATTCCAGCTTGTTCTGCATGCGATTATGATAGAGGAGAACTATAAAATCGATGTGAAAAAAGGATTTATTTGTTTTACAAGAAGCAATAACCACATTGAGGAAGTGGATTTCACTGAAAAAGATTTCAAGAAAGGTGTACAAATAATAAATGAAATCCTTGAAATCATCAACAAAGGCTTTTATCCCAACAAGACAGAATATAAGAATAAATGCATTGACTGTTGTTATAGTAACATCTGTGTCTGATTTTCTTGTCTTCATAAACCATTCCATAATTTTGCAATAAGAATTTTGAGCGCAATAAATAAACCCTAATAGAGCGTATTTCGTCTAAATAGGCAAAATTTTGTGCTATTCAAGAGGCGCATCCATTAAAACAAGGATTGAAACCAGCCAGGCAGACTTAGCCCTCGCCGAACCCGAAGAATTCAAGAGGCGCATCCATTAAAACAAGGATTGAAACACGTTTGTTTCGAGCGATTCCATGCCTTCGATGAATATTCAAGAGGCGCATCCATTAAAACAAGGATTGAAACCCAAAAAAGTACCTTTCTGAAATTTACACGCTCCCGGAATACCATTGCATTTATTCTGATAATGCTGCAGGGATTGTCAGGCCTCTCGCACCGGTCAGGCTATGAAAAAGGATTCTAAAAAAAATTGTAGACACCATAGACCAAGAGACGGCTGCTATCATAGGCATAAACTATGCCGTCCCTCGCAATGTATGAAGTACACGCCGAAATATTAAAATACACGTATGAATACACTTATAGCTATGGCACATAAAACACTTACAATATCGGAGGAAGCATATGAAGCACTTGCCGAGCTTAAGAAAGAAGGTGAAAGCTTCACAGAGTTAATAAAGCGCATCACTTCACCACTGCGGAAGAGAAAACTAAGTGAATTTGCGGGAAAGATAAAAGATGAAAAATTTGCAAAAGCAGCACTGGAAGTGAGGCACCATCCCAGCAGATATTCCAAAAGAGGGAAGCTATGACAGTGTTTGATACTAATTTCTTAGTGGACCTTCTTAATGATGAGCCTGGAATGTCATATATGGCTGATTCTTTTGAAAATCCAAAAACGACTGCTATAAACGCCTTCGAACTATACTACGGAGCCTGGAATTCATCTAACCCAAAAGAAAATATTGTAGAAGTCACCTCTTTATTGAAATCATTGAGCATACTTGAAATTGATATAGCTGCTGCACAGAAAGCTGCTGAGATTGACGTAAGGCTGAAAAACTCAGGATCCACTCTGGAACTCGAAGACGTTCTAATAGCTGGGGTTTGCATAGCTAATAACGAAGAGCTTGTGACCGGGAATCTTGATCACTTTAAGCGGATATCAGGTCTTAAGTGCCGGTCCTATAGCCAGGGAGATTATTGAAGATAAAAAGATTAATTAGAACTCTTTTCGGAAAAGAAGGATAATACATATTGATTTTTATGCTTTTGAAGCTATTAATATTTATTAAGTAAGAAGGTAGCGTTTTTCCATAAAAGCCAGATCGTGTATTGAAACTTTCTTAAGCAAACTTTTAAAAACATTCCCGGATATTAGGATGAGAGATCAATTTGAAGTTAACAAAATATACCCCGTTCGTCGGAATGGCATTCATGCTTATCCTGGTTCAACTGATTGCTGTTGGCCTGGGCCAGCCGGAATACTGGTTCCTCTGGGATGAGGTTCCGGGAAATGATAATGGAAGACTCATAAAATTTTTTGAAAAAAATTACGGTATTGAGTGGGTAAGAACTGCTAAAATCGAAAAAATCGATGACTCCATAAATATCTCGACTGAAAAAAATTATATTTCGCTAAGACTTGATGGTGAAAAGACAAAAGTAAGATTAAATATAGACGATGGCAGAACCGAAGAGTTCATTGCAAGGTCTGAAAACGGGAAACTGGTAATATACAGCCAGAAATTACCAAAAGCCTTTTCAAATCCTGATGATACAGGTAATGTTGCGCTCTGGATGGCATTAATCCTCGGTTTTACGGTATTTATTTTTCTTATAATAAAGTTGAATAAAAAATGGATTATACAGGCCATAATTCTTATATCGGTAGCATGGACAATGTATTATGTTTTTATTCCCTTTTTATCATTTGGCCCTTATTTCCTTTTAAAACTCACACCTGCAACGGGTCTTGAGATTGTTATCGGCCCTTCCTATTATATAATTCTCCTCATTTCAATAGGTCTTACTTTTGCACTTTATAAATTCCCGGAATGGTACGTGATAGACATCACAGGTATTATTGTCGGCGCGGGGGCAGCTTCCATGTTCGGCATATCGCTTGCTATCATACCGACACTCCTTTTGCTCGTTGTACTGGCTGTTTATGATTATATCGCAGTGTACAGGACAAAACACATGGTAGCCCTGGCTGAAGGTGTAATGGACCTCAGGCTTCCGATCCTTCTTGTTGTTCCCAAGCACTGGAAATATTCCTTCCTTGCTGAGAAGTTCGATAAAGAAGAACGCGAGGCATTCTTTATGGGACTGGGAGATGCTGTGATGCCCACGCTGCTTGTGGTATCGGCCAACTTCTTTGTAAGGGCAGGCTCTTACAACCTGCCTCTTTTGGGGTCGGTCAATATCCCGGCTATAGGCGCAATGCTCGGGACCCTTGCGGGATTTGCTGTGCTCATGGGATTTGTAATGAAGGGCAAACCCCAGGCAGGGCTTCCGTTCCTCAACGGCGGAGTAATACTGGGCTATGTTGCAGGAAGCCTTATTGCGGGTTCACAAATTATCTAATGCCAAAAGATTAAATAATTTCATGCTATCATGGTGATTCATGCCTCAAACCGTTTCAGAAAAGATTTTTTCAAAAGCTTCAGGTAAGCAGGTAAAAGCCGGGGATTTCGTCCTCGCAGATATAGACCGTGCCATGACTCATGATATTACAGGTCCTCTTGCTGTCGAGGGATTCAGGGAAATAGTAAAAGGCAAAAAAAGACAGAAAGTGTGGGACCCTGAAAAAATAGTGGTCCTGTTTGACCACCAGGTTCCCGCAGACTCGCTAAATGCGGCGGCAAACCATATTTATCTGCGCGAATTCGCAAACGAGCAGGGCATCCTGAACTACGATGTCTTTGAAGGCGTATGCCACCAGGTAATGCCTGAAAAGGGGCATGTTACGCCCGGCGACCTCATCGTGGGTTCGGATTCCCATACATGCGCTTATGGAGCGCTGGGCGCATTTTCGACTGGTATTGGCAGCACAGACATGGCTTTTGTTTTTGCAACAGGCAAGCTCTGGTTCAGGGTGCCTGAGACCACAAGGTTCGAGGTTGATGGAAAGCTCCCCGGGTGCGTGTACCCGAAAGATGTAATTCTCCACCTGATAGGAGACGTAGGTGTGGAGGGAGCAAGGTATAAGACCGCCGAATTCTGCGGTTCCACTGTAAGGGATATGGACATCCCGGGCAGGATGACCATGTGCAACATGGCCATCGAGATGGGCGGAAAAGCCGGGATCGTTGAGGCTGACAATATCACTGAAAATTATCTTAAAGGGCGGATACCCGATTTTGAGCTTGATCCACGATGGAAGAGTGACAGGGATGCGACATTTGCAGACACACGGGCATACGATGTGAGAGACCTCCCCCCCCAGGTTGCCTGTCCCCATAACGTGGATAATGTGAAACCAGTGGACGAAGTGGAAGGGACAAAGATCAACCAGGTATTCGTGGGCTCATGCACCAACGGAAGATTTGAGGATATCGAAATCGTGGCGAAAATAATGAACGGTGAAAAAGTGGCAAAAGGCGTTCGCCTGCTGATAATCCCAGCCTCCCACACCGAGTATATGAAAACCCTGAGAGCAGGTTACGTCGAGCAGTTCATGGAAGCGGGTGCCATTGTGGAATCCCCGTGCTGCGGGCCATGCATGGGCGGTTCGTTCGGACTGCTGGGCAAAGGCGAGGTGGGGCTATCCACATCGAACCGGAACTTCAAAGGGAGACAGGGAAGCCCTGATGCTTTCGTGTATCTCTCATCCCCGGCTACTGCGGCTGCAAGCGCGCTTTACGGGGAGATAAAGGACCCAAGAAAATTATAATAATGGTTAGCAAAGGCGCAAATAAGGTATTGGAAAGCTACGGAGTTAAAAAAGGAGAGAGCGTTCTCATCGTAGTTGATACTTCCACCCCATCCTCCATAGGCAAAAGCCTGTTTGAAGCAGCGAAAAACCTTGGCTGCGAGGTAATGACGATGACTATGTTGCCAAGGACGCACCACGGGGAAGAACTCCCCACCGCTGTGGCGGAAGCCATGAAGAATGCCGATGTGGTTATTGCGCCGACGACTTTTTCCCTCACCCATACGCAGGCGCGGATAAACGCCTGTAAAGCAGGCGCAAGGGTCGCCTCCATGCCAGGGATAACAGAGAAAATGATGGCATCAGGCGGTATTACGGCTAATAGTAACAGGATATACGACATCGCCATGGGGCTTGCGAAACGCCTCGAAAAAGCCCGCAAGGTGAGGGTTACTTCTGAACTGGGGACAGATATCGAATTTGATCTTGGGGGATGCAAATGGATGCTTGATACGGGCTTATGCCATGAATCGGGTTGCAGCAGCAATCTCCCGGCCGGTGAACTGTATATCGCGCCAAAGGATGCAAACGGCATTTTTGTGGTGGACGGCTCTATGAGCGGTTTTGGCATCCTTGAGTCGCCGATTGAATTCACGGTCAGGGACAGGTATGTGACCGGGATCACAGGCAAACTCGCCGGGAAATTGAACGCCATACTTGACAATGTGGGTGAGAAAGCGCGCAATATCGCTGAATTCGGAATAGGTTTAAATCCGGAGGCGCGGCTTATCGGCAACGTGCTTGAAGATGAGAAAGTGGGCGGTACCGTGCATATAGCCCTCGGCGATAACAGCACTTTCGGGGGAGATATTATTGCAGGGATACATCTTGACGGCATCATTACCAAACCATTGCTTTTTGTGGATGGCGAAGAATTTATTTTAAGTAATTACATTATATAATAGTATGGAAGAAGTAAACCAGTCTTCTGTATTCTTCAGGTGCAGCGTGTGCGGCTTTGAATTCGAGGCAGACCCCAATTTCATCCCGATACCCTGCCCGCAGTGCGGAAGCGAGAATACTGTGAGGATTTAGGTGGCATATAATCCCGGGATCTTCTCACAAATCATTAAATATCTCGCTTTCCATTGTGATACCAGATTATAATGCCCCAGAAAGAATACAACCTCACCACTAATGAGAAGCTCGTTCTGCTGGCACTCGTAAAAACACGTGGTCTTAATCCCGATAATCTTGCAGCAGAATCCGGTTTGAGCGTTGAGGCTGCGATGCAAGCTGCTCTCATGCTTGATGAAAAAGAATTTTTGGAAGTATTTGATGACAATCAAGATTATTACAAATTTACAAAAGAGGGTGAAGATTATGCAATAAATGGACTACCTGAGCGAAGAATTATAGAGCTATTGGAAAGAAATCCTACATTAAACATCGATGAGCTAAAAAAAATGTTAAGCTCCCCTTATTATATTGATTATGGTCTTCCTTGGTTAATTAAAAAACGATGGGCAAGGATTGAAAAAGGTAGAGTAATCCCAATAATACTTAAACCCGAAAAAGGGAGTGATGAGAAGGTTATTGATGATCTTAAAATATACAAAAAAATGAATAAAGAGCTGTGGACCAATAATGAAGTAAGGGAAGTAATTTACACTTTAGAGAAACGCGATATTATAGAAAAGTTTACAGAAAAACGTCGGATTA
Source organism: Candidatus Methanoperedens sp. (assembly GCA_012026835.1). Classification (GTDB taxonomy): domain Archaea; phylum Halobacteriota; class Methanosarcinia; order Methanosarcinales; family Methanoperedenaceae; genus Methanoperedens. The sequence goes on along the minus strand of VEPN01000059.1, from coordinate 12,501 downwards.
TCTATATTACAAATAGAGGAAGAGAGCTTGTAAATAAAGGAATAACCATTGAAGAGGAGATCACCCAGTTCACACCTGCGATAATAAAGAGTGGCGCTTGGAAGAATAAAAAGATCCGCCCTTACAACATCCATACGCCCGTAAAACCTGTTTACGGGGCAAAGCTCCATCCCTACCAGCGCCTTATTAATGAGATGCGCTCGATTTTCCTTGAGATGGGATTCACGGAGATAAAAGGTGACATTGTCCAGAGCTCTTTCTGGAACTTTGATGCACTTTTCCAGCCGCAGGACCACCCTGCAAGGGAAATGCAGGATACTTTCCATCTTGATACAGAATGCGACCTGCCCGAAGAGTATATCGCGTCCGTGAAAAAAATGCACGAAAAAGGCGGCGGCATTTCCAGGGGCTGGGGGGGAAATTGGAGCGAGGACATTGCACGCAAGCAGGTGCTAAGAACCCACACGACCGCTGTCACGATAAAATATCTCACAGACCATCCCGATCCTCCGGTGAAAGCCTTCTGCATCGACCGCGCGTATCGGCGCGAGGCCATCGATCCCACGCATACGCCTGAGTTCGAGCAGCTTGAGGGCGTGGTAATGGACAAAGGTGTGAGCTTCAAGAATTTACTCGGCTGCCTGACAGAGTTCTACCACAGGATGGGATTTGACGAGGTCAGGTTCAGGCCCGGATATTTCCCATATACAGAACCCAGCGTTGAACCCGAAGTATATATTGAGAGCAGGGGCAAGTGGGTGGAACTGGGCGGCGCGGGCGTGTTCCGAAAAGAGGTCACGCTGCCCCTCGGAATAAAGCACCCTGTGCTTGCATGGGGGCTGGGTGTGAGCAGGGTGGCGATGCTGCGCCTGGGGCTTAAGGATTTGAGAGAGCTGTATCAGAGCGATATCGACTGGCTGAGGAAGAGCACTGTGGTTTGATGTAGTGTTTTATCCTAATTCCAGGGCCTTATGACCAAAATAAATGGCAAGCGATAAAATAATAAAGAATCACTCTTTCAAAGGGTAGGCTCAATAACATCTTTTGTGGAAAGTACCCTGATGCGCTCCCCAAATATCCTGTATTTCTGTCATGTAAGAATTATATCATTCTGCTATCATATCAAATTTTCGGGAATTGACAGAAACAAACTTATATTTAAATAAATTCCATAACTGTTCAATAAAGACTGAAATCATCCGTCTTGTTTCGTATAATGTAACCTTTTACCTTCTGAGCTAATTTTAATGGTATAGTCTCCAATTTAAGCATACTTTTTCCCATTATGTTTTCCAAATCCTTTTTTAATTCAGGATATGATATTTCCTGTATAGGAATCGTAATAATATGCTGCGCACCTGTGCCAAAGAATTCTGCCCCGACCGTTATGGTAAGTAGCAGAAATACGACCTTAAGAGGCAACATAAATGGCTTAAGGCTCATATCTGCACAGGTGTAAAAACCAATGTAGTAACTGGTGCCGAGATAACAAATGGAGATGGTGCAGATAGTCCACAGTTTAGACCTCTTGTTGAGATAACTGCACAGAATGGTTTTAACATCAAGTAAATGACTGCTGACAAGGCATACTCAAGCAGGGATAACCCTCTCGAAGCAGTAGGAGAAGTTGGTGGAGAGGCATTTATTCCATTCAAGAGCAATGCTACAGGCAGGGCAGGTGGTAGCAGACTGTGGCATAAAATGTTCCTCTACTTCCAGTTAAACCAAGAGGATTTCTTGAAGCATTACCACAAGAGAAGCAACGTGGAAAGTACTTTTAACATGATAAAAGCAAAATTCAGTGACAGGCTAAAATCAAAGAATCCAGTAGCTCAGAGAAACGAGTTGCTATGCAAGATAGTAGCTCATAATATTGTAGTCCTGATACACGAGATGTATGAGTTGGGAATTGAACCCAACTTCCACAATCAAAATTTGTCTTTATCTACACATGAAATGAACTGACTGCACGTGAATTTAAGGACAACACTTAAATATTCGTCAAGCGTCACTTCAATTACAGTATATACTGCGAGAAGGCATATATGAAGCACATATTCCATAACACAACATTCTTTACTCTACCCAAAATTATAGAAAGCGGAAGACTGAAGACCGAAGACGGCTTCATCTCGTTCAGTAATACATTTCCTTCAAAACATCTTCCTTTTGGTGATGTAGTAATAGTTTTAAACAAGGAAAGGTTAGATAAAAAGAACATCGAATTTATAGAGCTACCATACGATACAACAGACCCCAAGACTTTTGAGTTCTTCAAGAAAAATCCAGATATATGCAACTATTTTATGGAGGGTAAATCTAAGGATGACCTTATAAAAGAAGTCGAGAAGGAAATCGAGAATTGTAAAGTAATTAATAGACCTGATTCGCAAAAAAATCTTGAAAAGGTTTTGGCTGCTTATAAAAGTGCAGACCCATTGAGTCATCTAAAAAGTCATCTGGAAAATTACGAAAGAGAAGATGAGATTCTTGTAAAGAATAATGAAATTACTATCGTTCCAGACGATATTGAATTCATTATTGCGTCATCAAGGACTTTAACCATGTTTTATCCAATAAGTAATAAAATAATTAATAAAAAGATAATCTATATTGAAGACTATTTTCCTATTAACGAAGAAGTATTCCAGAGATATAATCAAGAATTAATGAATCTAAAATCTGTGGATGCATCAAACGTTTCTACCATCTATTATATTGCATATTTGCTTTCCAAAAATCCAATGTTGAGGAAAAAAGTGATAGCTATTCGCAATCCAATAAAACTACCTCCTGATTACCGTTATTTAATAAAAAATATTGAAAATATCCATATCGTCTTTGGCGGAGCTAATAAAAAGAGTATTGCCGTACAATTTACCAAGTATATAATGTATTTGATACTCAATAACCTTATAGATGAAACAGGAAGTAAAGACCACATTGACAAGAACCAGAACGGAAAGAACCTAATTGAAGTTGTGAAAAAGATGAAGGCATATTATCATGATATAGGTGGAAAGGATAATTTAACAAAAAAGGAGTTTTCGATAAATTAGCTTATTTTTAGGATTTACACTAAAGTCATACTTTCACTTAAAGTCCCTTGTCTGCACCTAAAGTCGCCTGAAAACTGTATTTTAGGTGCAAAACTATTTGCAAGCAAATCCTTAAATAAGCGGGGAAACAGAACATAGTATGACGTGATCAATCAGATATCAGTCTGTTACCAGACTGCCGGGGCGCTCGCTCGATGCCCGTGCCCTTTTGTTTTTATTTAATTCTCAAATATTGCTCTTTAGGGTCAAATTCCTCGCAAAACAAGCTCATATTTAAATAAAGTCGCCACCTTAACAGCACCAGTTAATAATTCCATGACTTTATGACCAAAATCTTCGAAATCACCCATCGCGACGGAGCAGCCAGAATAGGTAAACTGGTTCTTGATAGGGAGCTATCAACCCCTGCAATCGTCCAGATCCATAAAAATGAAAGCCTGATCCTGGATTCCGGCTCTCTCTGGGGAAAAAGCGCGCCCATTGAACCCGATACAAAAAAAATAGTCATCCTTCCCCATAAATCCCTGCCTCTCAATACAAGAGAGGAGATCATAAAAGAGATACAGGAGGAAGACCAGCCGGTTTCAGGTTGGGCTCACACAGGAAAAGTAATCCACCCGTTCGCTCATGAATATCCCGCATCAGACCTGTACATCCTCGGCGCCGCAAAACAGCTTGAGAACAGGGCGCGGGAACTTGTGGATTCGATCATCCGCCTTAAGGAAAATACGCGTGCGGATTCCCTGCTCTATACGCCAGCCCTTGCAACGCCAGAGAACCTTTCGATGCTTGTGTATCTGGGCGTTGATATCGTGGATGAGACCCTGCCGATAATAAAAGGATACCAGGATATTTACCTCACGAATTCAGGAGAAAACCATCTCGACAGGCTGCATGAATTTCCCTGCTCCTGCGCCGTATGTTCAGAAAACACCCCGCAGGGTCTTACCAAACTCCCAAAAAAAGAGCGCACAGAGATGCTGTCGCGTCATAATTCCCTCAAGCTTGCCGAGGAACTGCGTACCATCCGCGAGCACATAAGGTCAGGACATCTTCGCGAGTACGTTGAGCGCCAGTGCAGGGCGCGCCCCTGGCTTACAGCAGTTCTTCGGCTTACCGATGCTGAATACAGGTTCCTCGAAAAAAGGACACCGCTTTTCCGTCCCAGTACACTATATGCAAACACATCCGAATCACTTAACAGGGTTGAAATAAGAAGGTTCGAACAGAGAGTGATAGAACGTTATACTGCGCCTGAGCTTGATACCCTTGTTCTTCTTCCATGCTCTGCAAAAAAGCCTTATTCCACGTCCCTTTCCCACCAGAAATTCATCAATGCTATCGGCAAATACAGGAAATACGTCCATGAGGTGATTATCTCATCTCCCCTGGGAATTATTCCGCGCGAGCTTGAATTATTGTACCCTGCCGCACATTACGATACCCCGGTAACAGGCCACTGGGACATGGAAGAGAGGGCATGGGTGGGGGGATGCCTGCGTTCGTACCTCCTGAAAAACAGGTACAAGAATGTGGTAGCGCATGTACACGGCGCATACAGGGAAATCTGCGAATCAGTGGAGAGGGAGCTTGGCCTTGATTTTGTTTATACTGCTGATGAAGGTGTCACTTCAAGCGCATCCCTGAAAAGGCTTGAAAGTGCGGTTTCAGGTGCACAAAGCGATAAAAAACGCGGGAGCGAGGAAATGAAACTTGATCTTATCCACGCGGTGCTGGATTACCAGTTCGGAAACGGGGCCGGAGAGCTTGTTACTGAAGGCGCAGTGATTAAAGCCCCCTTTCCCAAGTTCCAGTTATTCAAAGAAAAACAACAGCTTGCAACATTGATCCCGCAATATGGGACAGTTGCCCTGACTGTGGACGGGGCTTCAAGGCTCAGGAACTATCCATTTTATAAAGTGAGCATTGCGGATTTTATGCCCCACAGCACCATCCTCGCGCCCGGGGTAATTGAAGCCGACCCGCAGATCCGCCCCAATGATGAGGTAATCGTGGTAGGTGAAAAATTCTTTGGTGTCGGGCGCGCACAGATGAGCGGCTGGGAGATGAAAGAGTGTGCAAAGGGTATTGCTGTAGAACTGAGGCACAGCAGGGCGATGCCATCATAAATCAAGGAGTATTCCTGAAATCTCATTTCTTAGCCAAATTTTTTGCAAGCTCTTTTTCATCGTGAGTGCCAACCACTGAAAATAATCAAAAATAGAATCAGAAAATAAAATTATATAATTCGACGCCCACGAAAAATTAATGTTCATTGGAAACTAATATAACTAAGGATTGGATTTTCCAATCAGATTAAAGAATATAGGGGGAAATATATGAAAGGTTTTATAAAAAGTCATCAGGACGAGCGTATTATGAAAATTGGCGCTTCAGGTGCAATCTCATCAAGTAAGGAGTGGTAGGAGATGCATAAACAAAATCTAAACAGCCTGTCACCACAGGATCGAGAGGAGTTAGCCAGGCAAATCCAGAGATATGTCACACCAACTATCCTGAGGCAGCATGCTAATCCACCGTCGGGCGTTCATACAGATGGAACCATATTTCTTTCATGGCACAGGAATTATATCGCCGGCCTGGAAAGATACCTGGTAGACCGGGGTTTTCCTGAGTGGTCACCTCTTCCGGCATGGAATCCGGCAGAATGTATCCCTGTTGAATTTGATATTCGAATACAGGAGCCCTGTCCAAACATCAGTTTTTCGCCGAATTTTGACTCTGAAAATCTGGTTAATTTCCGCAATGATGAGGATTTAGGACAGGCCATCATGGAAATCCATAATGACGTACATAACGTTGTAGGTGGAGACATGGCAAACATTCCGACTGCACCCAGGGCACCCATCTTCTGGCCATGGCATAGCTTTGTTGATGATATCTGGTGGGATTGGCAGCGATTATCGATAATAGTACCAGATTGTATAGGCCTGTCACGTACCCGTGCTAGCAGGTTACTTATCAGTTCAGGTCTCACAGTTGGAAATGTGATTCTTCAACCTCATACCCACCCTCCATCCTTTCCACAGCGTCACCGCCATGTCGTAGTTGATCAATCCCCGGAACCAAATGTCCGGGTACAGAGCGGCCTTCCCGTTGATCTTGCACTGGCAATACTATAAAAGACAGAGAGCGTAGTTAATATACAGTAATCATTCCAGTATCTCTCTTTCATTTTTTCAGCATGCTATATAGTGAATCTACATCATCTGCTCAATCATTTCTATTTCTGCACTTAACCTGACAAAACCCTAATCTAAACAATTAAATACCGGCACCGTGTTAAAGCATGACGGTGGTTTAGTTTGTCAAATAGAATTACAAAAAGTATGATTGGTGAAGCACTTGTAGGTTCAGGTCCTGAGATAGCGCATATCGATCTCGTAATAGGCCCCAAGGGAGGGGCTGTTGAGACTGCGTTCATGAATTCAATTGCAATGCCGCGGTTCGGGCACACGCCGCTTCTTGCAGTGCTTGAACCAAACCTTCAGCCAAAACCTGCGACCCTGATGATAAACAAGGTAACGATCAGGAGGGCTTCGCAGGCGCTCCTCATGTTCGGGCCTGCGCAGGCTGCGGTGGCCAAGGCAGTGATGGATTCAGTGGAAGAAGGTCTCATCAATAAAAGCGAGGCCGAGGATGTACTCATCATCGTTTCGGTGTTCATCGAATGGGATGCTAAAGATAAGGATAAGGTATATGAATTCAACTACGAGGCCACAAAGCTTGCATTAAAGCGGGCGGTAGAGGGAGAGCCGACAGTAGGTGAAGCGCTCTCAAAAAAGGATAAGGCAAAACATCCATTCGCGTAGGGGAAGGAGAGTTCATCCTTTCTTCATTTTTTTAGTGCCCGGAATTCATTTCCTCTATTCCCCATCCCAGGAAATCCTTGATAATAATATAGGCCATCTCAGGCGGTATAGCCCCGACCTCAGTGCATATCAGGTCCACATACTCACGCGGCGTGACATCAAAAGCGGGGTTTTTCACGCTCACATTTGAGAATTTATCCAGCATTTCCCTGCCTATGACCTCTGCGCTGTCGCGTTCCTCGATTTCCACAAGCTCGCCAAGGATTGTTTTCGGGCTGAACTTGTATGTCTCGGCTGCAATTATTACATTCTTCCTCGCTTCCCGTGCAGCAAGCGCCACCTGCGCTGTCCCGATCTTGTTGATGACCGAGCCATTAACCGTCACAGCATCTGCCCCGACAACGACAAGGTCAACCTCCTTCATGAAAAAGCGGACAGCAGAGTCCACTATCAGCGCTGTCTTTATCCCCAGCCTGTCAAGATGCCCTATCGTGAGGTGGCCCTGTAATCTCGGCCTTGATTCCGTGGCTATCACATTGATATTTTTCCCCTGAGCATGCGCAGTTGCCATAATGGAAATCGCAGCAGAGGAATTGCAGTGAGTCATTATGGTATCCCCATCGCGCACCCTTCTTGCTCCAATCTCGCCAATCCTTTTTACCGCATTCTCGGAATTTGCGATGAATTCATCAGCCAGTTTCACCACATTTGTCCTGGCTTCATCAACAGTTTCGCCTGAGTACCGCATCACGGCCCTCACAGCGTTCGGGAGAGACACTGCCGTGGGGCGCGTACTTATAAGGAGTTCTGCGGCAGAGCTCATCTTTTCATTAAATTCATCAAGGTCCTTTGTTTTTAACCTCTCTGCATAATCGCGAAGTTCCGCCGCTGCCGTGCGTGCAATCCTTCCTGCGCCCCGGATTTCCATGGATTTTATCTTCTGTGCAGTTTCCCTCAGTTGTTTCATATTCCCTCCAGCGTATCGTATATCAATTCCATATTCGTATGCGCCTCGATAAACCTTGCCAGTTCTTCTATGCTGTCACCCTGTTTTTTATCTGCATATTCCAGCCCTTTGCGTTTGTACAAATAGCCAAGAAAGGAGTTCCTGATATTATCATTCTCGAAAATGCCGTGAAGATATGTGCCGATGACAAGCCCGTTTTCATTCACGCACCCGTCATCCCCGAATGCGTGATCTTTTCCTTCTGTCTTTCCCATATGTATCTCGTATCCCCTCACCTTTTCACCGCGTATCGGTCCGAGGATTGCCCCGTTTCCTGTTATCGTTTTTTCAACCTGCCTGGTATGTTTGCTGTACTCCTCAAAGCTTGTGGACACATCCAGAAGCCCCAATCCCTCAATTGAAATAGTGCCGCCTGTTCCTTCTATACCGTTATCTGTGATCATCCTGCCAAGCATCTGGTATCCTCCGCATATCCCGATAACAGGAACTCCTTTTTCCGCTTCAGCTATCAGTTTCCTGTCCATCCGTTTTGACTTTAATTCCATAAGATCGTCAATAGTATTTTTTGTCCCTGGCAATATTATTGCATCGGGTGAGCCAATCTCGCCACCGGGTTCAACATAATTGATATCAGCATGCCCTTCAAGGGGCTCAAAATCCGTAAAATTGGAAATGTGGGGTAACCTTATAACCGCGATCCTGACAGGATGAGAATTCCTTATTTTATCTTTAATTGATACCGAATCCTCGGATGGAATCCCGATATCTGTATATGGTACGACCCCAAGAACCGGAAGCCTCGTAAGTTCTTCAAGCTGCTTTATTCCTGGTTCAAGCAGCTTCATATCGCCCCTGAATTTGTTAATTACCAACCCGAACACAAGAGATCTAACATCCTGTGGGAGAAGCTCCAGAGTCCCGTATATACTTGCGAAAACACCCCCGCGCTCAATGTCCCCGACAAGTATTATCTTTGGCCGTATGCTCCTTGCGATTCCAATATTCACGATATCGCGATGGTACAGGTTAATCTCCGCAGCCCCGCCTGCGCCCTCGGATATTATCAATTCGTGTGCTGATGCAAGCCGGCTATATGCTCCGTTGACAATTGACATCATCTCATCAGTTGAACTGTAGTAGTCCCCTGCTTCTTTATCGGCATAGGGTTTTCCCAGGATAATTACCTGCGAGATGTGATTGCCCTTTGGCTTTAACAGCACCGGATTCATATCCGCGCTTGGTTCAAGCCCTGCAGCTTTTGCCTGGATGGCCTGTGCGATACCTATTTCATCACCATCGCAGGTTACCCATGAATTAAGGCTCATGTTCTGCGCCTTAAAAGGGGCGACATCATATTTTCTTGAGAGAATCCTGCAAAGAGCTGTAACAAGTACACTTTTCCCTACGTGGGAACTGGTTCCAAGTACCATGAGATTTTTTGTCATTTATGCTCTTCTTTTATCCAGTTCCTGTATGCCATGCCTACACCCGCCAGAAGTAAGAATACTATTGCCCCTGTACCCGGGCTATCTGAGATGAAGCCGTATCCTGTCTTCCAGCCTGAATCATAAGGTCTTGAACCGAAATCAAGTGTCCAGATCAAATCGCTTGCCCTGTCCATCACGAGGCTTGCGCTGATATATATCATTTTATCATAAAAGGGATATAAAAGCGCCACACCGCCGCCAAACATATCAAGAACAACATGCGATGCAAGATAGACTGATGATATCATGAATATAGTTCTTTTTCCTTTAGAAGCCAGAAATCCAAAAAGCAGGAGCATTAAAGGGATAAATATATTATGCAGCAGTGCCCTGTGCTGGGCGGCGAATGTATCAAGGTCCGGGACTATTGCCAGTGGCAACAGCATTAATATGTATCTTATATCCTCTTTTTTGCTGACGATAAAAAGCGCAAGCAGAGGAACAATTAAATGCGTTGGCCAGTCTGGCATTTTGACCTTATTCTATCTTATCCACCCTGGTCACGCGTAGCAACGCGCTGATGGGTACGCCCGAGATATCGTCAATTCCTTTTTTGTCAACAAGTACGGCAATAGCGACCGGTTTTGCCTTCATCTCTTCAAGCATTGCCACAGCTTCGGAAAGCGTCGTACCGGTCGTAACAACATCATCGATTATAACGCAATTCTTCCCCCCGACTTTTGCAAAGTTCTGGCTGATAGTGCCTCTGGTCTCTCTTGACTCAGGCTCCCACTGCTGTTTATTTGGATGGTAAGTGGAAAATTCACAGTTGAGCTCCTCGGCAACAAGGTTAGCAAGAGGAATCCCGCTAAGGGCAACCCCGATGACTACATCAACACCCTGTTCCGCCTCATCAAGGCTGTCAAGGATCATATCTGTCAAAGCGCCTGCTATTAACCTCTGCCTGCTTGCACTTTTGCCTATGTTGCTCCAGTCAACGTAGATATCTTTGGGGACCTGCTCACCATCTTCTTTTTTTGCATGTACCAGAAGCCATGTGGCAGTTTCACGGGATACGTTCAGTTCATCGGCTATCTGGCCTGTCAAAAGCCCTGCGGCCTGAAGTTCAGTCGCTTTTTTGATCAATTCATCAATTGTTTTCATAAGAGTCACCAGAGAAACATTATTACTTTTTCTTTGTATATAAGTTATCGATGAATCCGAAATGGCGTTTTATTGACTCTGGCAGTATCGATGGTGTTTATAGTGCAGCCCTTTTTGAGTCTATAGGCCGGCATGTGGGTGCGGGCAAGGTCACGGAGACCATCCTTTTCTGGCGCGTAAGTTCGCCAGTTATTTATCTCGGATACCACCAGCTTGTCTGTGAAGAAATCAATGCTGATTTTTGCAGCCTGAATAACATCAGGATAGTCAGGAGAATACTGGGAGGAGGATGCGGTTTCTGTGATGGGGAACAGATACTTTATTCTGTGATAGGAAGAGAGGACGGGATTATACCGCGCGATATCCAGGCAGCATACAGGAAAGTCCTCGGCGGGGTGGTTGAGGCCCTGAGTACTCTTGGCTCTGAGGGGGAAATCGAACCTGCCCGAAATGCGGTTTATTCAAAAGGCAGGAAAATCTCAGGAAATGCACAGGGACGTTTTAATGGTGCTGTCCTTATTAACGGCAGCCTGCTCATAGATTTTAATTTTGGGCTTATGGATAAAGTCCTTAAGAACCCGACAAAGAACCTCAAGCCTGTGGCATCTTCAAGAGAAGGGATGATTACCTTAAAGGAGCAGGGGATAAATGACAGTGAAACCATAATCAGGGCATTGAGGCAGGGTTTTGAAGAGAGTATGGGGATAAGCCTGTTTGATGGCACGCTGACAGAAAGTGAAGCGGCTCTGGCAAATCGATTATTGGATAAGTACGAACAAAAAGAATGGACTTACAGGATGGATATAAAACACAGGCTCAGGAAAGGCGATTTTTTGTGAATCCAAGGTCGGATTGAAATCATTTATTATGGTTCTAATCATTCATTTCTTTGATAAGAATATGACTCAGAATCCAAAAATAAGACGCACTAATAGTAATAAATTATTAATAACTCCGTTGAGGTGAAATACAATTGCTATAAACAGAATGATTGTTAGGGAAAGACAAGAAATATCCGGCCGTTTTTTCATTCTGCGTTTCAAAAATTCTATTAATATGTATAAAATAACATAAACGAATATAAATATTATTCCTAAGTTGACAAACTCAAATGGAACTGAAACTATTAATCCCCAAAAATTTCCAAATTTTGAGATAAAAAACCGTGCAATAAAATTTTTTTCAGTTGTTTCTGGAAAAAAAGTGAGAATATATATTGTACTTAGAATATCGATAGAAAGGAGTATCAAAAACCCATATAAAAATTCTTTAATTGTATTTTTTGAATAAATTAAATTAAATATTTTTTCTATAACACCCATAGTATCAAATATATTTTTGCTATATTTAAACATCTTTTCATAAAGAAGGAACTGAAGTAAATTTCTTGTGGGATAAAAAATAACAGCATAAGTTTACACTATGAATTCTGTTATCCCTCCTAATCTCACTATTCTGTGAGCTTCTGTAAAGTTCCTTTTTCTCTATGCTTCGGCGCAATATATGCTTGCTTTGGCAATGTTTGGCAGAAACTACCACTCGGGTTCTCAGTAATCAATAGCCAATAGCCGATAACTATAAATTAACTGAAGACGGACGGTAAATCAGCGAGTAAGTCCTTCCCGAAAAGAATGAGGCCGCCTTGAGGCGGGTGGGACGAAGTAAGGAAGGGATCGCATTTATCATTTTGAGTTTGTCGAAGAACTTGATGATATTTATGTTTTCTGAATCTCTTTTCTGTGCCCTCTTTCAGCATTATCATGGATGCATGAGAACGTGGACGCTGTCACTATTCCCGTCCATGCGCTGAAAACATCCCGCAGGGTTATTCTTGCGCGCATTCGCTTTTGCGTCTCCGGTGGCGAAGCGGAGATAAGGAGGTCGCAATGGGCTCATAGTAAGGTCTTCTCACCCTTCAATCCTCCTGCGAATGAAAAACCACGACTCTGCGCAGTTATAGCGTGATTCTAAAGCCTCCGTAATCTTTAAGAATCATTAAACAGATTATTTAATGGGGGTATTAAAATGACAATAACACCAAGAGGTGAATC
>VEPN01000058.1 GCA_012026835.1 Candidatus Methanoperedens sp. | reverse complement strand
AATTAGCCATTTTTTATTAACTTGTAGCATGTTTTTTATACGTTCGAAAAACTGGTCAAAATAGAAAAAGGATTTTTTGAGTTAATTGGATTCTCTCCCTACAAATAAGCATCATAAGCATAACCTATTTCTAAAGGTTTGTGTATAAAGCAGTAAAAAGTGGTGCAGAATGGAAACAATAGCTCAATCCCTTGGGAAAATCCTTTCAGACCTGGAGGCAGTGGGTGGAGTCGAAGTGTCAGCGATCGTTTCGAGGCAGGGATTGCTGATGGTTTCCAATGATAGGGGGGGAGGGCTCAACAGCGAAGCTTTCGCAGCACTGACCGCAACTTTATATATGTCGGCAGATTCAACAACAACGCGCCTGTCACAGCAAAAACCAAAATCCATTATTGTTGAGACCGATAACAAACACCTGATAACATTTGCTGCGGGCCCGGATGCGCTGATCGTGGTACTTGTGGGGAATGATGTCCCTGTCGGCCTGGTATTGAGCGAGTTAAAGAAATCAGCAGAAAAGGTCAAGATGTTCATTTAATTTATTACATATGTGAAACGTTTTTTACTTTGTATAAAAAGTTCTCAGTTTATCGGTTAACATGTCAATAAATGCCAGCGTATTAAGATATTATGAAGATATCGCCGGGGATTATAATGATAGATTTAATAATCCCAGAATTAACTTTATGAGATCTGTAGAGAAAATGGTTCTCCTGGACAGCCTGCAGCCTGGCATGATCCTCGATATAGGATGTGGAACCGGAGAGCAATCTTTGTTTTTAGCTAAAAAGGGATATCGGGTTCTGGGTATAGATATCTCTAAAGAAATGATAAAAAAGGCAAGTAACAGGATAAAAGAAGCTGGGATAGAGAATAATCTATCCTTGATACTAGCCTCAGCAGAGGCTCTTCCCTTTCGAGATAAAAGTTTTGACGGTTTAATTTCCATCTTTGGAGTATTTAATCACATTCCAAGAGCAAACTGTGCCTTCCGGGAAACACACAGGGTCTTGAAAAAAGGCGGCCGGGCAGTCTTTACTGTAGTGAACAGGTGGAACCTGACATGGTGGATTAACGCCCTTATAAGATGTAAGGGTAAATGGTTATTATCCTCCCTGAAGAGTAAAGAATACACCGTGAACGGGTTATGGACTTATTATTTTTCTAAAAACGAGCTTAAAAACATGCTCGGAAGAATGGGATTCAAAGTAAAAATCGGATGTATGCTGCTCTTGATATATCCATTTAATACAAAGGATCTATTATTCTATGAGAATTTATTCATCCGTTTCGAAGATAGAGTGAGATGGAGTAAACCATTCAATAGTTTAGGTTATTATCTCATTGCCAGATTAGAGAAACAACAGTAGTGGCGTAGCGTATATGAATATATTATTAAGTATAGGGATAATCTAAAGGCCTGTATCAGGCAAAAAAGCGAGGATAATACATGGCTGATAAATACGAACAAGTGATAGAGCTGGCAAAGCGCCGCGGTTTCTTATGGAACTCGTTTGAACTCTACGGCGGAACAGCAGGTTTTTATGATTACGGCCCCCTTGGCGCCATGCTCAAGCGCAGGGTTGAGAACATATGGCGCGATATTTTCGTGATAAATGAGGGATATTATGAGATCGAGGCCCCGACGATCGGAATTGAAGATATCTTTATCGCATCAGGACATGTGGGAGGTTTCTCTGACCCTCTTACTGAATGCCAGAAATGTAACGAAGCTTTCAGGGCAGACCATCTTGTCAAGGACATTATGGATAACCCCGATACCCTGAGTGCCGATGAACTTACAGACGTTATAAATAAAAATAGTGTAAAATGCCCCGAATGCGGGGGAAAGCTTGGCAAGGTCTACGAGTTCAATCTCATGTTCAAGACAAGTATAGGCCCGGGAGGAAAACGCGCCGGGTACCTGCGTCCTGAAACAGCTCAGGGGATGTTCGTGGATTTCCCGCGCCTCGTGAAGTTCTATCGCGACCGCCTGCCCTTTGGCGCCACGCAGATAGGTAAGGCATACCGTAATGAGATATCGCCAAGGCAGGGTGTTATACGCCTCCGCGAGTTCACGCAGGCCGAGGCCGAGATATTCATTGATCCCAGGGATAAGACGCATCCGGGTTTCAGGGAAATCGGGGATATCATCCTGAATCTTTATTCAAGGGAAGGGCAGGATGCAGGTGAATCCACGAGGATGCAGATAAAAGAGGCTGTTGAAAAAGGCATTATAGCCCATGAGTTCCTGGGATATTGCCTTGCCAGGACATACCAGTTCCTTGTCCGCGTAGGTGTATCACCTGATAAACTGCGGTTCAGGCAGCACATGAGTGATGAAATGGCACATTATGCCGCTGATTGCTGGGATGCTGAGATAGAAAGCGAAAGATTCGGGTGGGTCGAGGTCGTTGGGATTGCAGACAGGACAGACTATGACCTGAAAGCCCATGCAAAGCAAAGCGAGACCGAGCTAACGGTATATATCCCATACGATAAACCGAAAAAAGTCGAGCGTTTCATCGTAAAACCCAATATGGGAATCCTGGGGCCAAAGTTCAAAGGAAAAGCAGGGAAGATTGCATCTGCCCTGAAAGCATTAAAACCGCAAGAGCTGGCCGGGGATGTTATCAGGCTGGAAATCGATGGCGAACCCATAACCATCGAAAAGGATACCGTTACATATGAAAGCGTGAGCGAGGAAGTTCACGGTGAAACTATCATACCTCATGTTATCGAACCTTCCTTCGGGATCGACAGGATAACATATTCCCTTCTTGAACACTCATATTATGAGGAAGAAGCAAAAGAAGAGGGAGAAGATGAAGAAACACGCATAGTACTGCGTCTCCCCCCTGAAGTAGCACCCGTGCAGGCTGCCGTGCTGCCGCTTCTTACCCGTGAGGAATTAATAAAGCCTGCAAATGAAATCGTAAAAAACCTTCGAAAAGCAGGGATACTTGTCAGTTTTGACGATTCAGGCACAATTGGGCGCAGGTACCGCAGGAACGATGAGATAGGCACTCCCTACTCCATAACCGTGGATTACGATACCTTAAAAGACGGGACTGTCACTATCAGGGACAGGGACACCATGAAACAGGTGCGCGCTGCTATGAGTGGTATCGCTGAAAATATATACGATATGATTTACAGGGGCAAATCCTTTGAAGATGCGGGTAAAAAAGTATAAGGTCATTTAGCTTTTAGCCTTTCAATTACCCTTCTTTTTTTCTCAACTGCCTGTGCCGCGGCTTTATCCACTGCTTCTCTCATTACGTCAAAATTCTGAGGGGTCTTTTCCCCGACAAGCTTCTTTATAGGTGTATAGGCAGATTCCCTGAATCGGGGCGTAAAGTCATGTTTTTCCCCGTTGATCATTAATTCGGCACCTTCGCCTTCTTCAACTTTTCCAATGATGTCAATAGCCACGTTCCTATCCCTTATGCGCCCCAGGATATCATCCGCATGTCCGGGAGGGGCGATTATTAATAAAGCATCCAGCGAAACTCCCAGGTAATCAATTTCAAGCCCGTCAAGCATCGAGAGCACTTTTTCATTCACAAGCGCGCGCATTTTCTCTTCCTCAAAGACCAATTTAACGTGTGCTGTCCTTGCTATTTCTTTTGCATCACCCCGTACCCCGCCGTTTGTCACATCTGTCATCGCATGTATCTTCCCTATCAACCCTGCATCAAATAGCGCCTCGCAGGCATCGATGAACTTGAGATTTATGGTCTCATCAACTATCTCATGCATTCCATAATATAGCGCCGTCGTCGAAACTGTCCCTCCGCCTGCCCCTTCGGTCATGAGTATAACGTCCCCGGGCCTTGCCTGGATTCGCGCCGTGAGAGTATCTGCTATACCAACAGCCCCTACGCCGCCAGTCATCCGCTCCCCGATTACCATATCCCCGCCGATACGAAGCGTGCTGCCTGTAATAAGGGGTATTCCCGTAAGCTCTGATACTGTGGTGATGCCTGCGATATGGTCAAAAATCTTCCCTACGTCGCCGTCATCGGCCACATGGATATCCGAGAGCATCGCAACAGGCCGCGCACCCATCACATAAACATCCCGCAGGGCTGCGCGCGCCACATGAAAGCCCGCAAGGAAAGGGAAATCCGAGAGCCGGGAATGCATCCCGTCGATAGTGACAACGAGATACTGCCCCCCGGCGCGCACGACCCCGGAATCGTCAAGATGGGAGGAATCAACAATCGCTGAGGTTTTGCCGATCACTTCGGCTATCTTTTCATGGGTATAAAAATCTCCCATGCCGCGCGAGCCAACTCCGAAATCACCCATCGTTACGCCTGAATTTACAGGCTTTAGTATTTCATCCCTGGGGTTTAAGGTGGCCTTTGCCTCCACGATAACGGCGCCTGCTATCTCTTCGGCATGTTTCCTGGAAATCTTTTTTATCTCAAGTATCCGGTCTGCCAGTTTCTCTTTAAGACCTCTGTCGTTGCGAAGGAGACCGCGCCTGGCATAACCTTCAATGTCCATAATTCTCCACAAAGTTCCGGAGCATTTTTAATCCGACTGCGCCGCTTTTTTCAGGGTGGAACTGCGTGCCCACGACATTCCCGCCTTCATTGGTGATTATCGCGGGGAATACTATCCCGTAATCGCACAGAGCAGCTTCATATTTATCCTGGGTGCTGATATGATAGGAATGGACAAAATATACATATGTGCCATTTTCTATACCTTTCAGCATAGGAATATTCTTTTTTATAATGAGTGAATTCCAGCCCATGTGAGGCACTTTCAATTCCGAGGCAGGGAAGCGTATCACCCTTCCCGGGATTATGTCAATGCCTTTATGCATTCCCCCTTCCTCGCTCTCAGAGGCGAGCATCTGCATACCGAGGCATATCCCGAGAAGCGGCTTGCCTTCATCCACGGCATCTTTCACCACGCGCGTAAGTGTGGCAAAATGCATCATGGCATCACGGAATGCACCGACGCCCGGCAGTATCAGGGCATCTGCGCGGTCGATGGCTGAGGGTTCATTTGAGATTTCAACATCTGCGCCAACGTACTGGAGGGCTTTTTCAATGCTGCGCAGGTTTCCGAGTCCGTAGTCGATTATGATGAGTTTCATTTTTTTATCCAGTAAGACTATATCTTATAAGTTTTCGGTCAATAATTCTCTTTCTCTTGATATTACTATTATTATAACCTTTACTGAACTGTTCCGAAACAATCTCTTTTTATGAACAGAAACGAAATGTTCTTATATTCAGAACACTTATAAATATCCATATGAAATCTAACGGTCACCATATAGCTAAAGTTGATGACATCCTGAATCAGTGGGGTTTTGTTTCAAATCCATATTACGACCATGAACTCCTGCCCGACATACTTTTCGAGCTATTTGTGAACAGGGAAGCAAGTATAGAAGAATTCTACAAATCCATAATACTGAATACAAGCATCTTCTGCATTGAAGGTGATTATGGAGTCGGGAAATCCTCCTTTTTCAGGCGCTGCGCCCTGGGGCAGGAACAACTGGATGGATCAAATATTATAACCAATAAAATCACCATCACAAAGGATACTATAGAGGCTTCATTTTTACTTACGGTTTTGAGCGCAGTTATCAATTCACTTAAGGCTGCTTCAAACCTGAGCCCGGAATCGAAGGATAAGCTTGCCGAAATAGAAAATGTCGTGACAATCCAGAGACAGCAAAGCACCGAAGGCTCGTTGTATGGTCTTATTGGTCATACAAGAACTACAGGAAAAAGTGAGCAACATTTGCCCAAATATACCAATTTAAATATGCTTTTGGATTTATCGGAACTCGGGGATATATGCAGGGCTGATCTGGATAAGAAGATAATACTGCCGATAGATGATCTTGAATCTGAAAAATGCGACCTTGACCAGGCTTTATATCTGGTAGGCTTGCTCAGGGATTTGATATTTACAGACAATTATGTGGTGATATGCATAGGTGAACCCGGGCTCAGGGAAAAATTATCTTCAAGCGGGAGGACAAGATCCATATTTGGAGAAAGTATTGTCCTCTTTGAATTATCCTTTGATGATTTCAAACAAGCGATTAAAAAGAGATTGGAATATTTTAGCAATGATAATGTATTCACTCCACCTTTTGATGATGAAGTCTATGAAAAAGTTCATGAATACAGCTATGGGGATATTAGATGGGCATTTAATTCTTTAAACAGGATGTTTGAAGTACTGGTTAGAAAAAATTATATTGTCAGAACCTACGGTATTCCCCATGTATTGCCTGTTTTACATGAAATTGAATACAAAGCTTTCAGTTCACTGGAAAGTAATGAGCAAAAGCTTCTGTCCGTATTATCCAGACGAGGGCCGCTTTCCCCAAGCGACAAAGAGCTTCAGGATGCAATGGGCTCAGACAGGGCAACTATTCAAAAATTAGTCCAAAAATTATCAGAAGATAGCAGTCTGCTGAGAAAGAAAAAAGTATCCAGAAAGTACATTTATGAGGTTGGACCAATCATAAAATCTCTTGAAAATAGCAATCTATTAAAAACTAATTGAACTGTGCCGGAACAAACCTTTTTTTAGAACACAAACGAAATGTTCTTTTATCTCGAACACTTATTTTATTCCAGTTTTGACCCGGGTATAAACAAAATTATTCTCTGGTAATCTCGATCCACTTATACATCAGCCATTCTGTAATCAACAGGGCCAGAAGCAATTCCGTGACAGCAATAAGCCGCGTGGGATAACGGACAGAAAGATAGCCGAAGTAGAAATCAGGATATGCCAATCCCAGGAATTCCATGAAATTATGGTAAACAATCAATAATCCCACGATGAAAATCAAAAGAATATTTTTCATCAGGAACTTTTCCGAACGTGAGACCCGCGCTTTAATAATTTCCGAATCTGTATTCTTCCAGACAGACAGGAATTTCAGGAAAAGATACAACCCAAAAATACCAACGATCACTGTAATGCCTGAAATAAAAATTGTC
This sequence comes from Candidatus Methanoperedens sp., assembly GCA_012026835.1. Classification (GTDB taxonomy): domain Archaea; phylum Halobacteriota; class Methanosarcinia; order Methanosarcinales; family Methanoperedenaceae; genus Methanoperedens. The sequence goes on along the minus strand of VEPN01000058.1, from coordinate 14,278 downwards.
AAGCTTTCATACATACGTTTTCACGGCTATTGGAAGTTATTATATTACATAAAGTTATCTTTTTTTAAAAATTCTCAAATTATAAAATGATACACGCCCCATTATACGTTCAGGCGTTCCAGTCTTCTTGCAGCTTCTACCAGGGTTTCATCCTTTTTTGAAAAAGTAAACCGCAATTTATGCCTGCCTTCTTCGCTTCTGTAGAAACTGCTTCCCGGCACTGCTGCAACCCCGACTTTGCTTACCATGTATCGTGCAAAAGCCATGTCATCCATGTTCGCACCTTCAGGTATATCTGCAAGTATATAATAAGCCCCTTCAGGCATCCGGCACCCAAATCCTGCTTTTATCAGGGCGTTGTAGAGAAGCTTTCTTTTCCCGTCATACATCCGTGCAAGCTCTTCGTAATATGAATCTGAAAAGCGCAGGGCTGCAACGCAGGCATGCTGGAGCGGCGCGGGCGCGCCTACTGTGAGGAAGTCATGAACCTTCCTGATAGCGGAAGTAAGGTTTTTTTCTGCAAGAGCATAACCTATTCTCCATCCTGTCACGCTGTAAGTCTTTGAGAAACCGCTTATGGTTATTGTCCTGTCATCCATCCCATCAAGAGAAGCAATGCTGATGTGTTTCCTGTTGTCGTAAAGGATATGTTCGTATATCTCATCTGTTACAACAATTACGTCATTGTCAATGCACAGGTCTGCAATCAGTTTCAGCTCACCCTTCGTGAAAACCTTGCCGCTCGGATTATTCGGGGTATTAAGGATTAACACACGGGTATTTTTATTAAAAGCAGAGACAAGTGCATCTTCATCGATATAGCAATCGTCATCAAGGGGAACAAAACGGGGAACTGCACCTGAGACCGCAGCATCCGGGCCATAATTCTCATAGAACGGCTCAAATACTACAACCTCGTCACCCTCGTTTATAAGAGCGAGCATCGAAGACATCATAGCTTCGGTCGAGCCGCATGTCACCGTTATCTCGCTTTCAGGGTCATACTCGATATGATTATATTCGCGGGCCTTTCGTGAAATCTCTTCCCGCAGGTCTTTTGCTCCCCATGTAATAGAATACTGGTTGTAATCCTCCATGATTGCCGAGGCTGCTGCGCGCTTTAGCTCATCCGGAGCCGGGAAATCGGGAAATCCCTGTGCAAGGTTGACGGCATCGTGTTTTAATGAAAGACGGGTCATGTCCCTGATAACAGACTCAACAAAAAGCTCTACTCTGCGGGATAACATAGGTCGTATAAAAAGACAAGGAAGTATATTTAGACTTCTGTCGTGTGTAAACCGTTACTTTTATATTTTACTTGTTCAATGGAGAACGAAAAGGTGACCTAAATGGCAGCAAAAGTAAAAATCGAAGAATGTACAGGATGCGGAATATGTGTGGACGAATGTCCGGCAACAGCAATAGAGCTGAAAAACGAGAAAGCAACAGTGGATGAAGACGAGTGCACAGATTGCGGCACATGTGCGGATTCATGTCCGAACAGCGCAATCTCAGTGGAATAAAATAACAAAATAATTTGCAAGGACATCTATGGCAAAAATAAGGGCTGGAGTACTGGGTGCGACAGGCAATGTAGGCCAGAGATTCATAGAAATGCTAAGCAGGCATCCCTGGTTTGAGATAACATCGCTGGCTGCTTCCGATAAAAGTGCGGGAAAGAAATATGGTGATGCGGCAAACTGGAGGCTTGAAAGCAAGATTCCAGAAGATGCAGTTGACATGATAGTAGTACCTGTAGACCCAAAGAAAGTCGATGCAGATATCGTTTTCTCGGCCCTTCCCACAGACCTTGCAAAGACCGTGGAACCGGAGTTTGCAAAGGCGGGTTTCGCCGTTGCAAGCAACGCCAGCGCCTTGAGGATGGTAAAGGACGTACCTCTTGTAATACCCGAAGTGAACCCTGAACATCTTGGCCTTATAGATGTCCAGCAGGATAACCGGGACTGGGATGGGTATGTAGTCACTAATCCCAACTGCACAACTATAATGATGGTAGTCACGCTCAAGCCGCTTATGAAGTTCGGGATCGATAAAATATACCTTGCTTCAATGCAGGCGATATCAGGTGCAGGATACGATGGGGTAGCTTCGATGGCAATCCTGGACAATGTGATCCCTTATATTGAAAAAGAGGAGGAAAAGGTCGAGGCAGAGACCAGGAAGCTTCTCGGGGAATTTAACGGAAGCGAGATAATAGACGCCCCGTTCAAGGTAAGCGCCAGTTGCAACAGGGTAATGGTCATGGACGGCCATACTGAAGCCGTATGGGTGGAAATGGCTGAAAATCCCTCACCTGAACAGGTAAAAGAGGCATTCCTTGGATTTGACCCGGGATTATCTGACCTGCCCACCGAACCCACACCTGTAATCGAAGTGAAGGAAGAAAAAGACAGGCCGCAGCCCCGTATGGACAGGAACCTTGGCGGAGGGATGACTGTATCGGTTGGAAGGATACGTCCTGGTATCCGATATATCTGCATGGGGCATAATACCATAAGAGGAGCAGCGGGCGCAAGCGTCCTGAATGCCGAGCTTCTTAAAAAGAAAAGGAAACTTTAATATGACATTAATCTTTTATGATTGGTATCTTTTTTACTAATACCTTTTCAGCAAGTTCCTTTCCAAGTGATCTCTCTGCTTCTGCCGTCATCACCACAATCGGTCCCCCGAAGGGTGCAACGCTTTTTACCTCAAACTCAACTTGGGGAAATAATCCAAGGCTGCCAAGGTATTGCAGCATTTCAGAATTCTCTTCAAAAACGCTTACAATAACTCCTTTTTCAATTGCCTTGAGTTCTGAGAGCTTTATAACATTATCACGAGCCACCAATCCTTCTTTATCAGGTATTGGATAACCATGAGGACATGTTTTGGGATTATCCAGTTTCTCTTCGATTTTTTCCTCCATTTCAGGACTTATATCGTGCTCAAGCCTGCATGCCTCTTCATGCACTTTATCCCACTTGAACCCCAGAATATCTGTAAGCAGACGCTCAGAGAGGCGATGTTTTCGTACCACTCTCTTGGCTTCAAGTTCACCCTCCTCTGTCAATACAACTCCTTTCTCAGCGTATTTCACAAGCCTCTTCTGCTCAAGTTGTTTTAGCATCTCTGAAACGGATGAGGGGCTAAGCTTCAGGCGTTCTGCTAATTTTGAGGTAGTGGCGAATTCATGCATCTCCTGTAGTTTATATATATACTCCAGATACTCTTCTATCCTCGGGGATTCTTTTGCCATATTATTAATCATAAGGCTTCCAGAATAAATAATACTTTACGTCACACATTCTACTTCACCGTGGGATAGCTGTATTGTCTTTTCCCCTATCCTACCTATCTCGGGATTATGGGTCACAATCACTATCGTTCTTCCTTCATTATGGAGTCCCTTGAAAATATCAAGAACTGCTTCCTCGTTCTTTTTATCAAGATTTCCTGTGGGCTCATCTGCAAGTATTATCCCGGGCTGGTTTATAAGCGCCCGCGCTATGCACACACGCTGCTGTTCCCCTCCTGAGAGCTGGGATGGCAGGTGATGCAGCCTGTGCCCCATTCCAACGCGCATAAGCGCCTCTTTTGCCTCCCCTTCGTCCTCGATGCTGTGAAAATACTGAGCTATCATCACATTCTCAAGTGCGGTGAGGTGTGGTATCATGTGGAACTGCTGAAAGACAAGGCCGATATTCTCCCTTCTGAACTTTGTCCTCTCCTTCTGGCTGAGCTTTGTTGTTTCAATCCCGTTCACAAGTAAAGACCCATCGGTGGGAGTATCAAGGCATCCTATAAGATTCAATAGCGTAGTCTTCCCGCTCCCGGATGGCCCCATTATATTCGCCCATTCTCCTTTTTCAACAGTGAAACTGGCATCCTTAAGCGCACAGGTAGTATCGTATTTTTTGACAAGGTTTTTTGCTATTATCATATTGATCAGTCTCCATTAGTTGATTTTCGAATTACTCTTATTCACCTCTAAGTATTACAGCCGGATCGATAGAAATCGCGCGCCGTACAGGCAGAAGGCTTCCCGCGAAAGCAACCAGTATCGAAGCCGCAATGGTAAGAAGAAATACCTCTGGCTTTAGCGATACCTGCATGTCAAATATCTCCAATCCTATAAACTGGGCAAGTAAAAGCCCAATAAAATATCCAGGCACTCCACCTGCAATACCCATTGCTCCTGCCTCGGCAAGAAATATAGCAGCGAGTCGGTTATTTCCGCAGCCAAGGGCTTTCATCAATCCTATCTCCCTGCTTCGCTCAAGTATACTTGTTATCATGGTGCTCAATAGTCCAAGGCTTGCTGCACAGAGTACAAAAAAAGCAACCAGAGACATTAAAAGCTGGGTCTTCTCAAGAAGAGCTTTTTCATTCTCTGCCACCTGGCGGATTTTCTTTACCTTATAATTTTTATCCTCAAGATAACTGATAACGCCCTCGATATCTCCAAGCACACTGACCTGTATTGATGTTGCTCCATTTTTGCCTGAAATCTGCTTTGCATTTTCAAAATCAATGAATATCTTATCATCATCTGAAGTACCTGTGTCCAGCACACCTGAAACTTTAAAAGATCCCGTATTTAAATATTGGGTCTGTATACTCAGTGAATCCCCTGTTTTAAGTTCCAGTTTTTTAGCTACATTTATTCCAACCAGTACCTCCTGCGGCCCTGGAAGTACGCCCTCGATACGCCACCAGGGATTCATTTCTCTGGCTGCCTTAAAATCAGTTCCGGCAAGCTCTATCTTTTTTGCTTTAACCTCAGCTTTGAAATAAAGAAAAGGAGCGAAACCTATGATAGCTGGATGCTCAGGTTTGAATTGGTCTATATATCCGCTCTCCCCGGGAAGCACAATAAGGTTTGCTCCGTAGCCTCGCAGTTCTTTTCCCATTTTCTCCTTTATATCCAGAGATATTGTAAGCAGGGATGCTACCATAGCAGCACCAAGCATTATCGCGATTATAGCAATAAGAAATTTCTCTTTTCTTACCCATAGGGATTTCATAACAATGCGAGCAAACAATCTAATCACCTCTCAATATTATGGATGGTTCAATCTCCACCGCTCTTTTCACGGGAAGCAGACTGCCAAGCAGAGCCACCCCTATTGAGAGTATTCCTGAAACCAATACAGATAGAAGTGATGGATTTACGACTGCATTAAATACCCACAAACCTACCATTCTGGCAAGCACAGAACCAATAACAATCCCGATTGTTCCACCTACAGCGCCAATAATAATTGCTTCGCCAAAGAATAGGTGCGAGATCTGGATTCCGTCTGCACCTATGGCTTTCATCAACCCGATTTCTTTTCGCCTCTCAAAAATTGTGGTGGTCATAGTTGCACTCACTCCAAGAGAGGCTGCTATCATAGCTATCGCCGTTATTAAAAACATGAGCCCTTCAAATTTCCGAAGTAACTTTCCTTCGTTGTCCGCCACCTGCCTGATAGGTTTGGCGTTTGCATCTATTACTTCTTCGATTTGCAGCATAATGGAAGAGATGTACGGCGTGCAATACCAGATTTCGTACTCTTCTGGAGGAAGCCTGGATGGGTCTATTTTCTCCTGCGGCTCAGGCGTGGTTAGAGCGCTCACTATAACACGATCAACCATACCCTGCCTGTTAAAGAGCTTCTGGACATCTCTGAGTTGAGCTATTATCTGGTTATCCTCATCTCCACCTGTTGAAAGAATACCTGATACTTTATAGGTTGCATTATTATTCCCAAAATCTACCCAGATAAAATCCCCCTGTTTTATGTTCAGCTTCTCTGCAGCACTTATACCTGCGAGAACTTCCTCGCTTCCCGGCCATTCACCTTCCACTTTCCACCACTTCGCTACTGTTTTTACTCCGGTTCTTAAACTTGCCTCTTTCTCTTCTGCCTTTCTCTCCCCGATAAAACTCTTTTTGAACCCCGGAACCCTGATCTCTTCTTCAAAATACGTACCACTCAACACTATTTCAGAATCTTTTATCCTTACCGTATCGCTGAGGTACGGGGAATACCCTAAGATATTATGCCTCCAGAAGATAGTCTTCACTTTATAGAGTTCACTCTCATTTATGAACGTCCCCTCATCTTTTGGCAATAAAAGAATGTTTGCACCGTAGCTTTTTAATTCCCTTCCCATTTTATCATTAATATCAAATGATATTGAGAGGAGAGTTGAAGCTATGGATGCACCCATGACTACAGCCAGAACAGCAAGAGCTATCCTCAGTTTCCTGCGCTGGATAGCTTTAGAGAGCAAGTGCGTAAACATAAGATTTATTTGAACAGGTCAGCCTTTTCTCCGGCATCATCGGTTTTTATTACAATCTCATTACCTTCAAGCGTATATTGGAGAGGTATAGGATTGCATCCTCCTGCTTCACCTACTGTATCAGGGTTAATAGGTGCTCCACATCTCTTGCATATCAACTCATTACCTTCCTGTACGTAACCGGCAGCGCCGCACAGATTGCAGGCATCATAAGCTACAGCAGCGCTTCCATCGCTTTTTGTTATTGATAGAATCCTCACGTTGGCGCTGCCTGAACTTCCATGCATGGGGCAGTTTGCAGAATGATTTTGCATATCACAAATGTACTTATGCAAATTCCCATCAGCCATACTTGCTACCGGGATCTTTATTATGCCTTCTGCTGTGCTTACTTTTTCCGGCTTTGGATCCATACCCTGCGGCAGTGCTGATATCTGGCTGCTGACAAAAGCAAGTATTAAAAATACGGCTACTATCCCTATCGTAATTTTCCTGTTCCTCTCTTTACGAACAGCCCCAAGAGCTATTCTTTTTTCAATGCCTCCAATACCCTCAGTTTTTATCTGTTTCCATGGTACCATTGTGAATAAAAGCACAAGGAAACAAAGCATAACGCCTGTGAACACAATGGATGCCGGCTCTTTCACCAGCGGGCCTATAATCGCCATTCCCGTCTGATCAAGGGTTATAATCCCGACCTCTGACCACTCATGTATGCCGCCCACTATCAGTTGAAAGATTATTATGGCGAGCATTACGCCAGTTATCTTGAAAAATCTTCCAAGATTCATCCTCAGACTTCCCCTAATAAACAGGTAGCCGAATATCACGGCCAAACCCAGACCTGCGGCACCTTCCAGTACTGATATTATATTTGCCTCTTTTGCCGTTGCAGAGAGGAACAATACTATTTCTGCGCCTTCCCTGTATATCATGAAGAAGGTAAGTGCCAGAACACCCAGTGCCTGCCATTTATCAAGGGCACTTTCGACACCCTGCTCTACATCCTGCCTTATGTGCTTCGAGGTGTGATGCATCCATATCAGCATTGTACCCAAGAAGAATGCTGCTATGAAGAACATCAGGCCCTCCATGAACTCGCTCCATTCTGCCAGAAGCATTTGGATTGCTATCGCAGTCAGGATGCTTCCTGCCACAGCCGCAACTATGCCAGCATATACATATTTTTTCAGTGCTTGTTTATTGGTCTTGCCGAGGTATGCAAGTATTATACCAATTACAAGTGCTGCTTCTATTCCTTCTCTTAGAATAATTGTTAGTGTTTCAAACATGAATTCACTATCCTTCAGGTTTAATTAATATTTTATATAGCCGTGGCGGTATTAAAACTTTCGGTCACCCGAATAAATTAGTTTACAATCCCTAATGGTCATGAATTTTTTCTTCGCGGTTCTCAAGGCCTGCTGCTCATTTTTCTCTTTTATCTTTAAAACAAAGCTTTCGCGGCAGGGTTTTATAGAAGGAAGTATTACGTTCTCCCCATCAGCGCCTGCTGGTATTTGTGGAATCCTGATTAAATGCATATCAAATTTTAAGTCCTCAATGCAGGGCATACCTATATGTCCATCAATCCACAAAAACCCGGATTATCGGGGTTTTGGGGTTGTATTTGTAGAACTCATTCTGGATCTCCACATTTTTTGTTTTATCATCGCGATTTACCAGAGCGAGGATTTTACCAACGATAAGTTCTGCATCCTTTTCATTTATCAGGTTTATTCTTATTGCTTCTATCATACTATCACCCCATAGCAGGAGAAGTATGCCTAATCCCAATAATGACGTAGGCCATACGTCTAATGGATAAGATTAGGTTCTACGGGTTAGGCATACAGAACAATAATTGCTTTTCTGGCATATAATTATTTCGGTTATCCGAAATCAGTCATTCGTGAAACCAAAATGATGCATGCTTTATATGCTTTAAGATGGCTGTGCTAAATATCTGTCCCTTATCCTGGAGCCTACAAAATCAATAATCAATACTACTGCAAGCGTTAGCAATATAGCGGTTGTGAGCTTCTGGTATTGGAAGAGCTGGATATAACTTATCATATAAAAGCCAATGCCGCCTGCACCCACAAAACCAAGTATGGCAGAAGACCTGACGTTATACTCAAACATAAAGAATAACTGGCTTAAAATATGGTTCATCGATTCCGGGAGAATCACAAAACGTATTTCCTTGAGGCGGGATATCCCTGTAGCCCTTACAGCCTCAATTACTTCCCGGTCAACAGCCTCAAAGGCTTCATAGTAGAGCTTGCTCATGTATCCAATGGAATATATCGCCAGGCCCAGGGTTCCGGGAAGAGGCCCCAGTCCGAAAGCTACAACAAATATAATTGCCCACAGCAGTGCAGGTATTGTTCTTATGGCTGCAAGGAAAAAGCGTGTAACTGCGCTTATGATTCCTCCTGAAATATTCCTCGCCCCCATAAGACCGAGCGGCAAAGCCAGAACGAACCCTATGATTGTTCCTAGCAGTGCCATCTGTATGGTTTCCAGGGTCGAATAAAATAGAGTCTCAGTAACACTGAAATCAGGGGGAAAGAGGTCAGCAGAAAAGATGATTAGATTTTTGCTACCTGAAGCAAGCTTGTTAATATCGAAAAACCCCACCGAATGTGCCAGATATAACACTATTCCTGAGAATATCGCTGTGCTAAGCAGGTTTCCCTTATAATAATTCATTATGCAAAGACTTCCTTTACTTTATTATGATCAAGTACATTCGAACTTATCTCTGCTATCTTGATACCATCTTTTATGATTACTGTAGTTTCACTGTAATAGCGGGCTAAATTTATATCATGTGTTGTAATTATTAACGACATGTCTGTTCCTTTTACTCTCTTCATCATATCCATGATTTCCCTGGCTGTTACAATATCCAGATTAGAAACGAATTCATCAGCAAGAATAATCTCCGGATCCTGCATCAATGCCCGTGCTATCGCCACCCTCTGCCTCTCTCCGCCGCTTAAAGTATACACCTTCCTTTCAGCTTTATGTGATATACCTGCCATATCCAGGTATTCCAGAGCAAGCTTCATTTCTTTTTTCGGGAAAACTGAAAACAAAGTGCCTATATATCCTATTCTGGAGTGGGCGCCTATAAGGACATTCTCAAGTGCTGTCAGGCTGCGAACCAGGCCGAGCTGCTGCGGAATATATCCGACTCTGTGTTTTTCAAGCCATCCATTGCTGCCCCGCACAATCACAAACCCGTTGCTTGGTTTTATCAGCCGGGTGATTATCTTTAATAGTGTAGTTTTGCCCGAACCGCTCGGCCCTATTAGCGCGAGGCATGCGCCTCTCCTGACTTTTAGATCGATATTCTTTAAAGTGTAGTGGTTCCCATCAGGGGAATACCACACGTTATTAAGTTCTATGGCATATTCTTCCATATTATCCCAGTTTTTCTGTGAATTTGTAGCCTGTAGAATTAAGAGCACCCGATAAACCTGCCAGATGCTCTTCGTTGCTTGTTCTCTTAAACCCTGTGAAAATAGCCGAAACAAGCTTTCTCATCATGTCCCTTTGTTCTGGTTTATCCAGTTCCATGAAAGCATTGATGAGTTCAGATCTGAGAGGCTCCTCAAGGCTCTTGCTGAATACAACGCCATGTGAAGGAATAGGGCCCTGCGTTTCTATGACGCGGGTATTATCCATTACCTCTTTAAAGAGCCTGTCTGAAACATCGCCAGCGATGACTCCTACATCAGCATGCTCTCTCTTGAGAGCATCCCATGCCGGACCATACCCGCCAGGTGTAGCAACTGTACCGAAGAATTCCTTTGGATCGGCCTCTTTTCCAGGGGCAGGCCTTGATATCAAACCATTCTCAACAAGCTTCGCTACAGGGAACAAGTAGCCTGAAGTGGAAGTCAGGCTTGCATACACGACTCTCTTTCCTTTTAAATCCTCAAGTTTGGTATAACTTGAATTCTTCATGACAATATAGTAGGAATAGTAAAAAGTTTCATTAGTCTTTCTGCCATCGATTATTACTTCCCTGACCTCAGCCAGTACAACATCGCTCCCGGCAAGATTCGCTGAGGCCGCAGCAGGCCAGGCGCTCATCAATCCCACCTGTGCATGCCCGAATCTGAGGGACTCTACTACGGCAGAATAGCTCATGGGCACACGTACCTCAATGTCTGCATTCACTCTTGATTCCAGGAATTTTTCAAGCTCCTTTGCTTGAGGCATTATTTCATCTGCCTGTTGAGTGGGCTGGATAGCAATTGTTATTTTTGGTTTGGTTGTTTGTTTTGTTATTTCAGGTTGTTTCTGTTCAACTTGCTTTATTTCCGGTGTTTGGATACATCCGGATAAAAATACTACAGCTATGAATATCAGCACAGTAATTACAGCTGTTTTTTTTAATTGTATGGTCATATTTTACCTCTGTTCTTAAATAGGTCAACCTAACAATTAATGTTGTTACATTGTAATAAATATTTCGGGCATCCGAAAGAAAAAAAATATTGATGCTTTTCATGAAGAATAAACAAAAGTTTCTATGATTGCTCTTTTGAAACAGCGTTTGTATGCCCTGAAATCCTGTAACGCATATACTCTACAATAATTGTTTCTGTAATGACAAACAATATCGGGCCAAGAAGCAATCCCTGCGCACCAAAGATAATAGGTCCTGAAAAAAAGCCAAGAAGTATGGTAAGAGCGTTTACTCCCGCACTCTTGGCGCCCAGGTATGGCTGCAGGAAGAACGGGATGACTATTGTCAGTATCACTACTCCAAAGAACATTATGCCTCCTGCCGCAAAAACATTTCCTGTATAGTACATATATGCCGCGACCGGAACATAGACCATCCACACGCCAAAAATCGGAAGAAGGCCGAAGAATCCGGTAAGAAGCGCAAGAAGGAATGCGTGCGGCACTCCAAAAACCGAATACCCTATAAAAGAAACAACTATTACTATAAGAGACATCGTTATGTAGGATAAGAAAAGCACATCAAAGCTCCTTTTGAGTCCTTTTGAAATACTTGAAATAAAATGCTCATCCTCGGCCGGCAGGGTTGATGCATAAGTCCTGATGAACTCGATAATTTTGTTCCAGTTGCTCATAAAGTGGTATGTTGCGTACAAATAAACCACAAAGCTGAGAAGAAAAAACGGGATGCTTTTAATAAAATCCGAAGCAATGCTAATTGCAAATGCAGTGATTCTAGACGTTATATCCTGAGCGCCAAGAAAATATCCAGTATAAATTCCAAGTCCCATTCCGGCAACAGCGCTTGATACTACCGAGATGACAGCCGTGAGTTTATCTCCGAGCCCTGAAATATCCTGGAAGAAAAGCATAGCATTTGCCGAAAGATACAAAAGACCGGATATGATCGGGACTCCAATGATAATTACCACAATACCAAGAGCAGCACGATAGGAACGTGTATGAACTTCAAGCCTTTTAACTATCGGGTTAAAGACATACGCGGTTATTAATGAAAGTATGAGAGGGGCTATGAATGGAAATATCAATATACCTGCAACGATAACCGCAGCAAGAAAGATAAGCGGATAGGGGCCAAATATGCCGGAAATTTTTTTGGATTCTTGCATAATTACTGGTTTATTATTCTGGATAGATTTATACTTTGGCTGGCAGCATAATGCTTGGCCTGGATTCTAAGAGCGTGTCTTAATATTCCTTCATGTGCTTGAAAGTATAATACGACCCAGTCGTTTAACCATTAAGTGCGTCATAGCAGCATATATCATAGCTTCGCTGGTTTCCATCATGCCTTCATAATCTTTGCTCAAGCGCCGGTAGCGGCCAAACCAGCCAAATATGGCATCCAATATTTCCCGAAAGAGGTGTTCACGCTTTCTGCCCTGTTTCGTTTTTCGCTTTGGAATATAAGGCTCTACCTTTTCCCACTCAGCATCCGACAGGTCAGTCGGATAGGACTCCCTTTTGCTTTGTTTACCGAAATTTTTTACCCTTTATCCTCCCAGCATTCCTTTTGGCTGGTTCCTCCTCCACATAGTTACCCAGGCTATCATCTTTACATGGGTTTATAATAATACTAAAGGGAGTCTTCTCCTTGCTCTTCTTTTCCACACTTCATTAAACGTCACAGATTGGTTTCTCTCTCCTTCTCCTGCACATCCTCTTATAGGAATCGCTTTGCAGGGTGAATTGATCCTGGTTGTTTTAAGAATCTGGGGAGTTGAATTCGGCATGGGGAGTTGAATTCGGCAGGGACGATGCAAGGAGGTAAAAGACGGATCTATATATCAAGTGCTTCTCTAATACCTAACACTTTGACCTTAATACCGGACTTGCTTTCAATTTCTTTTCAAAATACATTTGGATCATTTTTTCTCATATCATGAATAGGAATAGCTATTTCAGGTGATATTGTTAATTTTGCCTGAACAGCCTCTTTAATGTCCATTGTAAATGCTCCATCAATTGGAATAAAAGCAATATCTATTATACCCAGATCTTTCATTTCGGGGATGAAACTCGTATCTCCTGGATGATACATCGATTTATTATCTATTGTTATTTTTTGATTTGTACCTTTCCTCCGACATTCATAATTCATAAGGCTTTACCTACTTATGATAAACATTTTTTGCAGCAATCCTGAATTTGAAGAATTTGTTGTTCATCAAAATTCTAACGAAAATATTATATATTTTAAAGATAGAATTAATAAAACACCTAAATATATAAAAAGATACTAAAATGAGTTAAAAAACGAGGAGATTAGATGAAACTTGTACTGAAGGCGTTTTTGCCTATGATAGCCATAACTATAGTCACATCCATAGTTATTGGGATGGCCATTTCTTCGCAAATTAAAGACAATACACTGCAAAGAGCCCAGGCAGTCACTGCTGAATACATAGGCGAAAAAGCAAAAGAACAACTGGTCGCAGAGAATTTTCAGGATGCTAATTTTTCGAACCAATTCGAGACTTTTGATGTTTTTCTAAAGCAGATACAGACAAAAGAGGTAATCAAGATAAAAGTATTCAACACAAACCATGATATTATCTATTCAACTATAAAGGAGAATATAGGTGAGAAGACTAACAGCCAAAACTACGAAAAAGCGATAAATGGCGATGTAGCTGTCCTAATTAAGGATCCTGTTGTGGAGAGGGAGAATATCGAATTGCAGGGATACAGGCAGACAATGGAGATCTATGTTCCTATAGTTTATAATGGGAAAGTGGAAGGTGTTATCGAGACATATTATAAGATGGATTTTATCAATGAGAGCATTGCTGAAACCACTTCAAAGGTCTTAACGATAATTGGTCTTTTTTCCTTCCTTATTTTAATCGCTGTGTATTTAGTGCTTACATACGTTGTTACCAAGCCGATCAACGCACTGAAGGATGCTGCGGATAAGATAACCGATGGAAAGCTGGATACAAAACTTCCGGAGGCAAAATCTGATGATGAGGTGAGCTGCCTTATAGCATCAATAGAGATGCTGGTGGCAAGTTATAAGGCAAAAACGAAAAGCGTATCCGCTGACATTCAGGAGGAACCGACATGAGCAGATTGCAGAGATGTCAGGAATTGATGCTTAACCTGTGTGGACCTGCTACAGCTAACCTGGTTGCAAAGACTATGACAGAGGAGGATTGCGTTCGGAGATGCAAGCTGAAAATAACTATGCTGCTTGGACCTGGGAAGGCTAAGGAGTTCGATGGTGTCACTTAATTTTCTAATATATTTATCTCATTTTCTTTAAACACTATTTTTAAATCAATAGGCACTGGTTCTGTCAAGTTGCCGGTTGCTAATATTATAATATTAAGTAAATGATACGCAGTTTTTCTTCTTAAAGTAGCCCTTTCCTTTTAACAACTGATGTTCACACAATCGATCTAAAAGTAACAGGTTTTTATTTTTAGAAATCCATCTCTATTACTGCGAATAATCGGAGATGGATTTCCTTGGACCT
>VEPN01000057.1 GCA_012026835.1 Candidatus Methanoperedens sp. | reverse complement strand
ATACAGTACCCTTCGCATTGTATTGTCTGAAAGTAATAACCCGAATATAGAGAACAAATGTACACAAAGAAGGCTGCCTATCCAGAACCCAGATTTATAACCTAATTCTTGCGGATTCCTATTCATTGCATCTTCCACAGCTCTCTCCACATTTTCGTCTGCTTTTCTCGGTCTTCCTGTCCTTTCCCTGTCATGTAAGCCATCCATTCCGTACTCCCGGTACCTTCTGATCCATCGTCTTACATTTCTGGCTGATATAAAAAGAAGAGACGCTATCTCTGCATCTGTTTTTCCTTCATCAAACCAGATAATTACCAGTGCTCTTATTCCTTCCCTTCCAATTTCATCTCTCAAAAATCTATACAGCGCTTCTTTCTCTTCTCCAGTTATACCTAACCTGCCTGGAAAAGATAGTCCTATATCTTTGCTCATAATCCCCACAGCTATGAGATAGAATGACTTGATAGGACAAATAATTTGGCTATTTACTTAGAAGGCACATGAGCTTAGACGGTAGAGTCGCTTAGACGGGGAAACCCTTTTAAATATTATCAGGAGGTCTTAAGTTAACAGCATCCCTTTTCCAAACCATAAGTTTTAATTGCTTTATCGCATTACTACCCTCCATTCTTTGGAGATTATTTTTATGCTAAAAGAGGCTTCCCAGTACGATTCGAAAGTCATAGAGCAAAAAGTCCGGAAATTATGGGATGAAATTGACGCTTATTCCCGTGTGAGGGAACTCAGGAAAAACGGCAAGAAATTCTTTTTTGTGGACGGCCCCCCGTATACCACCGGCAGGATACATCTTGGTACTGCATGGAACAAGATAATCAAGGATTCGATTCTCCGTTACAAGTCCATGAACGGCTATCACGTTCTTGACAGGGCAGGATGGGATATGCACGGCCTTCCTATCGAGGTAAAGGTCGAAGGTGTTCTTGGCTTTAAATCGAAAAAAGACATTGAAAAATACGGCGTTGGCAATTTCGTTGCAAAGTGCAAGGAATTCGCCCTCTCTCACAGGGACGAGATGACGCTTCAGTTCCAGAACCTTGGCATCTGGCTGAACTGGAAAGACCCCTACATGACACTTCGGGATGAATACGTAGAAGCTGCCTGGTGGACATTGAAACGGGCACATGAGAAGAAGCTTCTTGAAAAAGGCCGCAGGGTAGTGAACTGGTGCCCCAGGTGCGAAACTGCTATAGCCGACTCAGAAGTGGAATACTGGGATGAGACCGACCCTTCTGTGTACATAAAATTCCCGCTCAAGGATGAGGAGAACACATTCATAGTGATTTGGACCACCACTCCGTGGACTATTCCTGCAAATATCGCAGTTGCAGTCCATCCTTCTTTTGAATATGTAAAAGTCAGGGTAGTGAAAGACGGGAAAGAAGAAATACTGATAATGGCAGCCGGGCTTATGCAAAATGTCCTGAAACAGGGGAGGTACAAGGAATACGAAGTTCTTGAAACCGTCCTTGGAGAAGACATCAAGATCGAATACCGGCATCCGCTTGAGTCTAAAGTTCCTCTTCAAAAAACGTTTAAGCATAATGTTTACATGGCTGATTTCGTTACGGCCGAGAACACGGGATGCGTTCACATAGCTCCGGGGCATGGCATTGACGACTTCGAACTCGGGGCAAAACACAACCTTCCTATATTCTGCCCCGTTGGCCCGGATGGCAGATATACTGAAGAAGCGGGTGAATACAAAGGGATGCACGTTAAGGAAGCAAACAGTGTCGTACTTGATGACCTGACAGAGAAGGAACTGCTCCTTGCAAGCGGCAGCATCTCGCACAGGTACGGGCATTGCTGGAGATGCAAGACCCCGATCATTTATCTGGCCACAGAGCAGTGGTTCCTGCGGGTTACTGACCTCAAGGAAAAAATGCTTTCTGAGGTTGAAAAAATAAAATGGTATCCCGAATGGGCGGGTTCAGCACGGTTTGCCGACTGGATTGCGGGTTCGCGCGACTGGTGCATATCACGCCAGAGGTACTGGGGAATCCCAATCCCGGTATGGATATGCGATTCCTGCGGCGAGGTCGAGGTGATAGGGACAAAACATGAGCTTGAGAAGCGCTCAGGCGTGCCGCAGCTCCCTGACCTTCACAGGCCGAACGTGGATAATATCCATATCAAGTGTAAATGCGGGGGAAGGATGACCCGTGTCCCTGATGTTTTTGACGTATGGTTTGACTCGGCGGTCGCTTCCTGGGCAACCCTCAATTTCCCGCATGAAGAGAAAGCATTTGATGAATGGTGGCCCGCGGATTTTATCACAGAGGGCCATGACCAGACACGCGGCTGGTTCTATTCACAGCTTGGGGCAAGCATGATAGCATTCGGGAAAGCGCCCTACAGAAGCGTCCTGATGCATGGCTTCACCCTCGATACCGAAGGCAAGAAGATGTCAAAGAGCCTTGGCAATGTGGTCTCACCTGAAGCAGTTATTGAAAAGTACGGCGCAGAATCACTTCGCTTATATGTCCTTTCCCAGAATGCGCCCTGGGAAGACCTCAAATTCAGCTGGGATGAAGTTGGCAACGTCCACAGGATGCTGAATATTCTCTGGAATGTTTACCGCTTCCCGCTGCCGTATATGATTCTTGACAACTTCAACCCGCTTGAGATGAAAGGAACTCCGCAAGGGTTACGCCTTGAGGACAGGTGGATACTCTCAAGGATGCAGTCTTTGATAAAAAAGGTAGATGCTGCCATGTCTGAGTACAACCTTCACAAAGCCACGCGCCCGATTGCAGAGTTCATACTTGAAGACCTCTCCAGGTGGTATATCCAGCTCATACGTCCGCGTACATGGCGCGAAGCCAATGACCCCGACAAGCTGGCGGCGTATTATACCCTGTACGAGGTTCTTGTCAGTTTAACAAACCTTATAGCGCCTTTTGCGCCGCATATCTCAGAGGAGATGTACCAGAACCTTGTACGTAACGTCGATTCTGATGCACCTGCAAGTGTTCATATGTGCGACCGGGTAGAGGCGAAAGAAGAGTTCATCGATACCGATCTTGAGACCAGGATGGATATAATCCGTCAGATCGTTGAAGCCTCGTCCAATGCAAGGCAGAAATTGAAGCGCAAGCTGAGATGGCCCGTGAAAAGGATTGTAGTGGCCCCGAAGAAAGATGAAGTTGCTGCCGCAGTAAAGAACCTCGAATCTGTATTGAAAGAGCAGACAAACTCCAAGGAAATTGTATTGATTGGAACTGGCGAGACATGGGAAGAACTCGGCGTGGAAGTAATGCCGAATCACTCAGCGCTCGGCCCGGCCTTTAAGAAAGATGCAGGAAAAGTGATCGCAGAGTTAAAGAAAGCAGACGGCAGGGCGGTCAAGAAAGCCATTATGGAATCCGGCAGTTTTGAACTTAATGCAGGCACTATCACGAAAGATATGGTGAGCTTCAAGGATATAATCCCTGTATCGATTGCCAGCGCAGGATTTTCAGCAGGCGAGGTGTATGTCGATACCGAACTCACACGGGAGATCGAATCAGAGGGCTATGCCCGCGAGGTCATAAGGAGAATACAGGATATGCGAAAGGAACTTGACCTGGCCGTGGAAGAAGAGATCGATGCATTCGTGGATATCAAGGATACAAGAGTCCTGGAACTTGTGGAAGAATTAAAAGACTTCATTGCAGGGGAAGTGAGGGCAAGATCACTTACAATTGGTTCAGGTGTTGAACCAGAAGGCGACCTCGTCAAGGACTGGAATGTCGAGGATGTCGGGATGAAGATGGGAATATCAAGGAAATAGTTTTACCGGTTCTTCACCCTTGCTGTTTTAAAATCTCCACTCTTCTTACTTCCGCACTCGCCCTGTACGCCGCCACTATTGCGCCAAGCAATATCGGGGCTATGAAGAAACCTGCGATGCCGCCGACCAGCCCGCCTCCCAGGAACGCTATTATGATTAGCAGCGGGTGTATGTTCGAGCGGGTGTTTATGAGATACGGCCTGATAAAGAGATCGGGAATAATGATAAACACAACCAGCGAGACCACGACAAAAATAAATGCGCTCTCACTTCCCATTTCATAATATCTGTAAATCGCAAGAGGCGCTACCACCATCCAGGAAGTGAACATCGGGACAAAGGCAACAATGAGCATGAGGGCTGAAAGTGCAAGGATACTTGGGAACCCAAATGCCCAGAAAACTACAAGTGAAATTATTCCGACCGCGATGGCACTGTATGTGTTTCCTATGAACAGGGCTGACAGGATGGCATCGAAATGTTTTACGAATTTCTGGGAGAATATCTCGATATCTTCAGGAATTATATCAATTACTTTATCAACAAGGCGGCCGCCATCGACCAGCAGATAGAAACAAACTATCACGGCAAGAAGGATATTTATTATAAACATTGTAGAAGCTATAACAAAACTCTTGCCAATTTCAATAAGAGGCAACTCTTTCATGAAAGGTAAAAGATAGAGGGTAAAATTCAATATGATATCTTTTATTTTTTCCCCTGCAAAATCAGGAAGATTCATTGTTTCTATCAGTGCCAGCAGGGTACTCATCACATATTCCTGGTTTTTTGCAGCCCAGAAAATAAAATTGAATATTTCAATAACGCCCAGTCCGGTTATCAGGAAAATCGGGAAAATGATGGCGAAGGTTGCAAGGTATGCGGATGACTGCGGGCTGAATCGATCGATAAAACGTTTCAGGGGCCTTGCTACGTAGGCCAGCACAATCCCCATAATTATGCCGTCAAGAAGAGGGAGCAGGATAGCTATGAAAGCGGCAGCGATAACCAGTAATATGATCGCCAGCACGATCTTCCATTTATATTTTATTAACACCGATAATCCGTCAGTGGATTGAGGATTGGACATTAACACGTATAATGTTTTAAGAGAATATATATTAATTGTCAGGAAAAACGACTGTAACATGAAAAAATAATCACGGCCACCCCGAATACCATAAGAGCCCAGAATAAGATTTTTTGCGTTCTTTGGCTTATTCCGAAATCGACAGCAAATACGCGAAAGCCGTTAAGCGCATGGGGAACTGCAAGCAGGATCAGGATAAAGAATGCAAGAGGGGCCGGGAAAAATAAAAAATCAAATGGTGTACTAATCCCGTGCGCCCACCCGACATGAAGGAAGAGGTAGATTACAAGCAAAAACCCTGTGATGCGCTGGAGCAGCCAGGCCCACATCCCTGTCCCGTAAGCTCTTTCTTTATCCATATTGCCATAATTATTGTTCAAGCTTTGAATATTTAAATGTGGCGATAGACAACCGAAAATTCAATAATTTGTTACATAGAAAATATATATATAGTATATAGTGGCAGGTTGGGGAGTGGGGATTAGTTTTTTGAAAAAAGACGTTTTACCTGCCACACTAATATAATACTCAATTATTTTATTTAAAGTTAACTCAGTTAACTTTCCCCAGGTTCATCTTCGCATGGAACAAAATGGAGCTTAGAATATTGTTTTAATCTTATGCTTTATAATGTTTCTCATGAAGCCTGTTATAGCATTTGTCGGGGGTACATTTTTCGGGCAGACCTCCACACAGCGGTACACTTCATCACACGCCCATACCCCATTATTAAAATCCACTCTCTTTAATATTGCTTTAGTATCTGAATTGCGTACATCGGCATAGAAACGCCATGCTTTTGCAAGAGCCGCAGGCCCCGGGAAATCCTTATTTCGTGCAGCAACAGGACATGCCCCATAGCAGATACAGCACTGGATGCAGGCGGCGTATTTTTCAACTTTTTCAAGGTCTGCCTGCGACATCGGCATTTCTGTTCCGGTCTCTGTGTTATTTCCGACAAACCACGGATGCATATCCCTGTAATGCTTAAAGAATGGTTCCCAGTCCACTATAAGGTCCTTGATTACGGGAAGGTTAGGGAGTGGTTCTATAAGGATATCGTCCCCTGTTTTTAAAAGCGGCCTCACAAGAGGACCAAATGCAGCAGGGGCCAGCACGAACTCTCCTGCAATCCTGGAAACCTGGGTACGGCAGGCAAGTCTCTGTTTTTTATTGATGAGCATGGCACATGAGCCGCACACTGCACCCCTGCATGAGTACCTGAAGGCAAGGGTGCTGTCCTGCTCATCCTGTATCTGGAAGAGGGCTTCAAGCACTGACATGTGGGGTGTAATTCTCACTTCGAAAATATCGAATCGTGACTTATCCCCGTCAGACCTTTTGATCTTAAATTTCATCGTAATTGAATATCTTCATTTCGTGATTATATAGGTATTGAAAGATCAAAAAATTAATATAAGTTAACTATAATTATATGATTATAATGAGCAGCGTAATTTGTGATACGCCAACTCTGGCTGAGAGGTACGATAAGGTTAGTAATAGCCAGTTTGAGCATGGGAAATTGCTGGCTGAAGAATTAAATATAGAGAAAGGAGACTGTATCCTTGATATAGGGTGCGGCACCGGGCGCCTGGCAGAATATATCTCAGGGATAATTGGAAATACAGGGCGTATTTACAGCATTGACCCTGCAGAGTACCGCATCCAGGTTGCACGGAAAAAAATCGAAGATAAAAATCATCCCAACATCTCCTTTGAGGTGGGAAGCGGCGAAGACCTGAACAACTTTGCAGATAACAGTTTTGATACAGTTATTATGAACCTGGTTTTTGGCTGGATTACCGATAAAAAGACTGCGCTTTCAGAGGTCTACAGGGTATTGAAACCCGATGGGCTTATGGGAATAACAACTACAAGCAAAGGATTACCAGGTCCGTTGATGGTAATTAAAGATGAACTTCTAAAGAGAGAGCCGTATGCCTCACAGGTTGGCTCTAACATAGCATCGGGCAGATCTATCACTACGGACGGGCTGCTGCAACTGTTGATTGATGCAGGATTCGGTGATATAAATCTAAAATTCAGAAGAACCTATATAAATTACAGGAACTCTACAGACCTTATCGAATTTATAGAAGCTAGTCATTTTGGGAATTATCTGGATCATGTACCTTTGTATTTGCGTGATGCTTACAGATCCGATTATATTACAGAGCTTGAAAAGAGGCAGACGGCTAAAGGGATCGAATCCGTGTGGAACATGCTCCATGTGATTGCCAGGAAACCATCTGAGAATGTATATTAGATGAACTTTGAAAAGGCAAAGAGATGCTAAGATTGCGAAGCATAGAAGTATTTTCTTTGCGTACTTTGCGCTTTTCGCGGTGAGATTCCCCCAATGGTTCATCGGGCACTAATACTAAATGAAAACCCCTGATCCTGAATGCACCACGATACCGCTTCCTGTTATATTATACGGCTTTATCTCTTTTGAATGGTCGATGTGCCTCATCTTCGAGACTTCGATAACGGTCGTGACAGCACCCATATCAGCCTGCCTGGCCTGCCGAAGAATGATGACCCCGTCAGAAATATACTCTATCAGGCCGTATTTTGAATAATACGGGTTTCCTTTGCTGATCTCTGAAGTCATCACGGCCGTCACATCCGTCCCTTTTATTATCTGGGCAAGGTTGAAGAGATGGTCGCGGCGCTCAGACTCCGCATCATATATCATCTCATAAAGAGTAACAGGATCTATAGCAAGGCGTTTGACGTTGAATGATTTAAAAAGCTTTGGCAGGTCATTCTCGATGCGGTCTATCATGGCCTTGAGGTTCAACGTACTGAGGTGCACAAGCGCCATTTTTTTGCTCTCAATATAAGGCTTCAGGTCCCAGTTGAAAATTGCCGCTGTTTTAATTATATTATCTGCGCTTTCTTCAAGACTCAGGTATGCGCAGGTCTCATTCTTACGAAGGCCTGCATAAATGAACTGGAGGGCAAATGTGGATTTGCCGGTACCCGGAGGCCCCATGACTGCGACAATATGCCCGGCCGGGATGCCTCCTCCAAGCATCTCATCCAGTCCAAGTATTCCGGTATTCAGCTGGTCCATTACCTGCCCCTTACCCTTTTCACATTTGAAACTTCAAAACCTTTCAGCGGGCTTATCTGCGTCTCAAAATTTACAATATTATCTTCACAGAGTCCTGGCAGGACGCCCCTGAATTTTTTCAGGTACATGATACGTTTCCTCTGTGAAGGTCCCATTTTTTCCCATTCAAAAACCATAACACCATCCATGCACTCTGATATCTCCTCCTGCTTACTATTATCAAAAATCCCCTCGCTTAATATTGCATATACAAGCCCGTCCCACATTTTTGAGGCTTTCTGGAGACCGCGCAAGAATAATATGAGATCGTTCCATTCCATTCGTTCAAGACAGTACTGTGTAAGCGCTGTCAGGGAATCTATGATAACAACGCTTCCGGCCGCATTTTTATCCAGATAATCTATCAGCGTCTCAACAAGGTTCTTTTGCTCTTCATTCCATCTCAGGGATTCAAACGATAGTGGGGTGCTTGAAGAAGACCTCCACGTTGCTGGTATGAACGACCTGGCAAAGTAGGAGTCCGAGAAATCCTTGAATTCAAATTCATTCTTCGGAATTTTACAATCCAATATCTTGTGGTAATCAGGAAAAGATAATGCAATTTCTTTAACAATATCCTCTTTTGATCTTGTAAATGAGATGTAGCAGATTTTTTTGGGCATGGTTATGCCATTGCTTTGTTTTATCTGCCCCATCAGCAGGCGCGCCGAGGACGTGAGCACGAACTCGGAATCCCCTGCACCTATCTCACCCAGCAGCAGGATGAGCGAACCTGAGGGCAGGCCGCCCTGCAGGATGGGATCAAGTGAATCAATACCTGTGGGGATTCTTGATATTTTCATATTGATAATATAAAATTCAAACTAATTTCTTCCGTGATTAACCCATTTCTTTTTGAAAGAACCGTTCCATTTTCTCGCGTTGATATAATCATTATCATAATCAACATATGAGGGTTATTTAGTATTTAAATTTAATCGATTTCTATGTATTATAGAAAACTATATCAATTTATATAATAATCATGATAATCATAGTAACGATAAGAGTAACAAGATGGTTCCCGTACCAATACTGTCAGAAAAAATAAAAATAATCCAGGAGGATTATACGGACTTAAAAAACTACTTACATATTCTTTTAGGAGGAAAGCTCAAACTTGAACCATACATCCCCGGCAAGTCAGAACCAATAGTTTCTTTTAAAGGGCTTCCGGGTTATATCGAGAAAGAAAGATACTGGGTAAATGAACCATATGCCTTCGTATCTATACTATTCAATGAAGAAAAAAAGGAATTTTTGTACTTCGCTGCCGAACCAGAACTCTCAATATTCGAACGGATGGTGCTTGAAACAGTTTATGAAAATATTCTTGATACTCTGACTGTGTATGAAGCATCGGACAAAGTAAAAAGTGATCTCCTGGAGACGAAGACCCTTGAACTCATTGAGGGATATTCGATTGAAATCGGTATGCTTTCCATCCATAAAGTCCTGTACTACATAAAAAGGGATTACATAGGATTTGAGAGAATCGATGTACTCATGAGGGATACGGATATAGAAGACATTTCCTGTGATGGTTCAGGGATTCCCATATTCCTGTATCACAGAAAGTATCAAAATATAAAGACGAACATATCTTTTGAGGCTTCAAAACTCGATTCGTTCGTGATGAAACTTTCACAGCAATGCGGAAAACATATATCTATCGGCGAACCCCTGATTAACAGTTCTCTTCCTGACGGTTCACGGCTCAACGCGTCACTGGGGAAAGAGGTCACATTCAGGGGAAGCTCATTCACGATACGGAAATTCCGTGAACAGGCCTTTACACCTGCTGAATTGATAAAAAACAGGACGTACTCAAAAGAGATTCTTGCATATCTGTGGCTCGCTGTGGAGAATGGTAAAAGCATTGTGTTTGCAGGCGCAACCGCAGCAGGTAAGACATCATCATTAAACGCAATATCCCTGTTCATCCCTTCAATGGCCAAAATAGTCAGTATCGAAGACACGCATGAATTGATGCTGCATCATGCCAACTGGATAGGAAGTCTTACGCGGGAGTCTTTCACAAAAACAACAAGTGGCCGGGATATTGATATGTATGAACTGCTGCGCCAGGCATTGCGCCAGCGCCCGGATTATATTATAGTCGGGGAAATCAGGGGGAAAGAAGCGATGACATTATTCCAGGCAATGAGCACAGGCCATACCACATATTCGACTATGCATGCCGACTCTGTAAATACGGTAATCAGCAGGCTTGAAGGGGAACCGATAAACGTCCCGCGCGCAATGATTCAGTCCCTTGATCTTCTGTGTATCCAGAAAGTCATACAGCTTGAAAAAGGAAGGGCCCGCCGTATGGACACATTAATTGAGTTCATGGGGATTGAACCTACGACCCAGGACCTCAGGTTCAATGATATTTATACATATGATCCAAGAGCCGATTCTTTCAGGACAAGCGGTAAATCGGCTATCCTTGAGGATATTATGGCCAGACGCAACTGGGATGAGAACAAACTGGGAAAGGAGTTGGAAAACAGGGAGAAGCTTCTTGAATATATGGTAGAAAAGGAGATGGATGAAATCGATATTGTTTCACTTATCCAGAGTTATTATGTAAACCCGGAAAAGACCCTGAGAACTGTTACAGAACCCGCACTTGAGATATGTCTGGCATCACCGAAAAAACGTGGGGATCAGGCTGCATGGAGGAAGTCAGGCCGTATCCCGATATCTAAGAAAAACAGATATTTCTTCCCCGGGTATAAAATTCCATTTAAAATAGAGTCTGATAAAGGATTGCTCAACGTGGAAATAAATTCGGCTAAAAAAAGCACGCCTGCGGGAGACCCGGTAGCAGGGAAATACCTGCAGGGAAATGACCTGGAAACCTGGTTTGGCGAGCATCTTGAATTGCAGCCCCGTGACAGGGTGATTTTTGAAGCCGTGGAACCTGGAAAGAAGTATAAGATGTATATCAAAAGCCGGCCCGATATTGTGGCAAAACGGCAGAGAATGAAAAATGGTATTGAATAGTATCCATAAGCTGGCTTTTGCACTTTTTGGTGAATATGTAAGGAATAAAGGAGAACGGTATTCTACGATGCGGACGGCCATCAGGCAGGCTCATCTGGCTGTGCCGTGGGATATCTATGCGAGCATGGCATGTCTATGGGCTGCGGTATCAGCTATCCTGACAGCGGTACTTGTGTATCTTCTTACTCCCCTGTGGGGTCTCCTGTATATCCACTACCTGAATGTTGTATCACGTATCGGATCTACAGGCCTTGGTTCCTACGGGAAGACAGTCTTTATTCTTATTATCGGGTTATTGTTTTCATTGTTATTGGGAGTTATCGTTTATTACGGGATCCTGTCTTATCCGGGACTTGTCACACAGACCAGGAAAAACAAGATTGACCTTACACTTCCGCATGCTGTGGCATATATGCATGCATTGAGCAAAGGAGGTTTGAGTCTCATTTCGATCTTCAAGTCATTAAAGGATCATATCGATGTTTATGGTGAAGCGGCAGAGGAGATAGGATACATCGTTATGGAAACTGAACTTTATGGGAACGATATGATTACTGCACTAAAAAACGGGGCAGTCAGGACGCAGTCAGATAAGTTCAGGGATTTCCTTGAAAATCTTATAAATGTCGCAGCCACCAGCGGCGACCTTGAGACATTTTTTGGCAGCATGACGGTAAATTACCAGAACTCATCGGAATCTGATCAGGGTATGTATCTGGAATTGCTCGGTATGTTCGCTGAGACATATATAACGCTCTTTGTTGCCGGGCCTCTCTTCCTGATAACGATCCTTGTAGTAATGGGAATGATGGGCCCAGGAAGCATTATGATTATCAAGCTATTGATATACGTTATCATACCGTTAACTGCCATTGCATTCAGTGTCTTGCTGAGCATGATGGCATTTGGGAGGGACATTGAAATGGTCAATGTATATTCGGTTTCAAGAAACATGCAGCATTATGATGATACCAGGATAGTTGCTATGGAGGGAGATGACAGGCTGGTTAGAAGGCTCCAGAGGTCACTATACTGGAAGAACATAATTGAGAACTGGAAAAACCCGCTAAAACTTTTCTTTGCCCAGCCTTTTAAAATATTTTATATTACGGTACCTTTGGCGATAATCTATTTTTTTATCTCGGTCTACCAGCGCGAGATAACAGTTGATATGCTTGATGATCCGTTTATAATAAGCTTGTTCATTCTCGCTGTACCGTTCCTCTTTTTTTACGAAGCCCTCACAAAACGGATAAAAGCGATTGAAGCCTCTATACCCGAATTCCTCAAGCGGCTGGCCGTAGTCAATGAAGTCGGGATGCCGCTTGCAGAGGCACTTAGATCTATTTCCAAAATCAACATTGGAGTTTTGAGTACAGAAGTGAAGATTATGTATAAGGATCTTGCATGGAGCAACAGCATTAATAATGCTCTGATGAAATTTGAGCACAGGGTAGGAACGGTCTCCATATCAAGGATCGTTACGCTCATAACCAAAGCCAGTGAAACTTCGGGAAACATAAGAGAGACCCTGAGAGTGGCTGCAACTGACGCAGTCCTTGCAGAAAACCTCAGGCGCCAGAAGTTTACGGTTCTTTTCTCTTACCTGGTAGTTGTATATATCTCGTTCGCCGTATTTTTGCTCGTGCTGTATGTATTCGCCACGATGTTCCTCCCACAGATACCGGAGACCGGTTCCGCTGTCGGTATATTATCAATGAGCACCCATAAGGAAGAATATACAAGGCTGTTCATGCATGCCACAGTGATACAGGGGTTCTTTTCAGGGATCATCGTAGGCCAGATGACAGGAGAAAGCGTATATGACGGTCTCAAACATTCCGTGATTATGATGGGTATAGCATATTTGTTCTTTGTGTTATTTGTTTAGGTGGCATATGAAATTATTTGACAATGAAAACGGTGTTTCAGAACTTGTAGGCATGATGTTGATACTTTTGATTGTTGTAGTGTATCTGGGTATTATGCAGACATACGATATGCCAAGATGGAATAAGGAATCCGAAAGGCAGCATTTTGACCAGGTGTACAGTGATTTTATTGCCCTGAGGTCGGACGTTGAAGATGTTTCGGCAAAGAACATTCCCAAAACGAGCAGCCTGCATATGGGCGTGAGGTATCAGGAACGGTTCATGCTGCAAAGTCCGGCGCCTTCACAGGGAGTGATTGATACATACCCGCTAAATATTACTATCACCCTGAGTCAATCAGGGTCTGTTAAAACCTATCATATTAATTCACTGGGGATCGAATATCAGGTCAGTACCTTATCAAATCTGCCAAAGCTTGTATTCGAGCATGGTCTGGTTATCAAGGATTTTGGAAAAATCAATATCTCAGCAGACGAGAAACAATCTCTTGTCCTGAATGGCAATATTTATCTTCCAATTGTCCTGAAGAGTACTGGTCTTTATACCTCCTCAATAGAAGTGGAGACGTTTAATTTCCAGCCGGTTCCGGCAGATGCATATTATAGCAGAAGGTTTAATTCAATGAATGTGACAATTGAAACGAGGTATCCACAGGTGTGGGACAGGTGGTATGAAGTCGGAAATAAATCACAATGTTCGGAAATAGTCACTGATTACGGTTGTATTAAAATTACAAATATCTACGGGTATGATATCCTGAAGCTTGACCTGATAAATACAAGTGAACTGCCAGGCGATATTTTGTATGCAGGTATGATCATGATTCCAGAGACTGGCTACAGCTGCAAACAGGGAATGGAGATGTGGACAAAAGACCAGATGTGCGGTAATTTTCCGCCCAGTAACAACATATCCCAATTTATTGTGAAAGATATAGTTTTCGAGCAGGCAGGGCACGGCGATGATGAGGATGAATCCGAATTGGAGTTTTCTGTACGGGATTTGAAAGGGCATCTCTGGACAACTGAAGTAAAATTCATTAATCAGTCATCCACATGGGTCATTTCAGAAGTTAGGCAAAAAGTCCCTCAACCACCCCCATATTACTGTGATTACAGTACAAGATTCAACGGCAAGAAACTCGATGCCGATTTAGGTGGGGTTATTGATCTGACATCATGTTACAGAAGTGCCAGTATTGAATCCCCTGATATCCTGGTTATTGATAAGATGCAAAATATCATCTTTGCGAATTTCCTTATTAATTAAGACCACTACCAGTTCATGAACAGGAAAAGAATTATCGAAGGAATACCTACCATGCCCCATAATACCGGATTGTGCTTCCATACTTTCGCGCCGTCAAGAGGGCCGACAGGTATCATGTTGAACCCTGCAAGAACCACGTTTATAAAATACCCTGTTGTAAAGATCCTGTAGGTCAAAGAATAAGGAACCACATATAGCGAAGCCAGGAAAAATGATATTGCAAGTATCAGGTTCACCACAACTCCTGAGACCGATATGTAAGCAAACTCCTTTGAGGCCTGATTTGAATCCAGGTAACGATCCTCGATGCCAGGAGCTTTTTTGCCGTAAATCATTACAGCGCCGGGCGCCGCGAAAACAATACCCGTAAAAACGCGAAGAACAATCGCCAGCGTAAGCCCGATGGGGCTTGCTTCATATTCCGCAAAATAGCCATATTTCTGGGCAGTGAACTTGTGAGCGAGTTCATGAAGGAGGAAACCACTTCCCACGCCGATTGCCACTATTGCCAGTATATCGGGTCTCATGCTGGGATATGTGAAGGCGATAGTGAGTACTACCAAGGAGATAACAAGATGTGTTATCTCGCGTAAACTTGTCCTGCTCATGGGTTAATAATATATCTTAAAACACATAAAACTATACTATGCCGCACGCAAAGTCTGAAATTATCTCGTCGTGTATGGAACTCTTCACTCCGTACAGGCACTGGCGCGCATCCTTATAATAGAGTCTTTCCTCTATCATTCCTTCCTTTTTTAGCCTGCTGAGGGCATACCGCACAGTACGTGATGGCAGGTAGCTTTCTGCAGCGAGTTCTTTCTGAGTCATAAGCCCTTTGTATTCAAGCACCTTGAAGACAAGTTTTACAGAAGGAGATAAATGTTCTATCTTCCTTGTATAAACATCCTGCACTGCCGCGGTTTCAGAATAAAGGTGTTTTTCATTTTGTGGCATGTTAACAGTGTTAACTATGTTTTTATATGATTTAAATCTTTAGGCAAAATATGCCTGTTTCACCAGAACAAGGCCAGGAGAACTATCACAATCACCGTCAGTCCTTCCTGCATCAGCGTAGAGAGCAGCATGATCTGCATGCCAAGCTTCGGGGAAAATATGCCGGTATAATAAGGTATGGTGAACCTCAGGCGCACGATGCTTGAAAGAACCCTGCCTGCAAGCAGTGTTATGACTATCTCTTTTGATGACATTATCCCTTCGGTCATCAGGTTGCTCGCTATCGTATATGCACCTATGTTGCTTGCAAACCATGCTGCGATCACGGGCAGTCCCTGCGGCGGGAGATATTTTAGGGCCGGGATATCTTTCAGATAAACTGAAATCATATCGAAAAAACCTATATCGATAAGCTGGAATACGATTATTGCGGCAACAACCATTGTCGGGATGATGCGCCGAAGCGGTGCAAGAGAAGTTG
This sequence comes from Candidatus Methanoperedens sp., assembly GCA_012026835.1. Lineage (GTDB taxonomy): Archaea > Halobacteriota > Methanosarcinia > Methanosarcinales > Methanoperedenaceae > Methanoperedens. Next base: position 5,908 of record VEPN01000057.1, on the reverse strand, counting down.
AAACCGCACCCTTAAGAGCAGCGCCCAATTTTTTCTTTTTCACTTCCTGTCGTATCACTGCGGCTTCTTTAGGCGGAATCATCATGCGTCCGATAACAAGGGTTATCGCTGTCTTGAGAAAACCTACACCTACGACTATGCCCAGATAAATCAGTCCTGTAGTCCCAAGCAATATCACAAGCACAGGGAGCAGGTCCCGAAGGAATATGAAGGTTGCAGGAAAAGAGGTGACAAGAGAGGCAATCAGTGTCTCTTTATTATTTATCAGGCCTTTTTTATTAAGCTGTGCTATCATGGAATTCCCGGCAGTTGGTGAGCCGAAGGTTACAAGAAAGCTCACGCCGACCTCTTCCCGCAGGTGGCCAAATCGCATGAACGGCGCTGTCATGAAGCCAAGCTTCTGTATCCAGCCAAGCTCGATCAGGAGTTCCATCAGGACAATGCCGATGACGGTTGCCGGGATGACTGAGATGAGGTATTTGGAGGCTGAAAGGAGGGCGGAGGTCCACATAATGTGTAATTGGATGTGAGTTTTAATAACCAGAAGAAGGGATCACTTTTTTATTTTCATTGCCTCATTTTTGCTCCCCTCGCCCATCACTATCTTCAACAAAGCAGCAGCCACCTCTCCTGAAGTATAATCCTCAAGGATAAGTTTCTCAACCAGGTTAGTATATTCTCCCAGGTGCCCGGCATCAACAATCCCTTTAACTTTTTCTAAAACCAGGTTTGTCCTGATCTCTTCAATATCACTGGCAGAGGGAACTTTCTGTGCTATGATTTTCGTCTTTGTGAATTGTTGTATCTGCCTTATCCTGTATACCTCCCTGCCTGTCACAAAGCTAAATGCCTGCCCCGCTTTTCCAGCCCTGGCTGTTCTTCCTATCCTGTGTAAATAATATTCATCATCCGCAGGTATATCATAGTTGAACACGGCCTCTATATCCCCTACATCGATTCCCCGGGCTGCCACATCGGTTGCCACCAGGATCTCAATCTCTCTCCTTCTGAATTTAGACATGACGGTGTCCCTTTGCCTCTGCTGCATATCCCCATGCAGACCGTCAGCGAGATATCCTCTTGCCTTGAGGGTTTCTACCAATTCATCCACGCGTCTTTTCGTATTACAGAACACAAGTGATAATTTCAAATCGTTAAGATCGATCAAACGGGACAATACCTCGGGTTTAGCCTGCGATTTGACTTCAAAATAAAATTGTTCAACATTGGGAACTGTCATTTCCTTATGCTCCAATTTTATCATCTGCGGCTTCGTTTGATACTTTTTCGTCAAATCCAGAATAGCCCGGGGCATGGTTGCAGAGAAGAGGATGGTTTGTCTTTCCTTGGGGATTTTTCTCATAATGGTTTCGATATCTTCCCTGAATCCCATATCCAGCATTTCATCTGCTTCATCAAGAACGATTATTTTTACGCCATCCATTTTCAAAGTGTGCCGTTCCATATGATCCATGACGCGGCCGGGAGTGCCAATAATGATCTGTACACCTCTTCTTAGCGCCCTGATCTGGCGGTCAATAGGTTGCCCGCCGTAAATCGGTAAAATCTCAATACCCTTTTTATATTTTGAAAGCTTTTTCAATTCTTCTGATACCTGAATTGCCAATTCTCTTGTGGGACATAAAATCACAGCCTGTAAGCCCTTATTTCCCAGATCAATCAGTTCTAAAGTTGCAATCCCGAAGGCTGCTGTTTTTCCTGTACCTGTTTGAGCCTGTCCGATCACATCTTTTCCTTCTAACATATAGGGGATAGATTGGATCTGGATCGGGGTGGCTTCTTCAAAACCCATATCTTTAACTGCCATCTGTATCTCTTTTGATAATTCTAAATCTTTAAATCCTGGATTTTCCATGTGTAATTCCCTTTCATTTGTTTGTTACCCTGATTAGTTCCACTTAGTATGAATCTATGCGGGATTTAAAATGAACTTTTTTACTTTTTGTTTCTGAAACGCCTGATCCTGATTGTTTTTTCCGTACTTACCCCGCCGCCCCACAACCGCCTCCATCAACCTCTCGCTGTCCGCCTGCGAGCACCTCGGCTTCAAGCTCGTCGCAGAAGGACATTCAAGGAGCAGTATTATCTTAATTGTCAGCAGCCCTATCTTCAGTGCCCTGATCCCCTCTTCTTTTCTCATTTGCCCATAGGCTTTTAAGGTCCCTCTTTCCATGTACAAGACCTAATAATACGATACGATGTTCCTCAATGCTGTAAATAAGCCGATACCCTCTTACCAAAAGCTCGCGGATATTTAGGTCTCCAAATTCAGGGACAACGCGTCCCCTTTCAGAAAATTCATGGAGAGAGCCACTCACATCAAGAATTTCCTGAACAAATGCAGCCGCATAAAAAGCTGAATCTTTTGAAATATAATCAGCGAGCGCTTCGAGATCAGAAGCTGCCTCAAAAGACCAGACTATTTTCTGAGCCATTTTGACATACGGGTTTCAATTTCTTTATGTGAATAAACCCGACCTTCTCTGGCATCAGCCAAACCTCGTTCGACTTTCTGTAAAACATAGAGATGATACTGAATATCCTCCAGCGTACAGTCTTCCGGTAAATGGTCGAGAATCTCTCTGACTTCCTGTTTTGCAGTTTGCATATGTTTAATTATCCTCTTTATATAGATTATACTTACGGTATTTGTTTGAAATAATAGGTATCACTTATTTTGAATATGTGCGAACAAATATTAAGATGTTATAAAAGATAATTTTTTCAAGAACAACGCTAATAATGTGTTTATTGCAGTTTGGAGGGAATATATCGAATATTTATGAAAAAAAGAATTTTTCAAAACCCGAGATAGTTGCAGCAAATGCTGAGAGGTTTAGAAAATTTTAAAAGCTGATGAACTCAGATTTATTATCTGGAAACGATAGTTATCGACCTATTTTTATCGATCCGTGCGTTCCCAGAGTGTATTCCCCCACCAGCATCCTCCCCACGACCGCCTCCATCAACCTCTCGCCGTCCGCCTGCGAGCGCGCGAGCCCGGCTTCAAGCTCATTTATGCTATCTCAGCGGAATTATTTTTAAGTTCGAGATTTTCCTAAAATCCTTGATGTTGTCTGTAAATACTTCAACATCGAGATCTATTGCATTTTGTGCAATTATAGCATCATTTATCCGGGTATTGGAGTAAAGGCTGAGTTCTAAAGCTTTTGATATGGTGCTTTTAGTTATGGATTCATATCCCACATGCTTTGAATTCAGTATTTTTAGTGTTCTGTTATGGGATTCTTCTTGATCTAACAATCGATATAATTTATATTGGATTTCAGAAATGATTATAGTATTGACAAGTAACTCATGAGTCTTTATCAATTCTTTTATTTTTGCTTTTGCAGCAGGATATTCAGGATATTCTTTGATATTTGCGAATATGAAAATGTTTGAATCAACTAATATTTTTTTTATGTTGTCCAAAGCTCTTCCTCAAGCGCATTTAGATTTAATTCCTTAATTTTCACGATATCAACATGAGCCGGAGACTCAAGCAGTTCGACTAAAGAATCTTTTTCCGCTTTTTCCCCTTTTTTTACTTTTTCGAGTATAATTTCATTATCTTTGATGACAACATTAAAGCGATCTCTTGGTCTAATATTAAGCAAATCAACTAATGCTTTTGGGAGATGTATATTATACGTATCATCGATAGTTAATTCTTCCATAGTATTCACAGCATCATTTTTTACAGATGCAAATATATCTATGATTTCCTTATATATAGCTTGATAGGCCAATTATAAAATGTTATTATATTTTTATTAATTATAATTATATTTTATTCACTGCAACCCAGCCACCAGCCGCCCCACAACCGCCTCCATCAACCTCTCGCTGTCAGCCTGCGAGCGCGCGAGCCTTGCTTCAAGCTCATCGCAGAGAGACATGAGCTGATCGACCCTGGCGACGATGCGGCGCAATTCAAGCAGCGTACATCACTTTCCCTTTTCTCGCAAATTCAGCAACAAGAGATTTGCCGCTTTCAAATTCATCAGAGGTAAGAGTAATTATATCAAGAGGAACTCTGAATTTTTTTATAGTCTTTATCTCAGCTTCCTTTGTCAATTTTGCCCTTTCAAAAATATCTTTGTTCCGAAAATCCGAAGAGATTATCAGAATATCCACATCGCTTTCCAATGTCGCTTTTTCCTCGCTCTGCGACCCGAATAGAATTATCTTTGAAACTTTCAATCCTTTTTCTTTCAGGCAAATCAGATTAAAATTATAACCTTGGATTGCATTATTCAGGCTGGTTGAGATATTGAAGCAAATCAATCTTCTTACGCTGGAAATATTGCTGGATATCAATGAGCAAATAAAGATTCGCGCATCAATTGACCCACGCATTGAATATTCTGGAAGTGAAAACTATCCAATCAAGATGCGTGAACTTAAAAAACTGGTGGAGTACGCTCCAAAAAATCGTGATATCCTTGAGATAGCTGCCTATTACCTGAAGAACATAATATTGCTTCAGGCTTTCCCGGATGCTAACCATAGAACAGCATTGACTGCGATGGAAAGATTTCTGGAAAAGAACGGTCTTACTTTCGATTATACACCTGTAGAAGCCTTTGATTTTAGAAAAGAACTCTACAACAGAAGATTACACGTATATAAGACCTATGAAGAAAGGCCTATAAGCGTCTTAAAAGATGATGATAATCAGGTAGAAAATAATGTATTTTTACTATGCCTGGAATTCATTAAAGTGCATATCAGATAGACTAACTTAATTCTATTAACACTTCATACCTGCGCTCAAGAATTCGGTTTATTGCCTTAAGCTCCAACTCTCTGTCGATAGTTCTGTATTTTAATGCAGCAGGTTTAGTATGATTATTTTGATGCAGTTTCATTATTATCCTTTCACGTTAAGTATAAAGATTCATGATATTTAAACCCTTTTCCCGGCTATCCCGCCAGCAGCCACCCCACAACCGCCTCCATCAACCTCTCGCTGTTCGCCTTCGAGCGCACAAGGCTGGATTCGAGCTTGCCGCAGAGGGACATGAGATGATCGACCCTGGCGAGGATGCAAAGTTGCCTGCAAAAACGCTATAAATATACATTATCATGTGGTCGTAATCTTCTATTATCACGATTTTATCTTCCTCATTAACAGAATAAGTCAAAACAAAGCTTTTGTCCACATGCACTCTTCGCAAATGCTGCATCGGCGATCTTAATGGCTTGAAATGCAACGGCTTTTCACATATCTGTTTTATCTTTTTCTCGATTATCCGCATCTGCTTCGGATTTTTCTTTGCAAGTTTGGAAAATATCCTGTCAACACTTTCCCTCACTTCAAGAGAATACATGCTAATCTAAACCGTAATGGCTGCCAAAATTCGTGATCTTAACTGTTTTTTCTTTTTGTCTTGTTTTGATTTTTTCGATGAATTCGGGTCGAAGCTCAGGTTCAAGAAGTGATTTTCCATATTCATTTACCACTATATTGATCGCTTCAGACTTTGTTTTTAGCCCACGTTTTGCCTTGACTATATTTAAAATCCTGTTGGCGCTCTCATTTATGTTTACTAGCGCTTTTACCATATTAATGCAGTATTAATAGAATGTTAATATCGTATATATCTTTTCATAATTTTCAAAACCTCATTTATTAACAGGTCGAAGAGGTCCAAACAGCGCTTCCCACAAATGATTTAGCTCCCGCCAGCAGCCGTCCCACGACTGCTTCCACCAGTTTCTCGTTGTCTTCCTGCGAGCGTACAAATATAATTTCAAGCTCATCGCCACATATTTCTCAGATCATATAGTCGATCATAGCCTATATACCCGAAATTATTAGTATACATACGAACAATGTACTTTTAAATGTTATCAAAGAGTAAAAGAAATAAAACTCTCA
>VEPN01000056.1 GCA_012026835.1 Candidatus Methanoperedens sp. | reverse complement strand
ATGACGATAGTCTGAAATTACGCTGGTAAATAGCCATCTGGCAAATTATATAAGGTAATAAAAATACGTTTTACTTAGCCGTAGGTGGCGAAGTCAAGTGAAAATGAATAAATATGGTTTTAAGGTTCAAGGACAATAAAATCACGTGAATTTCAGGACAAAGCAGTATCTGCGCAAAAGGTTCGGGGATTATTACCAGAATACCAAACCTGTTATGCCCCCTGATTTTACACGGCGCGAATGGGGTTTTATCTTTTTTGATGAGCTCCCAGAGGTCGTGATGCGCCGCCACAAGGCTTTTTCATCCGAAGGGGAAGCGCTTGATTATCTCCGCGGGATGGTGCCTGCGCATGCGTACCATTCTGCCGCGTATTACAGATTCCCCGGCGCAGGGACGATGAAAGAGAAGCAATGGGAAGGCGCAGACCTTATTTTTGACCTCGATGCCGATCACCTGCCGCAGAAGGCACGGTCTTATAAGGAGATGCTCGATAACGTGAAAACCGAAACAGGAAAGCTTCTTGATTTCTTACTCGAAGATTTCGGATTTTCTGAGAATAATATCAGCGTTGTCTTTTCAGGAGGCCGCGGATATCATATCCATGTGCGCGACCCGAAAGTGCTTGCGCTTGGAAGCGCGGAGAGGCGTGAGATTGTGGATTATGTCTCTGGTACTGGATTAATGGTTGATTATTTAATTAAATCAGAGAAATATATTGTCTATGATGCAGGTAGGTTCAAGAAAAAAGAATTGCAGTCCCCAAGAAAAATTAGCTCTTTTGAAAATGAAAATGAAGGATTTGGCTGGGGAAATCGAGTTGGTAAATATATAATTCATTTCATGACGCAAATTTCAACAAAAAGCGACGATGACGCTTTAAATGAATTGATAAATTTAATTAAGAACTATAATTTAAAAAAAGTACACTCGGAAAAGATTCCTGAAGAAATCGTCAATCTGATAATCCAGATGAAAAATGAAAATCCAAAAATTCGATATAAAAAAATTGCAAATGAGGTTGGTATCTCTGAAAAAAAAGTACGCGAGGTTTTGATAGCTCATGACTTGGAGAATTATGCCTTAGAAGCCAGATCAAAGCTAAAAAAAATCAAGAAAAAAGCAACAAGCTCCGAAGCAATAGACATGATAGAGAATAAAGGTATTATTGATGATCCTTATATTTTTGATGCCATAGTCCAGAAAGCAATCGATGAAAATAGCATTAATCTGGGAGGTGGCCACACAGACGAACCCGTCACGGCAGACATCCGTCGTCTTATCCGGATGCCTTCCTCCCTTCACGGGGGTTCGGGAATGAAGGTTGTTCCGCTCACACTTTCCGGTTTTGAAAAATTCAAGCCGCTTGACGATGCTGTTGTTTTCAGTGAAAAAGAGATACAAATAGAGGTCATTCCCCCACTTAAACCCCAGAATTCTCTTGTGGAAATGAAAGGAAAAAGCTTTAGGGTACAGGAGGGTATCAATAGCTTGCCTGAATATGCGGCAATGTACCTCATGTGCCGCGGAGCAGCCGAATATGCCTGATCAGCCAACCATTAACTTCAACAATATCCTCAGAGATGAGCGCAAGTCAAAACTTGTACCGCTTGAGAATGATTTTTATGATAAGGCGGCACAGCAGATACTCAGGCTTGAAGATGAAAAAACGAAGATCGAGGACATCTACTGCACAAAATATGCCATAATCGAGGATGAGCTGAAAACATCGAGAAAAGCTTTTGAGAACATCATCGAAAGACGGGCAAAAAAGATCATAACTGAAGCCTCGATTCGGGCATCATCGAAACAGGGAGAAAAACAGGATATCGATTCACTGACGCGGGAAGAGTGCGCTTTCTATAACCGGTTGCTTGGACTTATGATAGAATACCGCGGGGAAATCCTGGAGAAGGTATCCAATAAGAAAGAAAGAAAAGAAAAACAAGTGATTCCTTCGCAACCTGCTGAAAACAGGGAAAACAAACAAAATGATGCGATTTCAGAAGGCAAAAAGGATATAAGTAAGGAGTACATTGTGGTGCGGTTGCTAAAAGATATTCCGACTTTTGTCGGAGCAGATGGACGCAACTATACGTTAGCAAAAGAAGATGTTGCTGTTTTATCGGCTGTGAATGCGAAGGCATTGATCAGTCGCAATGCAGCCGTCCAGATAATAGTTGAAAGGTGATCATTATGAAAATGCCTAAAAAATTCAATACATATTGCCCTCATTGCAAAACCCATACACCACATGTTGTGGAAAGAGTGAAAAAAGGACAGGCCTCCTCGTTAACCAGGATAACAAGACAGAAGTACAGACATACAGGTATAGGGAACTCAGGCAAATTCTCCAAAGTGCCAGGTGGAGACAAACCCACAAAGCGTGTGAACCTGAGATACAGGTGCAGTACATGTAAAAAAGCTCATCTTAGGAGCAAGTGCTTCAGGGCAGGCAAATTTGAACTCGTGGAGTCTTAAATATGGAACCCAAAAGCAGATTTTTGAAGGTCAAATGTAACGATTGTGAAAATGAGCAGGTCATTTTCGGATGTGCCAGTATGCCCGTCACCTGCCTTGTGTGCGGCAGGACCCTTTCCGAACCCACAGGCGGAAAGGCTTTTGTCAAAACCCAGATAATTGAGGTTCTTGAATAATGGAAAGAAGCGGGTGGCCCGAAGAAAGTGATCTTGTCGTTTGTACTGTTAAAAGGGTCACGGATTTTGGTGCTTTCGTTGAACTGGATGAATACGGGCGCAAAGAAGGCTTAATCCATATTTCTGAAGTGGCTTCTGGCTGGGTCAAATACATCAGGGATCATGTGAGGGAGGGCCAGAAAATAGTATGCAAAGTACTGTATGTCGATACCACAAAACATCACATAGACCTTTCACTGAAGGACGTTAACGAACACCAGCGGCGCGAAAAGATCCAGGAATGGAAGAATGAGCAAAAGTCCGAGAAATGGCTGCAATATGTCGCCAAAACCACAAAAACCAGTAAGGAAGACCTGGATAAACTAATAGAACTCCTTTATAGCGAGTTTGGAAGCACTTATTCGGCATTTGAAAAATCGAGATTTGGCGATGTATCGGTATTGATAGAAATTGGCATCCGTAAAGAAATTGCCGAGATGATAAGAAAAGTTGCATTAGAGAACCTGAAAAAACCGCAGGTTGAAATTGCAGGTTATATTGACCTTATGACCCCGCTTCCTGACGGCATAGAATACATACAGAAAGCATTAAAGGCCGCAGGCCAGATCGAAGGTGAGGATGTAAGTATTGAGATAACATACACCGGGGCGCCAAGGTACAGGCTCCATATAATAGCGCCGGATTACAAAAAAGCCGAGAACATCCTCAAAAAAGCGGCGCAATCTGCTATCAGGGTCATTGAAAAGGCAGACGGGTCTGGCGAGTTCCACAGATACAGCGAACAAAATACGTGATCAATGGTTTCAAAAATAAGAAAATGTCAATGCGGGAGATACACACTTAAAGAAGTTTGCCCTGTATGCGGCAAGCTTACAAAGTATTCCCAACCCGCGCGATTTTCTCTTGAAGACAGATATGGAAAATACCGAAGGATGGCAAAGAGATAGAGATGATAAAAACAACGATTTTACGAACTAAAAAACCACGATTAAAAAGCCCTATACTTGTTGAGGGACTACCTGGGGTTGGCCATGTCGGAAAACTTGTAGCAGAGCATATGGTCGAGGAACTCGGCGCTAAAAAGATAATGGAGATATATTCCCCACATTTCCCCCCGCAGGTCATCGTGCAGGATGATGGGACTATCAGGCTTGTCAGGAACGAACTTTATGCATATAAATCCAAAGGCAAACAGGATCTTTTGATACTGGTTGGCGACCACCAGAGCGCTACGAACGAAGGGCACTATGAGCTGTGCGGCGCATTCCTTGATATTGCGGAAGAATTCAAGGTAAAAAGGATATACGCGCTTGGCGGGTACGGTGTCGGCCAGCTTGTTGAGACCGAGACCGTCCTGGGCGCTGCGAATAACATAAAACTCGTTCGTGAACTTAAAGAATACGGCGTGGAATTCAGGGCAAATGAACCCGGTGGAGGTATTGTCGGGGCTTCTGGCCTGCTTCTTGGTCTCTCAGAGCTTCGCGGGATCGATGCCGTATGCCTTATGGGAGTGACATCCGGATACCTCGTTGATCCAAAAAGCGCCCAGGCTGTGCTGAAGGTCCTGTGCAAGTTACTTGATATAGATGTAGATATGCAGGCACTGTCTGAGAGGGCGTCAGAGATGGAAAAGATAGTTGCGAAACTTCGGGAAATGGAAGAAGGAAAAACACCGGTTTCATCTGAGGAGGATTTGAGGTATATAGGGTGAGAGACCCTTATGACTCAAAAGTGCAGTCTCTGCAACGGTGAATCTGTTTTTCCCCTTAAATTTTCTGGATCGACAAATAAGAGAAATAATCGCATATTCATGCGATGCCAGAACTGTGATTTGATTTTCGTACCTGGGAGTTTCCATCTGGCTCCGCAGGAAGAATCGGCCCGTTACAGGCTTCATGACAATACGCTTTTGAACAGGGGGTATGTCGGGATGTTCCTGGAAAAGATATCCCTGATACATCAATATTGCCCGGGCATTAATTCGGTACTTGATTACGGCTGCGGCCCTGAACCTGTTCTGGCTGAGCTTATGAGAAAGGATGGTTCCGGTTGTGATTTCTACGATCCTTATTTTTTTCCGGAATTCCCCGGATGTTCTTACGACCTTGTAATTTCAACAGAAGTATTCGAGCATTTCAGGGATGTGAGGAGTGAGATAGCCAAAATCTTGCCGCTTCTGAATCCGGGCGGTTTCCTTGCCGTAATGACATCATTCCATGACCCTATAAAGGATTTTGAGGGGTGGTGGTATATAACAGACCCGACACATATTTGTTTTTTTGGACAAAGGACATTTGAATGGATTGCAGAGGAATTCAGGTTTAAGATTGTATATACAAATAAAAAAAATTTCATCATTTTGCAGGCCAGATAATTGTATCCAGACCAAACTACCATTTAAATTGGATAAGATGGGTATGTTATTGCTTTCCTCCCCATCTGCTCAGCATTATTATTGCGATAACACATATAATTGTTACAACCACAGCCGTGACAACGAAAATCCCCCATTGAACCCAGGTTCCGCCTGTAGTAGTTAAAGGGATTCCGCCTGTATTGAACGCAGAGAGTACAACCTGAGTCCAGACCATACCAATAACTATTCCAAATGCAGTACCCAAAGACGTTGCCATAGTCTTCCTGATTTCATTTTTACTCAATTCAACCATATTCCTATACCTCAATTATTAGTGATATTTATTTCTATATAAAGTCGTTGTTTTCTGTGTCTATCGATGCTACATAAAAGAAATGAATATTTTAGGATTTTAAAAAATCCTATTTTTGACTCCAAACAATAATTCTTTATATCCTTGTGCCTATTAGTGGCACGAGGAATTGTATTGAATATTATCGGTGGCCCTGCTTCACAGTTGCTTGCGGGAAGAGTTGCAAAAGAACTGAATTGCAATCTGCTGGTCGGTGAGTTTAAAAGATTTCCTGATGGAGAGCTGTACACACGTATAATGGGTGATTTCGCAGGGGATATGGTCACAATAATCCAGAGTACGGTCACGGACTCGGATTTTGTCTCACTTCTGCAATTGATTGATGCATGTACGTATGCGTCCGTTGTCAATGTCGTGATACCGTATATGGGTTATGCGCGCCAGGATAAAATATTCAAGCAGGGTGAACCGATAAGTGCCCGCGCAATGGCAAAAGCCATTAAAGCAGATAATGTTTATACCATAAATATCCACGCCGAAAGCATCCTTGATTATTTTGAGGCAAAAGTAAAAAACCTTGATGCGACCCCTGTGATCGGCAAATATATAAAAAACATGGAACTAAAAAATCCTCTTGTGATCGCCCCTGATGACGGTGCTATTGACCTTGCCCGCAAAGCATCAGAAGATCTCGGCCTGGATTATGATTTCCTGGATAAGACACGCCTGAGCGGGGATACTGTAATACTTAAGCCGAAGAATATTGAGGTCAAAGGAAGGGATGTGATTATCATTGACGATATAATCTCAACAGGAGGCACTATGGCAGAAACCATATCGCTGTTGCGAAGCCAGGGGGCACATGAGGTTTTCATAGCATGCGTTCATCCAGTCCTTTCAAGCAATGCAGTTCTCAGGTTATTCAAAGCCGGGGTAAAAGGGATTATCGCGACCGATACAATCGACAAAGGTGTAAGTGTTGTGAGTGTGGCACCTGTGATCGCAGAAGCTTTAAGAAATAATTGTTAGCGTCACTGCCGCATGCGCTCGCTATCGTGCATCCTTAGGACATCATAAATCGTTATAACTGCCGATAAAATATATTTGTATCAAATCGAGAAAGCAGAAAAGAATCCAGAATTAGTTTCACCCCGCTCTTGCGGAATAGCAATATACTCACGGGAAAATTACATCATTCAATAGAAATGAACAATAAGAAACTGGAACTCCGCCATGACAGGCATACGGTATCGTTGCTAACAGATCATATGGTGCTTACGCCAAAATACCGCGGAAAAATTTTGACAGGTGAGGTCGCTTTTGTCGCTGAAGGGGTTATCAGGGCAACATGCGCTGAAATGAGTATCAAGATCATAGATATGGCAGTGAATCCTGACCATGTTCATTTGTTTTTCCAGTATCCTCCTAAATTTTCCCTGAGCTTTATCGCCAAGAAGATCAAAGGCAGGTCAAGCAGAATATTGAGGAAGGAATTTCCACATCTTAGAGAATGGTGTGGGGATCATCTCTGGTCTCCAGGCTGCTATCACGGCTCTGTCGGGCAGGGCTGGGAAGTAGTGGAGAAATATATTTCCACTCAGAACTGTGAGAAAACTTTATAGGCAAAAACGCTATCAAGCCCCGTATCCTTCAAGTACGGGGTATAGTGACTTCCTCTGCGCTCGTTCTCATGCTCCAAGAGGCTAAATATCCTAAACTACTTTGGAATCTAAAATCCAGGCGCCCATAAAAAATAGGTAATATCTATGGTTTACTACCGATTATGAATTCGATGCTTCCATAGCTTTTGGATTCTACCACAATACCTTTAATTGGCCCAGAATAAACTGCTTGATTAACTCCATCTACTTTCCAACCATCCGATTCTAAGTATGCCTTTAATAAAAAGCTACAAGAATATAAATACTTTTCTTAACTGCGCCTTAATATAAGTACAGTGAGAAAATAAATCAAATGAATTGCCTATTCATCCAGCATCGACCTGATTTCTTGCGGGTTTTTAATCCGATGTTGTTGAACAAGGCGATGGATGATCTAATGCCCTCATAAGGCAATAGAAATCCTTATCACATATAGTAAAGCATTGAATAGTAAGTATGAGTTTCGATAGAATCACCATAAACCCTGAGGTTATGTCAGGTCAGCCCTGTATAAGAGGTTTAAGGATTCCTGTTCCCCTTATCTTAAAACTTCTTGCAAGAGGTAAAACAATCCTGCAAATCCTGGAAGACTACCCTGAATTAGAAGAAGAGGATATAAGGCAGGCATTGAGTTTTGCTTCCTGGGCAACCACAGAAAAAACAATTCCGGTGACTGCATGAAGTTTCTTGTGGACATGCCATTGTCCCCAAAAACAGTTAATTTTTTAAAAAATATGGGATATGTAGCAATTAGAGTAAGCGAACTTGGAATGGCAAAATCAAAGGATAGAGACATCTTTGATTATGCTAAAAAGAATGATATGATTATATTGAGTGCGGATCTGGATTTTGGAACCATACTGGCATTTACTCACTCCAGTAAACCCTCAGTAGTTATTTTTCGATTATACGATCCATCCCCAGAGCATGTCAATTCACTTCTTTCATCTAATCTTTCAAACATCGAAAAAGAACTTATCAAAGGGGCGATTGTTATTATCGAAGATACAGAAATTCGTATCAGAGAACTGCCAATTGGCGGAAAATGATAATTTTCTTTTGAACTCATAGCCATGCGCCTGACCTGGCAATAGAAATTATGCCCTTGAAGAAATCCAAAGCCTTCGAGCATCCTCCTGATGTCTGCGGATTTCAATCCGAGGTCAGTGACTTCGTGCCTTGAAACGATAGAAAGAAAGTCTAACAAACAGGACATCTGAAAAAGACACCCCTTGGGGTGTCATGTCCAAAAGGTTAAAATCCCACCTTCCGGGTCTGTCCCCGGATGAAGAGAAGGGAAGAGCGGTACAGTGATGTACTGTTCGGAGTTCCCGTACGGTAGCCACAGTTTGATGAACCCATTTAAACGAACAGAGAATATTGGGTTCATCAAACCCTGAACACCAGTGAACCAACATTGGCCTTAATGCGACGCGATGTTCCAGTCACATACAGAAGGACAGAGTAATGAACATTAGGGTGCTATGGCAGGGATGGCTATGAATGCTTTCCATCGTGACCAGAGGAGGTCTTGCAGTGATGCGCTGCAAGAAGTCGGAAGAACCCATAGTAGCGATGACGGCAGAGCCGATGAGACGGAGGCGATGGCGGAAGCTATCTCCTTACTCTATTCTTTCTTCTTTGATGCTTTTTCTCTCAATATTAAATCGTATGATTGTGGAAAATATGCAGGTTGTAAAACACTGGATTTTTCACAATCAACCAACTGCTGAAGGGCATATTCTATAGCATGGGTCCTGTTTGCAAATCGCTTCTTTTCAATCTGAAGGTCAACCCATTTTATCAATTCCTCATCAAGAGCTATACTGGTCTTAATTTTTGTCATGCTGCACATTATCTTTAATACCCAAAAAGTATTTAATAGGTCATTACCCTATTATACCTGATTATACCTTAATAAGGTACAACTGGAACGAGTGGAAAAAATAAGGATATGAAAAAGGTATCAATATGGTAATACTTGGATCAAGGGAAGAAAGGGTTAAGCTGCTCAAGGCAGGATTTACAGGCAAGGATATCGAGATACTTTATGTCTTCCTCAATTTATATGAGGTCGTAGGGGTGGACTGGCAGGAAATGGCCTGATATTATAATGATTGGCAGGTCAGTGGAGGCAAATTTCACATTTACTTCAACAGTATCGTAAACGTATGCTGATGCTCCTCTTCCTCTCCCAAGATTTCCTCAAACAGCAGCCTTGTTGTTGAATCCTCTTCCATATCAGCGACTTTTATAATTTCGGTATATAGCTCAATTGCTTCATTCTCTGCCGCAAGGTCAAACCCGATCATCTCTTCAAGCGAATTACCCACGTTGATCGGCGTTGGCTTTGTGGTTGGTGTCCCCCCAAGATAGAAAAGGCGCTCTGCTATCTTCTCGGCATGCTTCATTTCCACGATGGCGATATCCTCGAAAATATCCTTTATCTCAGGGCTTTTCATACCCATGGCCATCACGTGCTGCCACATGTATTGTATGCTTACACCGATCTCTCTTGCTATCGCTTTATTCAGTAGATCCAGAAGTTCGTCTGCCACTTTTTCACCCATTATACTTACTTACCTGTTCTGATATAAGGCTTGTGGGAAAAATTTACATCCTGTTTACAATAAATTTAAGTATATTGCATGCAAGTAAGGTCAAAACTAAAATATTCTGGCTTACAGAATAAAGATCATCAAATTTCAGGAGAAAAATAATGGTAGATTTCAGAGTAGTTGTTTCAGACAGCAAGACGGCACAGGCGTACCAGGTAGCGGTTTCAGGTACGGCGGCCAATAAATTCATCGGTAAGAATATCGGGGAGACAATAAGCGGAGAGACATTGGGACTGGCCGGATACACGGTCAGGCTGACTGGCGGGACGGATAAAGACGGTTTCCCGATGAGAGGAGACCTGCCCGGGCCGACAAGAAAAAAGATCCTGGTGGCCGGAGGCGTAGGATACCATCCAAAGGCAGATGGCGTCAGGAAGCGCAAGTCAATGAGGGGACGTGAAATATCATCAGATATTACACAGATTAATGCCGTTATTGTGGAATATGGCCAGAAGCCCTTAAGCGAAATATTCCCCAAGAAAGAAGCGACAGAGAAAAAAGAAGAAGCAAAATAAAAGTAATTTAAAAAACGATTATTTTTCTATTTTCTCCGGTTGCGATTCCAGAAACTCAAGCATTTTTTCAGGATTAGTTGTAGGGGGTTTACAACTATAATCCCTGCATACATAAGCCGTAGCTTTTCCTTCCCTGCCTGTAAAATCCCTGGCATATTCAGCAAAAACGAGTATTTCCGGAGACTCTGTTTCAATGGGACGGAAAATAACTACTTTTTCAGGTATGAACTTTTTTCTAAGGGCTTCAAGCATGGCCTTTGTATCCGGCGCATGTGAATCGCCTGCTATAACTACCTCGCAGGAAGGCCAGATTGCAAGATCAAGTGCCACCATCATCTGGGTGTAAGATACCGGGGATTGCAGGATGGTGCCGGAAAATGCCTGCCCGACCTGTATAGCCTTATTCTCAAGTTCCTGGTTGTTCGTTATCCTGCCAAGGCGAAGAAGGTTCAGCATTGCCACTGAGTTGCCTGAGGGAACGGCACCATCATAAATCTCTTTCTTCCTGAAGAGGAGGCTCTCTGCATCATCAGAAGTGAAGTAAAAACCTCCACTATCTTTGTCCCAGAAATGTTCGATAAGCATATGGTTCAGGTCAAGTGCTGTTTGCAGATATGCCACATCAAATGTGGTTTCATAGAGTTCTATCAATCCCCAGATAAGAAAAGCATAATCGTCTAAAAAGGCGGGCACTGCAATATCGCCATTCCTGTAACGGTGATAAAGCATGTTCCCGTCCCGCATCTTTGAAAGTATAAAATCCACAGTATGCTTTGCAGCATCCAGATATTCCGGTTCATCGAATACCTGCGCACCCTTTGCAAGCGCAGCGATCATTAAACCATTCCAGTCAACTATGATCTTATCATCTTTACCCGGATGAATGCGCTTTTCACGGGCCGCGAACAGTTTCTGCCGTGCGTCTTCCAGTTCTGCCTTAATCTCGTTTTCCGGTATTTTAAGGTCTGATGAGAGCTCATGGACTGTCTTTGTCATGTGCAGGATATTTTTCCCTGTGCTTTTTCCCATTTCCCTGAAATTGCCCTCCTCATCAATATTGAATATCTTCTCTATCAAACGGCTCTCCCCACCAAGTACAGACCGTATCTCTTCAGATGTCCAGACATAGAACTTCCCCTCCACACCCTCGCTGTCTGCATCCTCCCCTGAGTAAAACCCGCCTTCAGGCGAGGTCATATCCCGCAGCACGTAAGTAAATATCTGGCGTGCTGTCTGCCCGTATTCTTCGTCCCCCGTAGCCTGGAAAGCCTCGGTATAAGCCATTGCAAGCAATGCCTGGTCATAGAGCATTTTCTCAAAATGCGGCACAAGCCATGCTGCATCAGTGGAATACCTGTGAAAACCAAAACCTACATAGTCATAAATCCCTCCCATACGCATGCCTGAAAGTGTCCTCTCCACCATGCGCAGCGCCATAATATCCCCTGTGCGCCTGAAATAACGAAGAAGGAAAGTGAGATTATGGGCTGTGGGGAATTTGGGAGCATCGCCAAAACCCCCATAACGCTCATCAAACATCGAAAGAAGCTGTTCATACGCGGTATTAAGAACATCTTTATCCAATTCCTTTTCAGAAGGTTTCTGTGTTTCCTTGATCGAAGAAACCACCTTTACAGCAAGTTTCTCCGCCCCGCCCCTGTTCTTTTTCCACAGGTCTTTGATCTTTGGTATCATCTCAAGCATGCCTGTCCTTCCGTATTTGCTCTCCTTCGGAACGTAAGTCATGGCGAGGAAAGGCTTTTTATCAGGAGTCAGGATAATGTTAAGCGGCCATCCTCCGCTGCCTGTCATCGCCTGGCAGACCTTCATATATATATCATCAATATCGGGCCGCTCCTCCCTGTCAACCTTTATGCTTACAAAAACATCGTTCATCAGCCCTGCCACATCATCATCTTCAAAAGACTCTTTCTCCATAACATGGCACCAGTGGCAGGTAGAGTACCCGATTGATAGGAAAATTGGTTTTTCCTCTTTTTTTGCCTTCTCAAAAGCCTCCTCCCCCCAGGGATACCAGTCCACGGGATTATAGGCGTGCTGGAGCAGGTATGGGCTTTTTTCAGATTCCAATCTGTTGGGTTTCCGTTCGGTCATTGCAGTTACACTCTTATTATTTTCCTGTTCTCCTGCTGAATGAACTCAGGAATGTTTTCTTATATATCGGCCTTGTTGGCGGGAATATCCCCTCGCTTGCTGATCTTACCTCTTCTATCGAATAGAAAGCCTTTGGATCAAACTTTTTGATAATATCCTCCACATTCTGGAGATCCTTGCGTTTTATGATTGTATAAATGAGCTTTACATCCCCTCTTACACCGTGGGCATCTACGCTTGTGACACCGTACCCTCGTGCTTTAAGGCATTCTATAAGCTGAGTGCTGTCTTTTTTTGTGATAATCCGGATGACAAGAGTTCCTATTGCCAGTTTCTCTTCTATCCATATTCCCACGAAATTCCCTGTTGCAAACCCTCCGGCATAAGCAACATAATACTCAATGGACGTTAAGTTTATAAATATTTGTCCTATGGCGAAAAGCCATATCATTATCTCAAAAAAACCCAGAAGGGGCGCAAGATATTTCTTTCCCCTTGAGACAAAAATGATACGGATAGTCCCGAAAGTGACGTCCATGACCCTTGCAATGAAAATAAGCATTGGAAGGATGATCAGCGAAAATGTCCCTGAGCCTGTGATAAATTCCATAAGTGATGGAACAATCTTTTATGTATTAAAACGTTATCTTGGTTTGATATGAAAATGAACGCGAGGATAAAAGCCGAGCTTATTTCCATCGGTGCGATAGATATCGACCCTTCACTGCTCGGAAGGCTTACCATTCCCACAGCCGGGCCAGGGGCCGGGGGGAAGGCTTTTTTCTTTAAATCGGGAAAACACAGGGTCAGGCTTGTTGTTGATGAAGGCTCGCCTCTTCGCGCTGTCAGGGATAACGGCGAAATCGTAATATTAAAAGGAGGCAGGGAGCTTGTGAGGGGAACAATCGAAGAGGAACTCATACATTGCCCTGAGCAGGCGTATATTACAATGAGTGAGCGTTGCATTTACGATTGCAAATTCTGCCCTGTCCCGAAGCTCGGCGGCAAGGTAAAATCCACCGGGGAATTGCTGGCGCTTGTCGAGGAAGCTCACCGCCTGGGCAGCATGAAAGGCATCTCGATAACATCCGGGGTCGAAGTGTCGCCTGAGAAAGAGGTGGAAAGAGCAGTAGAACTTGTCAGGGCGCTTCGGAAATATAATGTCCCGATAGGCGTCTCGGTCTATCCCACGAAAGATTCCTCCCGCCTTTTAAAAGAGGCCGGGGCAGGCGAGATAAAATATAATGTTGAGACCATGGACAGGGATATTTATGATAAATACTGCAAAAAACCTCCTCTTGATTTCACACTTCTGTGCCTGGAGGACGCGGTAAGGATTTTCGGCAAGAACCATGTATTCACTAATTTCATAGTGGGTCTTGGCGAGACTGATGAAACCGTTGAGAAATACTATGAAGAGCTTGCAAAAATGGGTGTCATCCCCATAATAAGGGCTGTGGGCGTACATCCCCTGCGGTTCGGGGAACTGGAAGCCGAACGCCCCACAAAGGAGAGGCTGCTTAAGCTTGCGAAAATGGCGCGGAGGATTTTAGATAAATACGGTCTTGATGCAGGCGTGGCCAGAACAATGTGCCTGCCATGTACGGGATGCGACCTGAATCCGCATATTGACCTTTAGTGATATCATCGAAATATGATCAACGAACTCAAAATCTCGCGCCATGACATAGCGCTGATACAGTCAGAACTTGAAGCCAACAAACCGTATGAGGCCTGCGGGGTACTTATAGGGACTGTAAAAGGAAGCACGGCATATGTTGAAAAAGCCCTGCCTGTGGCCAATGTGAAACGCACAAGGAGAAGTTTTGAACTTGACCCGAAAGAATTCTATGCGGCATGGGACGGCGCAGAGAAAGAGGGGAAAGAGATAGTGGGAATTTACCATACACATCCTGTAACATCTGCCGTTCCCTCGCTGTGGGACAGGGAAACCATGGAAAATGAGACTTCAATATGGCTTATTGCTGGCGCTGACGGGATGAGGGCTTATGTATGGGAAGATGGGGTAAGACCTGTGAATATGAAACAATGAATGGACTATTCTTCTTCGTAACCCTTGAAATCTCCAAGATCAAAAACAAGATAACCCATACTGATAAGTTTTTCCTTATCCTTGATGCCCTTTGCGATAATGCCATATCTTTCCTTGCGGTTGGCATTATGCCATCTCACAAGTGCCGCTTTGCGCTTTAATTCAGCCAGTATCACCTCCGCCTCTTTAGTATCCAATGAACTCCACTCACATTCGAAAAAGGATATTTCCTTTTTTTCCCTGTTCAAGGTAATGATATCTATCTCTTCAGTTCTATGCCACCATCTGCCAATATCCATAAATTCAAATTGCCCTTTCCGGTTCATTTCTATCAAAAATTCTGCTGCCAATTTTTCAAATGCCTTCCCAAAATATGAATTAATATCTTTCATGATTGATTCAAAAGCCTTCTCAGGATTGATCTCCAGCAGGCGCGAATTCCTGTAGATGAACCTGAACCAGAAATTAAAAAAATTATCCACAAGGAAATACCTGGTATCCCTGGCACGGCTCATTATTACAGGTTTCTCACCGATTACTATCTCATAATTATTTACAAGTTCGTGAAGGTATTTTGATACTGCTCCAGGCTGCAAACCCGTATAATCTGAAATCTCTTTCGGGGTTACGTTCCCGGATGAAATAGCTTCAAGTATCGAGAAATAGCTCCTGTGCTCAGAGCCGAACTCAAGTGTAAGAATGTTTTTCCCTTCTTCTGCCAGTATCTTTGTATCTATGAATAGTTTTTTAAAAGTCTTTACCGGGTCCCTTGTTCCCATCTGTCCTGCAAGAAGAAGATATTTGGGAACGCCGCCAAATATGAAATAAAACTTTGAAGCATCTTCTATTTCCAGGTCAAAAAAAGCTTTCAGGAACGCATAACTATCAAAAAAGCTGAATGATTTCAGGTTAAAAAGCATCGTAGCTCTTCCAAACAGCGGTTCCCTGGTATCTTTGAATATCTTCTTTATCATTCCAACATACGAACCTATTATCAGGAACATATGCTGCGATTTATTATGATTCAAGTCCCAGTATTTCTGGAATTTTGAGAATATGCCGGGATTGACTTTATTCAGGTTCTGGAATTCATCGAACACCACAATCAATTTCTCTTTCTGCTCAAAAAGCAGATCGAAGAAATCATCCCAGCTATCGATCCTCGGTTTTACTTTGAATATCTCTCCAAGCGATTCTTCCAGGTCTTTAAAGATCAAAGATTCAGGTTTTATTTCTATAAAAAAATAGACAGCTTTCTTTCCTTTTATGAACTCGCGGCTCAATTCGGTTTTTCCGACTCTCCGGTGGCCGTAGATTACGACAAGGGAGGATGAATTTGATTTGTAAATATCCTCTAATATGTGGAGCTCATTCTTTCGGTTGATAAAGCCTACCATAGAGTAACATACTGTTCAGTTGGTATATATAGATTGCGATTTAGATGAAAATTGATGATACGAAAGTAATCCTGATTGTTTGTGGGAAAGTTGTGAACTGGGCGAGATAATTATGGGGAGGAAGAGAACAAGAATAAAGGGTTCTGACATCACGGTTTTTGTTTTAACAATGCTTGCGATTCAGGATGTTGCGGATATGGTGTATCTGCAAGAGATTAAAGAAAAAATATGGTATAAAATTGAAGCAATTCTAATCATGTATATGTTCAAATTTCCTCATGATAGAAATCTATTCCGAATACAGACCCAGGAGAAGCATATGAGGTCACAGACGAGTCTGTAGAATAAACCAATAAGCATGATGGTGGGTGTGCTGGCACAGATGTACGCGGCCACTTGGAAAACTTTGTAACTTGCTGATTCTGTAGAAGGCTAAGCTCCCTTCGTATTCCTAGAATTTCCTTAAGAAGACTTTTATTATATCCCGTGTTCTTACACTCCACCCCCAGCCAAACGTTTTCATGGCGAGGACGGCCAGAAATACCAGAATCAACTATGACAAGGTCAAGTTCATGAAAATCTCCCGAAGTTGGAGAAGCCGATGAACCACGTTGTGCATAACTCAGCGTAAGAAACTCAACATCAGTCCAGAGTTCTGCAACTTTTTGTCCTCTACGGAAAAGGTCAAAATGTGGATAGTGAGGGTTAATTGGGCCAGGAGAACTTTTCAACGGAATAAAATTTGTGTTAATTAAAACAATCCGAAAGTTTTCATCGGTGTGCAAATGTTCTAATACGAGCGACAAGACATGTGCCTCATAGAGTTTCCCGGAAGTGAGCGAACTGGGAACTAAAGAATATTCTTTTGAAGACCTTGCTGTTGCATATTTCTTGATAGCCGCCTCAATCCGTTTCTTGATAGATTTTGCATTTATCATCGTTTGAACCCTCTATCTGGATTGGCTTCGTTATAATGGTCTTCCTTGATCTCTTCAATAACAGATCGAAGGTCAGTGACTATTTCCTGTAATGCTGGGTCTGGCCCAAATACTAATTTATTCGTTCTATAGCGATCCGATTCTTCAGGTGATAATTGTATTTCAATACCATCTATAAGATGACCTGAGTCAGTTTCTACTGAGCTGCGAACGCGGCGGAGAACATTTTTGATTTGCTCATCTCCCCCCAATGCAATTTCGTCAATGAGCAATTTGAGATAATATACGAGATCATAGAATGGCCCCTGCGAGCCATGTAGCTCGGAAATAATTCGTTCGTCAATACCGCCCAATCCAGCATGACGGAGGGAGTTTCTCATATCTTTTAGAATTTCGCGATAGTCATCGTCTTTAAGTGCCATGTTCTCCTCTCAGCCTAACAAAGGGTTCTTTCACTAAATTGTGCGAAACAATAAACAGATAACTCATTCATAATCGCATCGCTTATGCCCTTATTTTGGATGTGATGCTCAACTTTTTCCATATGTTATCTCTCATTTCTTTAAAATACTTAGTATCCAAGGGGACTTATGAATTTTCCCAGAACCTTATTGCTTAAACGTGTATATATCTGTGCTGTTTTTGATTTTTTGACCGATAATTCCTGAATATTGCGTATCTCAGTTCCGCTTTCAAGACGATTTGTATCAAAACCGTAGTAAGCCTTGAACGGTTAAATCCGTTCTTATGATTACTTACTTTTTGCATTTCCGCCACTTCCTGCAATATCCTGTCTGCATTCTGTAAATTATCCCGTTCATCGAACTTGATAAACCATCGAGTCCCCCGTTCCAATCCCGCACATACACAACCTTTCCCCTGCTTTCACTATCACTATTTCCGCTACTCACTCATCTCCCGCCGTCCTTATTCTCGCCTAACCTTTTTTGTTCCAAAATCAATCGCTTTTCCCGTTCTAATTCTGCCTTCAATTCTTCTTCTGTCGGCAATATAAGGCGGTATTTTGAGGCAAAGAGCTGTCTGCTTTCCTCAAGAACGCTATAGCGCGCAATGGTTTCGTCTTTTTCTGTGCAAAGAATAAGCCCGATTGTGGGATTATCCCCTTCGGTTTTCATTCGGTCTTCAAATAGGCGTACATACATGTCCATTTGGCCAATATCCTGATGGGTCAACTCGCCTATTTTCAGGTCAATCAGGACGAAACACTTCAGTAAAAAATTGTAAAATACAAGATCGATAAAAAAGTGTTTGGTTTCAGTACTGATGCGATATTGTCTGCCAACAAAGGAGAAACCCTTACCCATTTCCATAAGAAATTGCTGTAGGTTGCTGATAATAGCCGTCTCAAATTCTCTCTCGGAGAAGCCTGGCGGGGTTTCTAAGCCTAAGAATTCCAGTACATACGGGTCTTTTAAGAAGTCGGAGGGTGATGTTTTTTGCATTCTCTCCTGTTGAGCCAGAGCAAGTCCCTTATTTGTGGTGGACAGAATCCTTTCATAATACAAGGTATTGATATTCCGTTCCAACTGCCGCGTACTCCAGTTCTGTTCAGCGGCTTCGTTAATGTAATACTCCCTTGCATTAGGTTTTTCAACCCGCATAATCAGGCGGTAGTGGCTCCATGTTAATTCGCTACGCAGTGTGTAGCGAATTTCATCAATTGGGAATGTAAGATAAAATTGCCTGAAATTTTTTATATTTGCTTCTGAAAATCCTTTACCAAACTCTGATGTAAGTTGTATTGAAAGTTCCTTGATAATCTGTTTGCCATATTCTGCGCGGGCATCCCCATGTTGTTCTTCCTGCACTATCCGTTTGCCGATCTGCCAGTAAGCCTCTACCATAACAAAGTTCACGGCAGTATATGCCTTCTGTCTTGCCTGTTGAAGAATGGCTCTTATATCATTAAAAAACGGTTTACTTGGATGCATAGTCATTGTATCTGGTCTTTCTTATCTCTTTCATCTCTCTTTTTTTCATAAAACACAATTCCCACCCTGTTTATATGATCAATCAGATCCTGGCTGGAAATATTGTTGTAATCCAGCACATCGAATTTATAAGGCAAAAGGCTGTCTTCATTAAGTGAAAAACTTACATCGGTTATAATCTCTTCAACATTCCCTTTTATGACAATATCCACATCCGAGCCAGGCTTGTAATTGCCCTTGGCCCTTGAGCCGAAAATGAGAGCCTGTTCTACCTGGGGGTATTTTTTGAGAATAGCAATTATCGTATCCAGATCGCCATCTTTTAAACCAAAGTTTTTAAGGGCCATATTTTTTATCCTTAAAGTACTGATACACCTGCCTGATAGCAGGATAATAGCAGTTTTTAATAATATCAACAGCCTTCCTGGCAACATTCTCATTGTAGGTGTGCGATAGTTCGTTTCGTTTTTCAAGCATATGCAGCCACGAATGGCCATCTTCGATAATCTGGGTATTAAATCCCTCTTTTATAGCTTCACGGGGGAAACGTGTTACAACACCCTGTTCTTCCAGATAATCTTTCACGGTTTTCCAGCCCAATTCGAATGTGAACTCAAATGCCTGTACAAGGCCGCCGATTTCAATAGGAGTGTAACTCTCTTTTTCTACCGCGCTCTCAAAAAAGAGATATGCCTTTTCAAAATTCTCAAAACGTTGCTTCCATCGAATGTCCTTTTCACTCATTATTTGATCCCTTATTACATCTTATTATAGCGAATGTAAGACTTAATCTTTTTTGGGCTGTACTAATTCCTGGGAGATAAACCTGAACCAGAAATATTTAAAAATAATGACAACTGTTTCCGTCTTTTTTTTAAAATATCGGTCTATTTTTAGTAAAAGAGTTTAATTAATAGAAAAGTTTATATGTAAAAAAGTGAATATGAACTAAATTGTCGAAGGTATGTCTATAATTAAACGAGTAGGCATATTGAAGTATATAAACCCGGGAACTTCAGGGGATGGCATGAGGCTCCAGACGAGTCGTGCGGTTCCTGTATTGGGAATATACCAGGACGGAGGAAAAAGAATGATACAAAGAATGAAAAAAGCGATGATCGCCGGACTTGTGGTACTGGGCGTTTTTTTGGCAGCAGTACCCGCACAGGCGGCGATACAGGCAACGGATTTGGAAATCCGCGGACAGGCTGCAAATGAGACCGCTGGCGTACAGGATTATCTTGACATTTCAAGCGGTACAGTGTCATGGTACCCACGCAATTTTGCAGGATTTTTTTATGAACTTAATGATGAACCCGGAAGTGAAGGGCTAACTATCCTCGACAGCGCTTCGTTGATAGGCACAAGAACGATATCTCTTGATAAACTTGTATATTCAACAAGCGGCGATAACAGGATTTTGAATGTTGTAAAGTATCCCTTTAACGGCAATTATACCGCTGCCGCACAGGCAGGGCTTTCTGGATTCCAGGCAGGCGGCATGAGCTCTGAAGACGGCAAATATAAGGCTGCCGGCTGGCAGGGAGAGAAATTCATTGCAATAAAGAATAAGACGAACAAGCTTTCAAAACCGGTTATTGAGCATAACGCCAGTCGTTATGATAGGAAGGCGCTCACAACAGGTGAGACCTGGGATATCGGCGCAGGCTGGCAGTTGACCGCCCAGGCAATCGATGCAAAGGCATCCCCAAGGATTGTATGGTTCGTATTGAGCAAAGATGGTATAAAGAAAGATGAGAAAATACTATCCCCGGGTCAGATATACACGTATGTTGAGAAAAACCTGGCAGGCGAAGTCGATGTTCCTGTACTGGTAACATATATTGACTCTATCTTTGCAGGTGCAACAAGCGACATGGTGCTATTAAAGTACACCTGGGCGATAGATACGAATGTCATGGAAGTAAGAACAGGGGACAATTTCGGTATATTAACAACTACAAAAGCGGATGAATCCGTAATTGAATTGAGAAACTCAAGATTCCCGCTGACACTTGCCAGGGACAGTATCGTTAACCTGGTTGGCAACCTGAAGTTCAGGGTAGCGAACATAGATACACTGAGATTCTACCCGATAATCCAGGTACCAGAAGGTATCCATGAGGTTCGCGGAAGGACAGCAAATGAAACCGAAGGTCCAAAAGGCAATCTTGACCTTTCAAGCGGAATTGTGTCATGGCAGCCCCAGAACTTTGCCGGGTTATTCTATGACCTGAACGATGGGTTCGGGAACGAGAACCTGACAATCTTTGACAGCGCCTCGTTGATAGAGACAAGAACGATCCTTCAGGACAAACTCAAATATTCCACAAGCAGCGACAATAAAATGATGAACGTTGTCAGATACCCCTTCAATGGTAACTATACTGCGGCTCAGGAGGCGGGTCTCCGGGAATTCCAGGCCGGGAGCATGAGTTCTGAGGATGGCAAATACAGGATAATCGGCTGGCAGGGAGAGAGATACGTAGCTGTGAAGAATAAAACCAGCAAGCTTGCCAGGCTCGTTATCGAGCAGGGTTCAGGCGTTTATAGCAAGAAGACCCTCCAGGTTGGCGAGACATGGGATATTGGCAGAGGCTGGAACCTGACTGTAATGGGAGTAGATGCAAGAGCCTCCCCGAGACAGGTATGGGTTGTGTTAAATAAGGATGGTATAAAGAAAGATGATAAAGTATTGATCGCGGGCGGAATATATACCTATGTCGAGACGAATTTTGCAGGTGAATTAAATGTCCCGCTATTCGTGACCTATGTAGATTCTATCTTCGCTGGCGCAACAACAGACATAGCACAATTCAGATACACATGGGCAATAGATACCGATGTGACTGAAGTCAGGGAAGGCGATTTGTTCGGTGTGTTCAGGGTAACCGGCATAAATTCCTCAGCGATAGAGTTGAGAAATACAGATACGCAGATATCATTGAACAGGGACAGTACGGTAAATTTGATGGGCAGCATGGGATTAAGGGTTGCTGACAGCGATACCTTGCGTTTCTACCCGAAAGTGGATTATGAGGTCACATCAACCCAGGTTCCAACGTGCCAGTATTCAATGATAAGCGGGCATATGTTCGAGGATAATAATGTCGATGGCCTGCAGGATGCCTATGAACCCGGAATGGCCAACCGGACGGTAAGGCTGGAAGGAACGGACATCTGCTCGAACGTTGCCGTAAGTATGGATATCCGAACAGATGCTGAGGGATACTATGAATTCAGGAACATCCGGACAGGTACTTATTTCCTTTCTGAGGAGATACCGCCATTGTGGATTCCCACCACACCAGGGATATATAAAGTAATT
>VEPN01000055.1 GCA_012026835.1 Candidatus Methanoperedens sp. | reverse complement strand
TAAGGCTCTCAACCATGTAGCAAACATGATCTTCAGGAATTAATTCTTCAATGCTTGGCGGAAACAACCATGTTTGATTTTTAAAAGATTTGATGAACGTCATATTATTAATACGGTAGTTATATGATATAAATGTTTTTAAAATTATTCGAGTACAGTAGAGAGTATTAATAATATTCATTAAAACAGACATGGATTATTATTCAAAGTAATTATCGGACAGCCTGCATTTGTACGGGGTATACCGGAGTGACTGCATCCAATGGAAGTTATGTGCATCCCTTAGAACATCTTGAGCCTAAGTAACAATCGTTGAACTGAATATGGCCACGGGATAGAATTGCGAAGATGGTAGCATTATGTAGTTTATTAATATTTTCGTCGACCATTATAATAGAAACAATTTTAACTGTAGGGTTATATCTAAATAAGTGGTGCAGGCAATTGGCAGATCAGGCGGAGATTCACAGGATGGCACAGAGCAGGAACGTTGAAGAGCGCAGAAAAGCAGTGGATGAACTCCGCTATTATTTTGTCACTCTCCCTGATAAAGAAAAAACATGGGAGGACTTGCATCAATCCACACTGGGTATTCAACCTGTTGTAAAATGGAGAACAGCAAGTGCCCCTGTCTCAGAATCAATCTTTTCTCATATTCCTGATGAAAAGCAGGCGTGGAAAGACCTTATAAGACTTATACAAGATAAGGACGGAGATGTAGGAAACAGTGCATCAGGTGTCCTTAGTTTAGCTTTCCGATATATTTCTGATAAAGAGAGGGCATGGGAGGATCTTCATCAACTGGTACAGAATAAGTACAGCATAATTCGAAAGCGCATAGCATCTATTGTAGGATCTATTTTCACTCTTATTCCTGATAGAAGACAGGCATGGGAAGATTTACATAAACTAACACAAGACAAAAAAGAGAACGTGCGGATAAGAGCTATAGTTGCTCTTGGTACAGCTTTTCCCTATATTTCTGATAAAGGGAGGGCATGGGAGGATCTTCATCGACTTATAAATGATGTTAATGAAACCGTGCGAGAGAATGCCGCAATTGCACTCAGCAATAACTTTCTTATAGTTCCTGATAGAAAACTCGCATATGATGACCTTCGCTGGTTGCTACAAGACAAAAATAATAACGTGCGACGAAAAGCAATAGCTGGGCTTTATGCCATTTTTCCTTTTATCCCTGACCAGGAACATGCATGGAAAGACGTAATTCAATGGATTTTGAGCGAGGATAGAGATGTAGGTAGTGCCGTCACTTCTCTTGTTCCAGAAAGTAAATATGCACAGGAGCTAATAAATCGATTGACTAAAATTAAATACATACGTATAAGGCGAAAAGCAGCAACAGCTCTTGTTTCTGCATTATCCACTCTTCCTGATACAAGACAGACATGGGAAGATCTTATTTTATTAACACTAGATGAGGATAGCAGTATACATAGCACTACTGCGTATGCGTTACGTAAAGCTTTTCCTTCTGTTCCTGACAAGGAACATGCATGGAAAGATTTACATGGACTTATTCAGAACAAAAATCACAATGTTCGCATGGGAGCAGTAAGTGCACTAGGTACTGTCTTTCCTCTTATCCCTGATAAAGAACAAGCATTGAAGGATTTAATTCAGCTGACTAAAGACACGAATAAATATGTTCGAGCATACACGAATTATTCCCTAGGTAAAGTATCTATTTATAAGGCAAGTGAAACAAAAAGCGAGGAGAATTTTAGGCAAGAATTAGAAATGGCCCTTGAATTTTTTGAAACTTCCTTAAAGGAAGTAATTTCTTTTAAACCTACAGGATTCTGTTTTCCATTTTATCGCTCTTTCTATACAATAACTTTCAGGAAACAGGAAGCTGAGGAAGAAATAAAGAAATATCTTGCGGAGGCAAAAAGTGCGGTGAAAGGCTCTGAAAGTAAAGAGAAGTTACTCGAAGCAGTAGAGAATCTTTTTAATGCGCTGACAGAAACCCAGAAAGCTGTGGAAATTAACCTTGAGGGTAAGAAATGCGAACTCAACGCATACAGACGCTACTGCGACCGCGCCACAGAGCTTCTTGAAATCACCCAGGAAAGAGCGCCGGGAGCGACTAAGCTAATAAGGAAGGGGCTTCCCATAATCAACCAAAAAATCAAGGAAACACTCCAAGAAATTGAAGAAAAAGTAAAAAAATTCTGCAAAGAATCAAAACAAACTCCCTTTGAGGAGATAAGCCGCAGTGCCTATAAGCAGGTTGAAGGGCTTGGGAAAACCGAAAATCCAGTTGTTGTCAAAATCCGCCTAGATGGATTGATTCCACTTCTTCATAATATGTGCAATATTTTTCCGAAAGAGAGCATGAGAGTCGTATGCAGCCAACTCGATGAAATAAAGGAAGCAGAGCTTGCTGATAATGCGAACATCGTGTTGAATGTATTACGATGCATTGTAATACAACAACAAAACTTAAAAGAAAAATTAACAGAAAAGGAAAAGCGGATTGAATACCTGGAGGATGAAGTTCTCCTCAGACTTGATAATATTAGTTTCGGTGTTTCCAAGCTAAAAATTCGTTCTGCAGATATGGTTCAGTCATTGCATGAGATAAAAAATAAAATGGATGAACTAAAAACAATTCAAACTGGTCTTAATGAGAAGGGTTTAAGCATAGAGAATTTGGAAGAAAAGCAACAAAAAAAATTTAATCAGTTAAATAATGAGATAACAAGGCTTGCCAATGAAATTGAAACAAAAGTAATTCCATATTTGCCTCATACAGATAAAGTAAATAATATCATCGAAGAAATACATAAATTAAAACAGTGCAGAGAGGAAATGTGGTTTAATCGTGGTGCTGGGCTTGCATCAATTATAGGTCTTATACTCACAATTTTATAAAATTATAATTCTCCATAATATATAGTGTTCATTCTATATAAATTAGAATATTATTGGCATTGTGTCTGGGCATAATATAAATTGGAGATAAATTTCCTTCTATATTTAGTAGATATTTTCCTAGGGTATAAACAGAGCTATTGACAGAATTAAAATATAAGCGGCATATATTCCTTACTTGTAATGTGCTCCTTAATTTCACTGTAAAGAGCAAAACAATAAGTGAGCTTTAGCACCCCCATGCACCCGCGCGTAGATGCCCCGTTTTTCTAAAACGGGGTCGTCGACTTAGCGAGCAGGCCGGTAGGCCAGCGCAGCTTCGGTGGGCGTGAACAGGAGTTTGCGTGAGGCGGCGACCGTGAATCCCAATAAAGATGGGAACCACAATAGACCGATTAAACATAGAGTTCATATATCCCGAGTTATATGCCATTAATTCC
The DNA here is from genome assembly GCA_012026835.1 of Candidatus Methanoperedens sp. GTDB lineage: Archaea > Halobacteriota > Methanosarcinia > Methanosarcinales > Methanoperedenaceae > Methanoperedens. The sequence goes on along the minus strand of VEPN01000055.1, from coordinate 18,847 downwards.
TAATATTTCGGTGGGAATTATAATCGTGACATCCATGTCACCGTAAAAGGATAATGCATACAATAATAAACTATAATATCAAAAAGTTCTTGGAGGAACACAAAATGAGCGACGAAGAGCATAATATTCACGATTTTGATATAAACTTAATTTGTGAATTACATGAAGGATTGGAAAGGCAGGGGCCTGGTAGCCCTGAAATGACTATTAAGGCATTAAGTTTTTTGGATAATCTTAATAAAACTTCACGGGTAGTAGATTTAGGCTGTGGAACTGGTGGGCAAACAATGGTTCTCGCACAAAATATTACTGGAAATATTACCGGTGTAGATTGTTTCCCTGGTTTTATAAATACTTTTAACGATAATGCCAAAAAGTTAAATCTCCAAGAAAGAGTAAATGGTATTGTTGGCTCAATGGAAAATCTTTTTTTCCAAAAAGAAGAATTTGACCTTATATGGTCCGAAGGGGCTATTGCCAATATTGGTTTTGAAAAAGGCTTGAACTATTGGAAGAACTTCCTCAAAACAGAGGGCTATATTGCCGTAACATATGAGTCATGGTTTACCGATGAACGCCCTGCTGAAATTGAAAAGTGGTGGGTTGATGCTGTTCCTGAAATAAGCACAATAGGGCACAATATTTCAATAATGCAAAAAGCAGGTTATAGTCTTGTTGCCGCATTTACATTGCCTGAAAAATGCTGGACGGATAATTATTTTATTCCGCGAGAAGCCGAAGGAAAAGCACTTTTAGAAAAATATACTGGAAATAAAACCGTAGAAGCTTTTATTGCAAATATGAAATATGAGGCGGAATTGTATTCAAAATACAAACAGTATTATGGGTATGTATTTTATATTGGAAAGAAAATATAAATGCTTGGCCAGTATCTGTATCGACGGCTAACGTAGCAGAATTAACGGTATATAACGAATCTGAATAATACGAACTCAGATCATATATAGAATTTTTATGGTGTTCCCGCCGTCCCAAAGAGGTCGCCGCCGCCTCACAATAAAATGCAAGCAAACTAAAGCCCACACATGCCCCGTTCTTCAAAACGGAGTAGTGACTGAAGGCAATAGGCGTTGTGTGCATTGAAAAATGTCTAAACCAACAAAGCATTATTGACAGCAGTAAAATTTTCATCACATTCGCATTCTATCCAGATTCTCCTTCGCATGCTGGTGAAGGGTAAAGAAGCCGTTCAGCATATCGCAGATCCCATATTCGTTACAGCCCGCGCACGTCGTGATTTTCTTATCCTGACCGCATTTTCTGATGGGGCAGTACATGCACCCTATGAAATGGTCTCCTTCCGAATGGCAGCCTTCGCAGTTCATATCCTCCGGCTCCAGTTCATTCTTCCCGGCATACTCCGCAAGCTGCGCAGCATAGAGTTTTGACCACTCTTTTGCCGTCTTTTGCCTTAACTCTTCGTCATCGGTGGCTGTGGCAATGAATACAGGGCATTCTGCGCAATCCAGTCCGCAGTACGCGAGTTCCTGTTTCTTCATAACCTTAGAATTGTGAGTCTAAGTTATTAGATTTTACTTTATTACATTGGCGTGCCTCAAGAGCGAGATCTATTCTATCTATACCATCAACATTATCAAAGTGCCTATCATCAGTAACAATTTCTTTTATCTCATTCTTTACCATTGTCACATAATGGATGGCACCACCCAGCTTCCAGTCTTTATTCACCATCGGGAGCGCCTCTATGAGAATGTCAGGCTCAAATGGCAGCAGAGCCACGCCATGCAGGTTCACATCTTTCAGTATTCCTGAAATTTTCTGTTCTGAGAGCTTCTTACCCTTCAAAAAGGCGTATATCTCAATCATTGTGTGAACAGAGGTTGAAGCTGCTTCTTTTCCTGTTGCAACTGCTTCGAGGTACTTCTTAGCTGCTTCACCCAATCGACTGTTGCCTATAAGGTTGGCTATGAATATGTTTGCATCTATATATCTCATTCCTTTCCCATAACCCTGTATCCTTCTTCTATACCCTCGTCTATCGTGCCTTCATGCTTTATGATACCGTGGACGCGTCTCACAGATGCGGCGCTCCCGCGATGGGGATACAGCACTGCCCTCCCCTTCTCAATAACGAATTCCACGGTCTCGCCGATCTTTATTCCCAGCACCTGGCGCACGTCTTTAGGGATGACTACAAGGTATTTCTCATGGACTTTTACTTCGGTCATAGTTGTACGTATAACGTTATACTATATTAAACGCTTTGATTTAGTTCCGTGTTATGTTTTCTCATTGTATGTTTATATTTCCATGTTCTTTTATCCGAAATTATTTTCGGTGTCGAGACAAGGCAGCGCCTGAAATTTTTCACCCACTATAAGCGGAAGTTTGTGTTTGCGGAACTCAGCAAACAGAATTAAAAAAGAAGCAAGGGTGGGTTTTGTGAAGAATGCAGAATATAGGGAGGTCATTCATTTCTTCAATTATTTTGGCCAGCCGGATATTACCCCTTTATCCTCTTCAGCCTGAAAGTGTTCTCCCTCTCCATCTCCTCAAGCCTTAACACAATAAAATCCTTGGCTTCAGTAAGTTCAGGAATGACCTTAAACTCAAGTGCATTCACCCTGCGTTTAGTCTTCTCTATATCCTCAAGCAGTTTCTTCATCGTGGTCTCGATCTCTGCGGCGAGGATTATCTTCTCAACAAGTATTTCATAAGAATCCACAGCCTCATCTATGCGCGAGCTTGTGCCAATGATACCATAACCATGCTCTTCAAGCTTCTTATGGACACTTGAAGCCTGGATTTTCGGGACAACAACGCCCATCACGTTCTTGCTCTCAAGCTCGAGTTTGGGTGTATCCTTGAGGGCAAAAGCAGTGGATTTCACCACAACCACGCCTTCTGCGGATTTGGCAATGGCAAGCTTCTGCGAGGCGACCGCGAATTGTTTCTCCACTTCCGCCCGTATGTCCTTGGCCTTTTCAAGAATTGCAAAAAGCTCAAGAATCAGGCCGTCGCGCTTCATTTTCAGGAGCTTGTGCCCGCTCTGGCTGAGCTTGATCTTTTTCTTTAGCTCGATAAGTTCTGAGCGTGTGGGTTTTATATTATCCTTGATAGCCATATCGGTCTTACTTCTCTTCCTTTGCCTTATGGGCAGGGTGGTATTTCTGGATATACTTGTTATCTATTCTTGTCAGTTGCGCTTCAGGCAGTTCAGAAAGCAGTTCCCAGCCGATACTGAGCGTTGTCTCAATATCCCTGTTCTCATCAACGCCCTGTCTGACGAACCTGTCCTCGAACATATCTGCAAACTCAAGGAATTTTTTATCCCTGTCAGATAGGGCATCCTTGCCCACGATAGCCACAAGTCCTCTTAAGTCCTTGCCCTCTGCATATGCAGCATACAACTGGTCGGATACCGCTTTATGGTCTTCCCTGGTCCTTGTCGCACCGATGCCAGAGTTCATCAGCCTTGAGAGTGATGGCAGGACATTGACAGGCGGGTATATTCCTTTCCTGTGGAGTTCCCTTGAAATAACAATCTGCCCTTCTGTGATATAGCCGCTAAGATCGGGTATCGGATGCGTAATATCATCACCTGGCATGGATAATATGGAGAACTGCGTCACAGAGCCCTTCCTTCCTTTCACGACGCCAGCGCGTTCGTACAGCGAGGCAAGGTCAGTGTACATGTAACCCGGATAGCCGCGCCTGCCAGGCACCTCTTCTCTTGCAGCGCCCATCTGGCGAAGTGCTTCACAATAATTTGTGATATCAGTAAGTATGACAAGAACGTGCATATCATGCTCGTAAGCGAGGTATTCTGCCGCTGTAAGAGCAAGTCTTGGCGTGATAAGCCGCTCCACAGCAGGGTCGTCAGCAAGGTTCAGGAACACGACAGCCCGCTCAAGCGCGCCTGTTCTCTCAAAGTCGCGCATGAAGTACTGTGCTTCCTCGTTGGTGATGCCCATTGCAGCAAACACCACTGCGAACTGCTCGTCCGAGCCCCTTACTTTTGCCTGTCTTGCTATCTGGAGTGCGATCTCGTTGTGCGGGAGACCCGATCCTGAGAATATGGGAAGTTTCTGGCCGCGCACAAGCGTATTCATCCCGTCAATGGTGGATATGCCTGTCTGGATAAAGTCCTTTGGCGGAAGACGTGCGTAGGGATTGATCGCGGCGCCCGTTATTTCAAGCCTGTCCTCTGGCACGATGCGGGGCCCTCCGTCAAGCGGCTCACCCGACCCTGAAAGGATCCTGCCAAGAAGGTCTATCGAGACTGGCAGTTTGATGGTCTCGCCGGTGAACCTTACGCCGCATTCCTTATTAAGACCGCCTGTGCCTTCAAATACCTGGACGACCACAACATCGTTGGAAGTATCAAGCACCTGTCCTCTCTTGTTGGTCCCGTCTGGAAGGGTGATATTGACCAGTTCATTGTATCCCACTGGCTCCGTCTTTTCTACGAAGATGAGGGGGCCTGCGATCTCCCTTATTGTCTTGTATTCTTTTGCCATGTTACTTGCCCCCCAGTTTCTTAAATTCTTCGTCCATAGTTTTTGTGATCACTCCAAGCGCTCCGTCGAAATCCTTTTCGAATTTGACTTTGGCAAGGTCGTCTTTTGATTTTGATTTCATGATATCTTCAACTGGCGCGCCGCTTTCCAGCGCTGACTGAGCCCTGTCCCCCCAGACTAAAATGGCTTTTAGCAGTTTGTATTGTTTGTCCATCGGGCAGAAGGTATCCACTTCATGGTAAGCGTTCTGCTGGAGGAAATATTCGCGTATCATCCTTGCAATCTCAAGTGTAAGCTGCTGGTCTTCGGGAAGGGCATCAGAACCTACAAGCTGGACAATCTCCTGGAGTTCGGATTCTCTCTGGAGCAGTTCCATCGCGTCATTTCTGAGCTTCACCCATTCTGAAGATACGTTCTCGTTGTACCAGTCTCCGAGCGCTTTTGTATATAATGAGTAGCTGTTGAGCCAGTTAATTGCGGGGAAATGCCGCCTCTGCGCAAGCTTGGCATCAAGCGCCCAGAATACTTTCACTATACGAAGTGTGTTCTGTGTGACGGGTTCTGAGAAATCACCGCCCGGAGGGGAAACCGCTCCTATAACCGTGATAGAGCCGTCTTTTCCGCAAAGGGCTTTCACTTTACCCGAGCGTTCATAGAACTCAGAAAGTCTGGCCGCAAGATAAGCAGGATAACCTTCTTCACCCGGCATCTCTTCAAGCCTTGATGAAATTTCTCTCATGGCTTCAGCCCATCTTGAAGTGGAATCTGCCATCAGGGATACATCATATCCCATGTCCCTGTAATATTCGGCAATCGTGATTCCGGTATAAACAGAAGCTTCCCTTGCTGCCACGGGCATGTTGGAGGTATTTGCTATAAGCACTGTCCTTTCCATGAGAGGCCTCTTTGTTTTTGGGTCCTCAAGTTCGGGGAATTCTGAAAGGACATCTGCCATTTCATTTCCGCGTTCGCCGCATCCTATATAAACGACAATCTCGGTATCGCTCCATTTTGCCAGCTGCTGCTGGGTTACAGTTTTTCCGCTACCGAATGGGCCGGGAATCGCGGCTGTCCCGCCTTTTGCAACAGGGAAAAGACCATCAAGTATCCTCTGGCCTGTGATCAACGGGGTGTTGGGCATCAGTTTCTTGCTGACAGGTCTGGGTTTCCTGACAGGCCATTTCTGCATCATCGTAAGTTCCTGCCCCTCGTTGAGTTTACATATGGCTTCGTCAACTTTGAACTTGCCGGATTTTATTTCAGCGACCGTGCCCGAAATATTTGGCGGGACAAGTATCCTGTGCTCGATGTTCTGTGTTTCCCGGACTTTACCAATTATATCTCCGCCTTTTATTTTGTCGCCTTTCTTGACAACAGGTACGAAATCCCATTGCTTCTCGCGTGAAAGGCCGTTTGCCGACACGCCGCGTTTAATGAAATCTCCCATGCTCTCTTTTAATACCGGCAGAGGCCGCTGGATACCGTCATAAATGCTCTCAAGAAGACCCGGGCCGAGTTCGACCGACAGTGGCATTCCGGTATTTTCCACAGGTTCTCCAGGTCTTATACCTGAGGTTTCCTCATATACCTGCACAGTGGATTTATCGCCCTCGATGCCGATTACTTCTCCCATCAGCCCTTCATTCCCGACTTTGACCACGTCGTACATTTTGGTACTTAAACCGCTTATGATAACAACTGGTCCTGATATTCTATAAATTTCACCTTTTGTTTTCATTTTCTAAAGACACCTTCTTTTGTTCCCCGGCTTATCCAGGGCTCTATTTCCAAAGATCAACACCCACAGACTGTTTTATCTTCTCCCTGAGGTTTGTGCTCTCACCTTTTCCGCCGATAGCTATTACTGTTGGCTCGACAGAGTCATCCAGGGTTCTTTGCATCTGCGGGGATAATTTCTTCAAATCCTCATTGTGTACCACAAGAATACCAACAGTCCTGTCATTCAGTATACTCTGTATCTGGGCTTCGATATTATCTGATGTTGTATCATAGATTTTCCTGATACCTGCAAGACGAAACCCTATCACAAAATCATTATGTCCAACAACTGCGATTTCCATTTACATCACCAGGTGGGCCTTGATAATCTCTTCGGGGAGAGTTGTTTCTTTCCCGCGCACGATCATTCTCAGGTTATCTACTTCGATCTTTTTACTTAATATATAATCCAGAATCGGCAATACAGAAAGCGGATAATAATAAGATATCCTGGATGCATACACAAGCCCGTACTTATCAAGACGCGTTTCGATATTTATAAGAGAGGTAAATTCGTTGCTGATATCAGCGATTGCTTCCCAGTAAGAATACTCTTCAAGCGCGCGGACAAATTCAGGGAAAGTAAGTGAGGATAGCCTTGCCAGGTCATTCGCCTTGAGTTCCATCCCGCCAGGTATGAGTAGCTTGGTTATCTCATCCCGTTCCATACCCGCGCGTTTCATCCTGAAAAGCATCTTCAGATTTTTCAGGTCTATCTCAGTTCTCAGGAATTTTAAAAACAGTTTGTTTCCTGTATCTTCTGCTGCTTTGATAATATTAGAGTAGTACGTCCTGTCAAGGTTGTTCTCAATCTCTGCCAGGTTCCCTTTGAATCCCTCAAGTGCAGGGTAATATGGTGTTCCCTCAAGTGCTGCTATTACACCCTCAACGGTTCCTACCTTAATGATTTCAAGAAGATCCCTGTACCCCAACTGTCCTGCTGAAACAAGATCTTCAAGGATTTCCTCTTCCTTTGCCCCTGAAAATTTTCCTCTTATAATTGTCTTTATATTCCAGATATCCCATGAACGAAGATATTCTGTTATTAAAAGGTTGGCTTCGTTCTGCGATACTTCTATCAACTTGCGGTAGGTCAATGCAAGGTTCTGGTTCAGGGCATGTTCAAAAAGGTCAGTCCCGCTGTATTTTTTCCCGAGTTCTTCGACATCATTCTTATACTCCGATTCCCCGATGAACCGGGTTATCTCGGGTATTTCCATATTGAGGAATTTAGGGTACATCTCTTTCGGTATAAGCTTGCTTTTCATAGCCCTGACCCTGGCCACGATGTATGCATATTTAACAGTGTTTCCCATATACTTTTTTCACCCGAACAGGATGTTTGAGACCTGTTTTAATGACTGTTCGCTGACATTTTTCAATATCGTGTCGTACTTGAAATCCAGGGACTCCGTCCCTCCTTTATTCTCGATTACAACGCCTCCAATGCAATCCAACTCTGCTGCATATTCCAGTTTTGAGAGTTTCTTGATTATTTCCCTGTCCTTCTTTGCAGAATATATCTTTGCATTGTTATCTTCGTTTTTCCCGATAATGGACTTAAGGAGTTTCTGGTTCTTTTCAGCTGGAAGTTTCAGGATAGATTCTCTTGCGGACTCATATACCTCATCAAGCAGCTCCTTGCGGGCATTCAGCATCGTCCTTTTGACCTCAAGATGGGCGCTGGATAACTCCTGCTGCCTGAGCCTCTCGATTTCTTTCCTGACAGCTTCCTCTTTTGCAGTCTTGATTTTCGCAGCCTGGGACTGGGCATCAGAAATGATTTTTGAAACTTCCTGATAAGTTTCGCCACTTATCCTGTCAGCTTCAGCTTTGCCTTTTGCCCTGATCTCTTCAACTATCGCATCAAGTCCCATATAATTCACTTTTTAGAACACGAACAATAATATCAATGCTACGACAAGTCCGAAAATCGCTATTGATTCTGGAATGACGGTCATCAGGAGACCCTTACCGAAGAATTTCTCATCTTCTGCCATAGCGCCTACAGCCGCGGCTCCGATGGCCTGCTCGCCCATACCTGCGCCTATTCCCGCAAGTCCTACCGCTATTCCTGCTCCAACTGCAATCATACCTGCTTGTGATGGATCTACAACCATTTTTTATTCCTCCGTATATTTTTTATTATATCCAAAGGGGGTGTACTTCTTACCCCCCCCTTCATAAAATTTAGTAAAGAACTCGACATATTGCAACCTCAATGAGTGAAGTCCAGGGCCAAGAATTCCTAATAAGAGATTTATCAGATGCCCGATAAACAGGACAATCACACCAACGAGCGCAAGCCCGATTCCCCCTCCCAGGTACTCTCCATTCGGGAAAATGAATAACTTCGTGGCAATCTTATTTACTGCAAGAGCTATTCCCGCTGAAGACAAACCTATTGCCAGTATCCTTGAATATGACAGGACATTGCTCAGTAGTGTGGGTATTTCCAGAATCGAGATAAATCCTTCCCCTTTTATCAGGAGTATTATCCCGATTATTGCAAGTCCTACCCCGCCTGCAAAAATCGGGTCGCTTTTAGGAACCGGGGTTCCAGACATCATGGCAGGCATTAATTTAGCTATCGCAGCAACGCCGCCGATTAGAATCATCATCCAGCTTCCTTTTGCATAAATTGCATGCTTTAAATCATGCTCTACTGTGACGTTTCGAAAACCGATAATGAGACCCAGGAACACATGGGAAATGCCTATGATCAATGTCAGAAGGAGCAGTGATTGCACTGATTCGAGCCTGTGTATCGGCAGGTGAATTCCGGCAATCACAGGCCCTGCGATTCCAAGAATCCCGTGTTCCGGTTCTCCCTGGAATTCTATGTTAAATATAGGGAAACCGAAAAATTCCCCGTAGATAAAACCGAAAACTATCGAAAGCACTGCCGAGAGAAGCAGTATTAATGCCAGTGAATTAAGCCCTCCGGACTTGAATTTACTTTTAATTATAAATGCCATAACTGCCACGACGATGCCGTATCCGACATCACCCAGCATGATAGCATAAAACAGCGGGAAAGTGATAAAAATCATAATGGCAGGGTCTATCTCCTTGTATTTAGGAGTCGCAAACGTGTCAATAAGAAGCTCAAAGGGTTTTGCAGGTCTGGGATTATTAAGTTCGATGGGAATATCTTCCTCTTTTGCTTCCTCTTCAAGCCTGGCAAGATATACGCTCCCGCCAGTGCTTTCCGCCAGCCCGGATTCGATCTCTGCGAACTTCCTGGAGGGCACCCACCCATCAATGATGAAAGCGTTGGGGCTCGTTGCAAACCTCAGCGGGGCTTCGGCCTTCTGGGTCTCTATGGAAAGATATTCGTCTGCTGCGAGAATAAACTCCGAATACTCCTTATTAATATTATCAAGTTCCAATTTTATTAAAGCATGTTTCTCTTTAAGAGCTGAAACTTCATTTGTGAGTTCGTTCAGGATAACAGGGGGATTGCCTTTTAGCTGTGGTACTTTTAATTCAACATATGAATACTCATCCCTCAGGAGCTTCTGGACTTCCTCCTCAAATGCTTTTGGAACAAAAAGCGCGAAGATTTTCCTGTTCTCATAATCTCCTGTGAATATTTCATATTTATCGGTTATTTTGGAAAGCCTTGGTTCAATATCCGTTCCGATGAACCCGGTATATACATTTACGGTCTCATATCCGTGATAAGCATCAAGGGGTAACGGGAGCCCGAAAAAAGGTTTTATTGCAGATATAAGGTCTTCTTTTTCCTTGATTTTATATTCGATACTTCTCAATTCGTCAAAACGCGAAGAAACTTCTTTCTGCAATGTTGTGATTTTCTCATCAAACTGAGAAGCCAGTTCGGCTTTTTTTTTCCTGGAGGAGAGTTCTTTTCCAGTTACTCCAAGCTGGCTGGACAATGTCCTTAAAGAAAGAAGATACTCTGAGAATTTGGATGCAGACTTCTGGGGCCGGCCTATCTTGAAATCTTCAGTTTCCTCAGTATAATCCGTTACATGCAGCACGTTCAGCCTGTGAAGCGTTGATACCGTAGTTTCCATCAGATCCTTTGTGCCTGCAATAACGACCCTTGTCATTTTTGTGGGTTTAAGCATCCACGGCCCTCTCGAATTCTGTTAAAATAAAATCTGAAGCTTTTGTTACGTTCTTCTTTGCTTTCTTCTTGACTTCATTTGCTTCTTCGATACCTTTTGCTGTGATTTTTTCCCTTTCTTCCCTGATCTTCTTCCGCGCTGCATTTATCTCGGATTCAGCGTAATGTTGAGCTTCTTCCTCTGCTTTCTTTATTATTTCCCTTGATTGCGCCGTGGCCTCGGAAATCTTCCTGTTCTTCGCCGCATTTGCCTGGGCTACCTGGTTTTTCGTTTCATCCTCAGCCCGCTTAATCTCAGATAAAATTTCATCACGTGTCATTCAAATCCTCTAAAGTGAATTTATAATAGTGAACTCATATTGACTCCCCTTCACTGAAGAGAAACTATATAAATCATTCGTTTCTAATCTTAATTATTAATCAAGCGCTGCCTTCATAAATGCAAGGAAAGGCGGTGAAGGTTTCCCTGGCCGCGACCTGAATTCCGGATGGAACTGGGAGCTAAAAAAGAATTTATGACCCGGTATTTCTGCTATCTCCATCCTGTGGTCATTCCTGCCTGTGAACTTCATGCCTTTTGCCTCGATCTGCGGGATATATTTCGGGTTTACTTCATACCTGTGCCTGTGGCGTTCAATTAGAGTGCTGCTTCCGTATAATTTACTTGCCAGCGAATTTTCTTTAAGTATCGCCTCGTAATTCCCAAGACGCATCGTTCCGCCCATATTTTTTATGTTTTCCTGTTCAGGCAGTAAATCTATCACCGGATGTTCGGTTTTTGCAAGCTCGGTGCTGTTTGCATCCTTCAGCCCGACGACATTCCTGGCAAACTCGATAACAGCAAGCTGCATACCAAGGCATAATCCAAGATATGGCACATTATGTTCCCTTGCGTATTTTATCGCAAGTATCTTCCCCTCAGTACCGCGCGCCCCGAACCCGCCGGGGACAAGGATAGCGTTGTATTTTTGCAGCAGGTCTATAGACGCGGGTTTTTTCTCGAAATCTTCGGCATTTATCCAATCAGTTCTTACGCGGCAGCGGCACTCTATCCCTGCGTGCTTGAGGGCCTCGTTAATACTGATGTATGAGTCTCCAAGATGCGCATACTTCCCGACGACAGCCACGCGGATTTCCCTGTCTATGGATGCCATCTTTTTCATAAATACATCCCATTCGTGGGCATTATCTTTAGGGGACAGTTTGAGTTTTTGCACAAGATATTCGGAAAGCCCTTCTTTTTCCATCATTGTCGGGACGTAGTAAATGTCGCTTGCATCATGAGCGCTTACGACCGCGCTTGCAGGCACATCGCAGAAAAGGGCAATCTTTGATTTTGTGTCCTCATGCAGCGGCTCTTTGCACCGTGCCACTATCACATCCGGTTGAAGGCCAAGGCTTCGCAATTCCTTGACCGAATGCTGTGTTGGTTTTGTTTTTTGTTCACCCTGGGCATCAAGAGGCACGAGGGTGACATGTATGAAAACTATATCCTCTTTACTTTCTTCACTATGCATCTGGCGTACGGCCTCAAGGAAAGGCATGCTCTCTATGTCGCCTACGGTGCCGCCCACTTCAATGATACATATGTCTGCACCGCTCCTTTTTGCCACCTTCCTGGTACGTTCCTTTATTTCATTGGTGATATGCGGGATGATCTGCACGGTCTTACCGAGATAATCCCCGCGGCGCTCTTTTTCGATCACCGTCTGGTACACCTGGCCTGTTGTGATATTGTGTTCGCGCGTAAGTTCGATGTCAAGAAAACGTTCATAGTTACCAAGGTCAAGGTCAACTTCACCACCGTCCTTCAGTACAAAGACCTCGCCGTGCTGGTAGGGGCTCATCGTCCCCGCATCAATGTTAATATAAGGGTCTATTTTGATAGCTGTCACATTGAAACCTTTGTTTTTCAGAATCCGACCAATTGAAGCGGCGGTTATTCCTTTTCCAAGGCCGCTCATCACACCGCCTGTGACTATGATGTACTTCATGTGCCTTCCTTAGGGTAAGCATTCAGTATATATTTAATGGAAGCAGTTGCATACATAACAATTATTTCGCAGCATTCTTATTTTTTCCTGATCAAATGTTTGAGCCCGAGCCCTTCAAGAGTATCTCTCATGTCTTTCTCATTCGGTGTTGCAAGTTCCTTAAACTCAGACAAAAGTTCGTCTGAAACACCGGCCTCATCTTTTATAAGATAGCTGAGTTCCTGCTTTTGCATTGCTTTTTTGATTTCTTTCTTTTCAGGATGGTTTTTGATGAATTCAACGAAATGGTCAAGTTCTGATGTTTTTACAGCTTCTGTGGGTTCGTGGAACTTCCGGAAAAGCCTTTCTTTCTCAATAAGCTGTCGCAGCCCATCTTCCTGAAAATTTAATTTTAATAAGTGAATATAATTAATGAAGTCATTGACATCAGTTTGTGTCGGCTGCGGATATCTTGTAAGGAATCTCTTTATTTCATCATCAATTTTCTTCCTGCTAATATTTTCTTTAACTTTAAGTTTAATTTTTTCAATTAGTTCTTTTTCGATTTTTTTGGTACTTACTCCATATTTTAGAGTAATATATCTTGAATAATCGGCAATATCACTTTCAGTCGGAAGTGTCTTATTGATTAAAAAAGTATTAATCTCCTCATCAATATTGTTGTTCAGTGAAATATCATGAACCTTTTGGTTTTCGTTTATTTCATTTGCTTTTGCGCGGAGGTCTTTACATATAGTTTCTGCTCTTTTTTTCCCTGATAGCATGCCAGTGCTGGTTTCGACCAGGTCGATAAATTCCATGAAATCATTGATATTCGATTTTTCATCCAGTTTTTTCTTTAAACATACCTTGTTGATAATTTCATAAGACAACTGCCCGAAGTTTACTTCGAGCGTCATGATACTGTATTTTATGAATTCGTCTGCAGAAGCCATATATTAACCAGAATGCCGTTTGTCAGGTTATTTAATTTCTTACTATAAAAACTATTCCACAACTATGATAATCATTAGCATAATTAATGACACTATATAATAATTATCAATTAAAGTTATAAACTACTAATGAGTATTATAAGTATCATAATATCTAAATAGCCTGTTCCGGGTCGAAGGAATTGATATGACAGCATGTGTATATACAATCGCCTCTGGAAAAGGTGGTACAGGTAAAACCACCACTACTTTGAACCTTGGCACCGCACTGGCAATGCTTGGAAAAAAAACTATAGTTCTTGATGCAGATATAGGTATGGCGAACCTGGGCCTTTTACTCGGCCTTGAAAAAAGCAAGATCACCCTTCATGAAGTCCTCAGCGGCAGCGCTAATATAAATGAGGCAGTTTATGAAGGCCCGGCCGGCCTCAAGGTGGTTCCAAGCGGTTTATCTTTGAGAGGATTCCAGAATTCAAAGCCTGATAAATTAAAAGAGGTAATGGGCGCTCTTATTGAGGGAATGGATTATGTGCTTATCGATGCACCGGCTGGCATAAGCAAGGACGGCGTAATACCACTTGCAGTTGCAGACAAGGTTATTCTTGTCGTCAATCCTGAACTTGCCTCAATGGCTGATGCCCTGAAAACAAAAGCATTAACTGAGATGCTTGGCAGGTATATCGAGGGGGTAGTCCTGAACAGGGCAGAACTTGAAAAAACCGAGATCAACCGCAATAAAGTATCTGAACTTTTAGGGGCAAAAGTACTTGAAATGGTGCCTGAAGATGCTAATGTGAGGCGTTCTGCCGCATTTAAGGTGCCGATAGTCATAAGGGCACCGAAATCGCCCGCTTCTATCGCCTTTAAAAGGCTTGCAGCTTCCATTGCAGGTGAGAAGTTCACAGAAACAAGTGAAAAAGAAGATAAAGAAAGTTTTGTTGACCGCCTTGCCAGGTCGATCTTCGGAGGGAAATGATGGATGCAATAACTGTGGCTTTAATGATAATATTGTTCCTCTCGTTCTGCGTGCTTTATCTAATGAATGTAAGGATAAAACAGCTGCGAAAAGAACTCAATGATCTGAAAGACAGGATTACAATTACGAGCGAAGAATTGCTGCGACTATCCAATGACATTGAAGAATTCAAAAAAATAAACATATAATTAAAGTGTAAGGATAAAATGGAAGCTAATTCGCATACGGAAGCCGGGGGAAGTAACACAATAAAACTGGAAGATACCCTCCCTAAAAAAAATGATGTAAATGAAAAACCAAAATCAGCAAATGTAAATGAAGGTGCTGTAAAATCATCAAAAAAAACCAGCAGGAAGAGTAAAAAAGAAAAAGACGAAAAGCAGGAAGTTCATGCAAAGGTTGAGAAAAAAGATGTAAAACCTGTAAAAAAGGGAAAAAGCCGTAAAGCCGGGGAAGAAGCAATTGCTTCAGGGGACCAAGATGGAGTTGAAGGTCTCATGAAGCGCCTTGATGGGGATGAAGCCACAACAAAGGCACTAATAAAGGAACAGTTGACCCCTGAGAAGCAGGCTGTTATTGATATTCTTGAAGACAAACTGATGTCTGATGTTGAAACACGTATTAAGAAGCTAAAAGATTCACAACTGGATGTTCTTGCTGAAAAACCACCCCAAAATATTATTGAAAAAATAAAAACCTTCTTCACAAAAGAGGCTCAAGCCATCGAGACGTATGACCCTGCATCGCACGGCCCTCTTGTCACTTTCGAAGGTCTTCCGGGCTACAAGGAACTTGAACGCTACTGGGTAAACGAACCATATGCATTTGTGGTAATATTATTTAATCCGGACAACAATTCTTACCTCTATTACGTAGCTGAGCCAAAGCTTTCGGATTTTGAAGATTTATTTCTCAAGGAGATCAAAGACAGGCTCAAGGATGTCCTCCTGGTTGAAGATATAAAAGCTGAGGCTGACAAGGATAAGATCCTCACGAGTAAAGTAAGACACCTGGTAAAAGATTATGCAATTGAAATAACCCCGCTGACCCTTGAAAAGGTGATGTACTACTCCCGCAGGGACTTCATAAAATTCGGGAAACTCGACCCCCTGATGCACGATAATAGGATAGAAGATATCTCTGCGAATGGCCATGACATCCCGATTTATCTATACCATAAGAAGTACACAAATATACCAACAAATGTATATTATACCGAAAATGAGTTGAACTCATATGTGATCAGGCTTGCACAGCGCTGCGGCAAGCATATATCGATAGCAGAGCCCATGGTGGATGCTACAATGGCCGATGGTTCGCGTATCCAGATGACACTGGGGACGCAGGTAACTTCCCACGGGGCCACCTTCACGATCAGGAAATTCAGTGACATTCCCATAACACCTGTTGACCTGATTAACTGGAATACGTTCTCGGCAGAGGAGATGGCATATCTATGGCTGTGCATTGAGAATAACAAGAGCCTGATCTATGCAGGTGGTACGGCTTCCGGAAAGACTTCATCCCTTAATGCAGTCTCGCTGTTTATCCCTCCCCAGGCAAAGATTGTCACGCTTGAAGATACCAGGGAACTTAAGCTTCCCCATCCCAACTGGATTCCAGGGGTGACAAGGGATTCTTTTACAGCGGATGGCAAGGGAAGCATTGATATGTACGAGCTTCTGAGGGCGGCGCTGCGGCAGCGGCCTGAATTCCTGCTTGTAGGTGAAGTAAGAGGCAAAGAAGCGCTTACACTTTTCCAGGCGATGAGCACGGGACATACCACTTTCTCGACAATGCATGCAGATTCTGTCTCAAGCGCCATTCACAGGCTTGAGAATCCCCCTATCAGCGTGCCACGTACCATGATACAGGCGCTGAACATTATAAGCATCCAGTCACAGACCTATGTCAAAGGTAAAAGAGCCCGCCGTAATATGAAACTTGTCGAGATAACGGATATAGACCCGACTACCAGGAATATCAGGACGAACGATATTTTTGTATGGGATCCGCTGACTGATAAATTCATGAGAGTAGGTGAATCAAAAGCCCTGAATGAAATAATGGTACGAAGGGGGTGGAGTATTTCGGACCTCCGGACTGAGCTCATAAACCGCCAGAAAATCCTTGAGTTCATGGTAAATAATAAAATATCGGATTTCAACGCGATAGCCACTATCATTCATGATTATCAGTCAACTCCTGATAAGGTTCTCAAGAAATTGAATATTACAGGATGAGGATCATGGAATTACATAATTTAAATAAAACAGCCGAGTTATTTTTCCTGAAGTTGAAGACTCTGCCTTTTGTCTTACTCGGTGACAGGATGAAGGCACACCAGGATAAATACCGTGACCTGCGTAATGCCATGAGACAGGCGCGCATTCCCATGTCTTATGAAATGTATATTTCAAATGCTATGTTCTACTCGGTGCTCGTAGGTATTATTGGAGCTTTGATCGGCCTTGTAATGGCTTATCTGATAGTATCAGTCGTTGGCCTCCCCGATAAAATCACACATCTTACTTTCTCAGAATCAACAGTCTGGCTCCTGCAGTATAAAAACATAACAATCTCGATATTCATAGTGGTCTTTCTTACCGCCCTTTTTGGCGGTATAACTTATGCGCTCTTTCTGGTCTATCCCGGTTTCCAGGCAGGAGAGAGGAAAGGCTCGATAGATAAGAACCTGCCTTATGCAGTGACCTTCATGTATGCATTGAGTCGCGGAGGAATGAATGTTATCGAGATAATGCGGGCGCTTAGCAGATGTAAGGACACTTATGGAGAAGTGGCGCAGGAGGTTGATGTAATACTGAGGGACATGGATTATTTCGGGAATGATCTGCGTACCGCCCTTCATAATATATGCGAGATCACGCCATCTTCCAATTTCAGGGACCTGATGTATAACCTCCTGACAGTAATAGACAGCGGCGGGAACATCTCCACCTACTTCAAGGACAAGTCAGAACAGTATCTCAATAAGGCCAAGGTCGAGCAGAAAGGTTTTCTTGAAACCCTGGGATTAATAGCCGAATCCTACGTTACTGCCTTTGTTGCAGGGCCGCTTTTTATTATAATTCTTGGTGTGATGATGTCTGTAATGGGTTCTGGCAGCAACGTGATGATTTATGCGATAATATATGCAGTGATACCTATCGGTTCAGTGATGTTCGTTGTAATAATCAACATGCTGACCCCGGGTTCAACCGGGGAGGCGCCGCTTTTGCCAACAGAGAGTCTTGTGGGTGAAATAGTCGTTCCTGAAACTGAGGAAAAGCCTGTGTTCCTAGATTTTGTGAAATCAAGAGATACGATTAAGATTAAAAAGATGCTCTCTGACCCGCTTAAGCCACTTAAGGAAAAACCGGAATATTCACTTGCCGCAAGTGTGCCGATAGCTCTTATTTTTCTTCTAATATCAATTTTCCAGGGCATGAAGACAAAGGACTTGCTGGATTATATTGATGATAAAATAGTTTTTGCCATATTTATGATAATAATCCCGTTGATGATTTTCCATGAGTACAGGAAAAGCAAGGAAAATAAGATACAGTCCCAGATACCCGATTTCCTGAAAAAGCTTGCAAGTACGAATGAAACAGGCATGACGCTTCGAGATTCGATAAGACTGATGACTCTGTCTGATATGGGTATGGGCAAGGAGATAAAGAAAATATGGAACGATATTGAATGGGGGCTTGCAATCAATGAAGCGCTCAAGAGGTTTGCCAACCGCGTAAGGACGCATATAGTGGCGCGATCTGTCACTTTGCTCACAAAAGCCAATGAATCAAGCGGCGACATAGGCGAGGTTCTGTCCGTGGCCGCCCGTGATGCTGCTGCAGAGCAGGAATTGAAGACCGAGCGCAGGGTCAGCATGTTCATTTATATAATTATAATTTATATATCATTTTTTGTATTCGTAGGCATCATTTATATCATTTCCACGACTTTCCTTACAGAGATGGTTAAAGCCGGGGAAAAGGTAACTTCTTCCGGCTCATCAGCGGTAACAATGAGGCTCAGCAGGGATACGATGGCTGCGTACAACCGCCTGTTCTTCCACGGCGCACTAATCCAGGGATTTTCCTCGGGCCTGATAGCAGGGGTGATGGGAGAAGGCAGCGTGCTATCGGGATTGAAGCATTCAGTGATAATGGTGACGATAGGTTATTTGTTGTTCAACCTGTTCGTGCTTTAAGGTACAATACTTTTATAATAGATGGTAATAAGAACAATAACACCGAGGGATAGGTATCGTAAATCTTACCTTTTCCTCATCGATTAGAAACTGAAATAAACTATAACTAACGTAAGAATACACTTAAGTTTATGGCACACAAGACACTTACAATTTCAGAGGAAGCATATGAAGCACTTGCCGAGCTTAAAAAAGAAGGTGAAAGTTTCACAGAGTTAATAAAGCGCATCACTTCACCACTGCGTAAGAAAAATGGAGTGCACCCCTCAAAGTAGACACATAGTTAAGGTGTGTTCACAGAGAGGGAAACCATGGGTAAAACAACAAGAAAAAGATATACACGTGAATTCAA
>VEPN01000054.1 GCA_012026835.1 Candidatus Methanoperedens sp. | reverse complement strand
AAAGTTACAGACGAAGAAATCGAAAAACTCAATATTATGCGAAATGAATTTCACGGCGAGTGGAATTACACAATAAAACCACAAAGTGCTCTTCTATAGGTGGTCAAGTTATTTATGAATGCCCCCTAAGGACTACCAATTAAAAATCCTTCATGAGGTCAAGTATATATCCTGAAAGTGCTTCGCTCTTTTTAATCGAGGTCATCATGGTATCATATCGAACTGTTTTCACAGGAAATACCTTTTCATCCGCAGTATCCGTCCGGTCGATCACCATAATATCCAGTATATCCCCGTAGCATTGCGCCACACCCTTTGACGAAACGGGAAACCCGCATGCCTCCATCAATTTCCCGGCTGGCCCGCTGACGGGGGAGCTGCCTATTATCGGGCTTATGGCGATCACTTTTTTTCCGGCCAGGATTTTTCGCATTTCTCTTAGTGCTAATATTGGGCCAATGCTTGTTATCGGGTTGCTCGGCCCTATGAGAACATTTTCCTCAGATTTTATAGCTTCTAACACCTCTTTTGTAGGTTTTGCCTTTTCTATTCCGTTAATAATAACATCCACCACATCGGGTTCACCCCGCCTCCCTACCCAGAAATCCTGGAAATGCATAATCCCCTGCGGTGTGTTTATCATTGTATCAACTTTTTCATCGCACATTGGAAGAACCCTGGCTTTTACCCCAAGCATTGATGAAAGCCTGAGGGTGACCTCTGTCAGGCCTGCCCCGCTTCTCATCATTTCCGAGCGCAGGATATGCGTGGCGCGGTCGATGTCTCCTATCATGAGGCGCTCGCCAAGACCCGTTTTTTTTAATGCCAGGTGAGTATGGAAGGTATCGTTCCTGACACCCCACCACCTTGTATCATCCAGTTGTCCTGAAAAAAGATACAGAATAGTATCGACATCAGGGGATACCAGGTTACCGGATACCATTATATCCTCGGCGGTATTCACAATTACTGTGATCTCTTCATCTGGCATGAGCCGCCTGAGGCCAGCAAGCAGCTTTGGTGTGCCTGTGCCCCCTGATAATACGATCATGTCATATCTCCATGCTGTCGAACAACTTTCCTCCCAGCAGCATCATAAAAAAAGCAAATAATGTTATTCCTGCCAGGCTGGTAATGATTGGTATGGTTGAATTTCCAAGAAGGCACCATCGTATCGCTTCAACACCATATGTCAGAGGATTTGCATATACAAGAAGCTTCAGCCATCCGGGAAGGTTCGTGATCGGGAAAAAGGCCCCGCTCAGGAGAACAAGAGGCATGGTGAGGAAACTCATGACCATCTGGAAGCCCTCGTGGCTTTCGATCTTTGATGCAAGCGCTATCCCAAGGCCAATAAACCCTATTCCAAGTATGAACATGATCCCCATGCTTGCAACTACGCCGGGGAGTGAATGATACTTAATCCCTATCAACCAGGCAATAATCAGAATCAGTATCCCCTGGATGATGGACGTTGTAACCCCGCCGACTGCTTTCCCCAAGGCCACATAGAAACGGCTCACAGGTGCTATCAAAATTTCTTTAAGGAAACCGAATTCCTTGTCCCATATTATAGATACGCCTCCCATGAGTGATGAGAATAGTATTGCCATCCCGATAAGGCCGGGTGCTAAAAAACTGTTATCAAGAGGTTGTCCTGTGGGGAGACGATACGATGAACTGAAACCCGGGCCCAGGAAAACCAGGAAGAAAAATGGGGTTGCAAGTGAACCTACTATTCTCGATTTTGAGCGCCAGAAGCGCAGCATTTCACGGAGCCACATGGTATATACCGTATTGGCCGCTTTTCTTACCATTATTTCCTCCTTGCGCGAAGGATATACCCGACACGCTCGGTTTCGCCAGCTTCCTTATCCCTTATCGCCCTGCCCGTGAAATGCAGGAATACATCATCAAGAGTGGGTTTATGCAGGCTCACAGACCTGATCGGGATACCTGCGTCTGATGCAAGTTCCAGCACATGGGGAATCTGGCGCTCCCCATCCCTGACTGTAATGAACACATCGTTATTTTTCCGGGAAACTATGCTTGCGCAGCCATTTTCTTTATAGATTTCGCATAACCTGGAGATATTATCCGGGTTTTCAAGTTCAAGAGTTATCACATCGCCCCCAAGCATGTTCTTCAGGGCTTCGGGAGTATCAAGCGCAACGATCTCGCCGTGGTCTATTATCGCTATCCTGTGGCAGAGATGATCGGCCTCTTCCATGTAATGGGTCGTGAGCACAATAGTTACTCCTTCCTCCTTGTTCAGGACCTTTATGTATTCCCAGATATGGTTCCTCGTCTGGGGGTCAAGGCCGAGTGTGGGTTCGTCGAGGAATAGCACATGCGGATGATGCATGAGTCCGCGCGCGATCTCAAGGCGCCTCGTCATACCTCCTGAATAAGTTTTTACTATGGCGTTTGCCCTGTCTGTAAGTTCAACAAGGGAAAGAACCTCCTCTATCCTTTTTTTCCTGTGTTTGCTATCCATATCGTAAAGCCTTCCATGAAGGTCAAGATTCTCCCTGCCCGTGAGGCGGTCATCAAGAGTTGTATCCTGGAACACCATCCCGATGTTCTGCCTGACATGGGGGGCGTCCTTTTTTACGTCAAAATCCCACACCTTCGCGCTCCCTCCCGTAGGTTCGATCATAGTGGACAACATGTTTATCAGGGTTGTCTTTCCTGCCCCATTCGGGCCGAGAAGCCCGAATAATTCCCCTGGTTTTACCGAGATGCTGACATTATTTACAGCAGTGATTTCATCAAATTTTTTTGTTATTCCTTCAGTCTCGATTGCATAAAGCATGTTCCTACCTTATTCTTTTAATGTTTAAAGATTATCATAAACTCAGTAATTTACTGGGTATAAATTTTTATCCAGATTCAGTGAATTCTGGCAATAATACCTGCTTTCCCTGTTTAGCCTTTTAATTCCTGTGGAATCTGTTCGACAATTCCATTAAAATGAGCATCAAAACCAAGGTATTTCTCTATTTCGAACTCGTTCATAATTTCAATAGAAACGGCATCAGTAAAACTCAAGTTCCTTCCAGAATACTGTTTAAATGTTTTTGTGGATTTTTCCAGAAGCCCCGTGTCAACAAAAATCATTTTGATCCTTGGAGGCAGAATAACGCCTGAGATATCAGCCGCTACTTCTATATTATTTGTCCTTAAAAGTGCAAGAGTAAGGGCCTCGTCATAGATATAATCGGATGTATACATCTGCCCGTATTTTCCTTTGAGCGCATCTTTGAATAATTTGTTTGCAATATCGTGATACCTGTCCTTTTTATTTCTGTATGCTAAAAATGCCCCCGTATCAATAAATACGGACATTTATTCCTCTGTGTAAATATATTCGTCTGCTTTGCTTGCATCGGTTTTAACTCCCCAGTCGATGGGCGGCTTCATTGCAGGATCTCTCTTGATGGGGGGCAATTTTTTTGCTTCCATAAGTTCATCTTCATGACGTAAAGCAATCCGGGTTATTGTATCTATTACCTCGGTAAGTGTTTTTTTCTTGCGAATATACTTTTCTACTTTTATTCCAAATACGACGGTCTTTAACCACAACAAAAGAAAGAATACATTAAATCAAATGCTCTGCAATCCCTTCGGATATCACATGGTCGCAGTAAATACACCGCAGCTCAACAGGCTTCCTGTTGACCGCAAACCTTGAAATAACAGGCTCTCCTGTATTGGATATACAATTCGGGTTTGAACATTTCACCACGCCTTCAATGTGTTCTGGAAGATCAACACGGAATTTTTCTATCACTTCAAAGTCCCTTATGATATTGATAGTGGCATCCGGCGCAATCAGTGAAATCCTGTCCACTTCTTCTTCTTTAAGCTCCCTGTCCTCTACCTTAACTATATCTTTTGACCCAAGGACACCGCTGGGCACGTTCATGGCAACGCTGACCACAGCCCTTGTAGTCCCTGATATGCCCAGTATCCGCAGTACATTGAGAGCCTGTCCTGCTGTGATGTGATCAATAACTGTCCCGTGCTTTATGGGGCGCACCCGCATCTCTTTCTCTATCATCCTGCCTCCATTGCCATTACAAGGAGCGCCATCCTGACAGGAACCCCGTAGAACGATTGTTCAAAGTACCTTGCATATTTTGTCCTGTCAACGGCAGGGTCTATCTCATCCACCCTGGGAAGCGGGTGCATGATTATAAGCCTGTCACGGGCGGATTTCAGGAGTTCTTCAGTTATCCTGTAGCTTCCCGCAACTTTCTGATATTCTGCCGGGTCGGGGAAGCGTTCCTTCTGGATACGCGTTATATATAAAACATCTATATCCCCGATGACCTCTTCAAGGTTTGTGGTCTCGCTTATGACTGCACCCTGTTTTTTCAGGTCTTTTTTTATTACATCAGGCATCTGCAATTGCCTGGGCGAGATAAGGGTCATGTCTGCGTGATAGAGAGATAAAGCATAAGCAAGCGAATGCACGGTCCTTCCGTACTTAAGATCGCCAACAAGAGCAATCTTGAGGCCTGAGAGACTGCTTTCGCGCATTATGGTATAAAGGTCAAGCAGCGTTTGCGTGGGATGATGCCCTGCCCCGTCCCCTGCATTGATTATCGGGACTTTTGAATACTCGGCAGCCATGCGGGCAGCCCCTTCCCGTGGGTGTCGCAAAACGATTGCATCTGCATAGTTCCCGATAACCCTTATAGTATCTGCAAGCGTCTCGCCCTTGGCTACGGAGCTTGATTCAATGGATCCAAGGTCAATAACTTCCCCGCCAAGCCGTTTCATAGCGGTCTCGAAGGACAACCTTGTCCTTGTGCTTGGTTCGTAAAAAAGGGTTGAAAGGATCTTGCCAGATAGCAGGCCGGACTTCCTGCCTCTTGCGATTGGTTCAAATTCTTTTGCTTTTGCCAGGATAATATCAATATCATCCCGTGAAAAATCCCTCATTGAGATGATATGCTTCAGCATCATATCTAATAGGCAGCATTGTAATTTATATTTATTGTTGATATCCTGGTGATTACCACGACCCCTATAAAACCATTGGTAACTTTTTTTCACCCCCTTATGTCAAATAGGCTACTGAAGAAAGATTTTCTATGATGGTACACATCAAGCACCGCATCCGGGCATTCTTCGTATTTCTGGACGTAGGGATTCCTAAAATACATAGCAACAGGCTCGTGAATTCCCTTCTTTACAAGATATTGCATCATATCTTCCAGTGAAGCATCTTTCTTGTAATCAGGCTCTTCCCAGTACTTTCGATACAGGTAATTTATCTCTTGTTCCGGTGTGTAGGTATAGGTTTTTCCACCAAATATATGCTCGTACATAACGTTTCTTCGCCAATCTATGTCTATATCATAATGACATATCAAGCCAAATCCGACATGGGCTAATGCAATATTTTTATTCCCATTATAACCGCCGTCAAACCAGGTCTCCCGCTTTTTCTACATCAAACTCCAATGTTCATTCCCCCGTTTGTTTTTTTGCTAAAATAAGAATGGGGGAATGAATACTAAAGCTGTTGACTTATTTTCATATATTGTAACCGTTACACGGGCATACTGCAAGCATAAAAAATAGTTAAGTTTAAATGATGAACCTATGAATTGGTAACCACCCTATCCAAAAGGTTGGAACCACAAAGACTCTAAATCACACGTCCTATTTTATAACAATAGAATTTTTCAATGATGTCCTGACAATCGAAATTGCCGATTCCAGGAACTGGAATTTATCGTTCTTTGGCCTGAATTCTACTGTTACTTCACATGAAGAATTTGCGTAGCCTGACCCGGGCATGTTTACTTCAACATTCATACCCGTCATCGCCGATAGTGCTCCTTCAAACAAACTGTGGATACTCAGGCACAGGGGTTTCTTTGCATGTATTCCGCAATTTTTGCACAATTTCTTTATCATGCAATCTTTGAATTGAATATCTGCTCTATGTACAGATTCCGTGACGCTTTGCTTTTTAAGCTCAATATCATAGTATGGTTTGATATATTCGATAAACTCTTTAACCGCAGTTTGCGGGTCTTTATTTGCCCCGATTTTTCTCCCTATGTTCTCTCCCTGCCTTTTTCCATTAGTGCACATCATTTCTTCTGTGATATCAACACCATTGAGTTCTTCCATTGCATCCAGCAATCCTGTTATCAATGTCATATAGCCCATTTCAGCAGGGTTCATGGAGGGTGATTCTGAGGTCATGTTTTCTCCTGAAGAACTAATCTTCAATTAAAAGTAGACTTCACAACTGGAAGTAGTCAGTTGGTAAAAATGTTAGCAACTATCAGACACCTGCAATCCAGATATCTCCGCTCCTGTGGAAAACTATCTGTCTGCCATCCGGGCTCCATGATGGTCTCATATCGTTTCCCCCTGAAGTTACCTGCCTTTTTTTACCTGAGGAAAGTTCCATCACCCAGATATCGCTCCTGCCATTAACCTCTGAGGTGAAAGCAATGCTTTTTCCATCCGGCGACCATGCCGCGCCCCAGACGTTTGAGTCTGAAAACATCAACTGTGTTAGGTTACTGCCGTCCGTATTTATTACCCAGAGTTCATCTTTATCATTTCCTGAGTGGAATGCTACCCTGTTCCCGTCACTGCTGAAGGCTGGCCCCCTGTCCAGCGACCGACCCTGTGTCAGCTGGATTTGCTGACCCTTTGTGATATCTATTATCCATATGGCCGAACCTCTGGACGCAGGTTCGAACGAGGAATAAGCAACCAGCCTGCCATTGTAGCTAAAGGAAGGGTACCAGCTTGCAGAACCTGATGTTAGCTGTCTGTATTCCATATTGCTGAGATTTAAAATCCATATACTCATATTCCCGCTTTTATCTGAAGTAAAAGCTATATTTTTCCCGTCCGGGCTCCAGGCAGGATACGTTTCTTCAGAATCCCATTCAATAAGCCGTATCTGGTTCTTTCCATCCCTCCCCATAATCCAGATATCATGGCTTCCGGATTTATTGGACACAAAAACAATGTTTTTCCCATCTGGACTGAAGGAAGGATAACTCTCTTCCGCATTGCCTGATGTGACCTGGCGATCTCCCAAGAAAAGATATAACAATAATATTGCAAAAAATAACGCCAGTATAACGACCCATTTATTCAACTCTTCGACCTCCTGAATATATGTATATCCACTTCCCCCCCGTATTTTTCCGCGGTCAGGGCGCGCAATCCAAAGTTGAGCGTGCGCTGCCGTGAAGTTTCAGTGCGCTCAAAAGCGGCCACAGGTTTGTATAAAGTATTCCCTGACAGGACTGAATTATAAAAATCGGCATCTTCAGGATAAACATCGGGCGATTCAATATATCTCTGGTATTCCCAGCTTGAGAGGATTATGTAATCGAAATCTGATTCTTCCACATAAACAATATCCGGAGGGAGAAGGGATATATTTTTGAAGTTATCTGGAAGATATACAAACAGTGTTGTTGCGATTCTTTCGTCTGGATCGACGTTTTCGGTAAGCCATTCGGCAGCATAGTAACGATTGTCATTCCTGCTGCTTACGATTCCTGAAAGGGCGTATGTGAATATGAGACCTATAATGATAATCCCGGCAACTCTTCGGATATGAACCGACCGAAGCTTTGCGAGCATTCGCTCAAGCCCGAATCCTGCAATGACCATTGCGGCTGGTGTCATTATCATCATCTGGTTACCCATTTTGACCATAATCAGGAAGCCAAAGACAAACAATGCCAGTAATATCCAGCCAAGAAGCATGAGCCAGGTATAGCGCTTGCGGGCATCCATGCGCCTTACTCCTGATACTATCACCAGGCTCCCTGCCAGAAGCAGTAAAAGGGTAAGCCCGTACCCGTTTTTACCCCATATGTTGGCCGCATCCCAGAGACCTGTAATCGTTTCCACATGCACGAACCATGTGAAATGCAAGAAACCCGGATGATACGTTGTGTAATGCTCAAACTCACCGGCTGCACCCTTCAGGAATTCATCCATTGTAATGACTGAGAAAGGTGTCCCTGCAATAAAGGCAAGGACATAGACTGCCATCGACCTGGCGACGGTTTTTAATCTTTCAAGTACGGAAGCTGCCCGGTCATATATAAAATAAAGGAATATCAGGAAAGGCAGCATCAATCCACCCGGATACTTCGTGGAAGCGGCAAAGCCTGCGGCTGCCATGGCCAGGAGGAAATAATTCGTGTTTCTGGAAGATAAATATCTTGCAAAAAAGTACATTGAGAGGGTTATCATGAAAACCATCATCGGGTCTTCCTTGGCAATGGAAGAAAACCAGAGATAATATGGGTTCAAAGCCATGAGGAGAGCGGCGTAAAGACCCACGGTGACACCTGCCGCCTCCTTCCCTGTGAGGTACACCAGAAACACGACACCGAGTGTAAATATAATTGCCATGACTCGCGCTATCCAGATATACTGTGTGAATGATTGAACCTCAGTTATTTTTGAGATAATGGTAAAAACAACAAACATGGAATTATAGAACATGCTGGGCTCAATGAAATGATGTGCGTTCAGGTCCCCTCTTTGCATCATTGTGTACGGGATGCTTACGACATACCACTCGGCGATGTGGAAAGCCGGGAGACCGTTAATTTCCATGTTGTTCGTGACAAGCCCCCAGTCCAGCCTGGCTGATTGGAGGAACAGCGATAAAACGAGAATAGCTATTAAAAGGAAATGGTGACTTTTTATTTCTCTCAGCCGCCGGGACAAATCCTCTATTTGCACAAATATTTATACTAATTAATAAGATATAAATATTGTTGAACGATGGCAGAAAATAAGGGTAACTATTTCAGGATTGTCGGTACTGCGTTGATTTTTTTATTTTTTTTCACGGCCATGAGCGCGGCAGCTTCTCCCGACGGGGCTATCAGAATCACATCGACCGAAGGTTTTAAAAGGGCGCCGAGCTTCAGCCCTGACGGGAGCATGATAGCTTATGAATCAGGCGAGACCGGGAACGCGGATATCTGGATAACCAACCTCTCTTCAGGGGAAAGGATACAGCTCACCAGAGACTTATCTGAAGATGCCCTGCCTAAAGGATGGAACGGCAGGAAAATAACATTCACATCAAATCGCGGCGGCAGTATGGACATCTGGACTATCGATGCTGACGGCACGAACCTGACACAATTAACCACATATTCTTCATACGATTTTTATTCATCTTTCAGCCCTGATGGTAAAAAGATAGTATTCACTTCTAACAGGTCGGGGAATTCAGATATCTGGGTCATGGATGCAGACGGTAGAAACCAGCGCCAGGTCACGACTTCCCCTTCTGAAGACATGATCCCTTCATGGGCGCCTGACAGCAGGAGGATACTTTTCCGCTCAAACAGGTCAGGAAGCGGCGATATATGGATGATAGATTCCGATGGCACCAACCTTACGCAGGTGACTGAAGGGCCTGCCGGGGACTGGGGGGCATCTTTCAGTCCGGACGGCAGGCGCATTACTTTTGATTCAGAGAGTAGCGGCAGGATGGAGATATGGATAATGGATGCAGACGGCAGCAACCTCATGCAACTGACCCGGTCAGGTGAAGGTATCTCTATGTGCAATGCGTGGAGCAGTGATAATAAGACCATAGCCTTCTGGTCCAGCAGGTACGGGAACCCGGATATTTTCATTATGAATGTGAGCAAGGAGAAAAAAGCAGATAATATTGTCATTGCAGGTTTTTTGCTTGTTTTGATTGGTGGTTTCCTGGCATATCTCTGGATGGGAAATACCACACTCAGGAGGTAAGCCGGATGCTGTCTTTTTCATTGTATTCTCCGGGGCGCAGGGGTAGCGCAGATCCTGCGATTCATTGCGGGGAGGAAGCGTACCCCGCCTTCCAATAATAATACTTTCACACCGCTTGGGTCAAGCATATGTGTTATATCGGCCTTAAGTACGGCTGGTAAGACCTTGAGAAAATGCATAATCCTTAACACTCTTAAATTGACATCAAAGAAACAGGATATTATTGATAATCTCTTTTCTGAATATCTCCACGTTCTCAATACTACTCTTGATAAACTTCCGTGTGCAAGGTCATCTCTTGAATTACACCATTTAACATATTCAACCATTCGTGAATCCTCCTTCCTGCCGTCCGATATTGTTGAAGAAGCAAGTACTGATACACAGGAACGTAAAGCCGTGAAGCAGCTTTATCTCGGTCAGGATGTGGCTAAAAGACAGAACTGGTATCTTGAAAGGAGAGCTATAGTAACTAACCGTGAATTATAGTCATTACGGGAAGTCATATATTCGGCGGTCTTCTGAAGTATTCCACACATTAATGGGATTAAACACCGCAAAGTTCGCAAAGAACGCAAAGCATAGCGGCAAAAATCTTTGCGAACTTTGCGTTCTTTGCGGTGAGTTCACTATATGCTACTGATAATGCATACTCAAGCTAAATTTTGGGGCTAATTACTATAGCTTTCAGCATCTTACTAAAAAAGGTTCTGACAAAGATAAGGCCAGGAAACATCTCAGGAAGCTGAAACATGACCAGTCTAATTTTGTCAAGACAAGAAGCGGGCAGGTAGCTAAAGAAATCATAGAACTTGCTCAAGAGTACGAAGCTTCCGTTGCGATTGAAAACCTTAACCTTCGAGCCAGAAAGAAAGTCGATAAGAGCAGCGGGGAAAAGAAGATTAACAGGAAAGCCAGAACGAAAATTAATAGAATACCTTTCGGTAAATGGTGTCCTTACTGCGGTTCTGTGAACCCGGGACATGATAGGAGCAACTATGCTCTTTATACCTGCAAGACGTGCGGTATAACCGTAAACAGCGACAGGAAAAGTTCTCTTGCCGTTGCTATCAAATCTCTCCTGGGGCGGAATGTCAATCAAGGTCTTACCAAACCCGATTCTTTCCAGATTTCCCGGAGAAGACCACCCGTAACCGTGGTCGGTCTGTTCAGACCGTGTCCAGATGAAGCCCGTTTGAGTTGTGCTGTGCATGATATCAAACCTGATGATGGAATGCCCCGCACATAGTGCGGGATTGGTTACTTGTCCCTGATAATTACAAGAATAATCCCAATCGACAGCAGGATATCTCCAAGCCAGAATATATTGAGTAAAGGGAATACCCTGGCGTGTAAAGGGATAACCGGGGGCGTGTCAGGTAATGGCTCAAGTCCCGGAAATGTCAAAAAAATATCCCTGTTAATTTCTCTTATTATACCGGCAGGTGCATAATTTCCTGTTTTATCACGGATATAACTCACCGTGGTAGAACCGGTACTCCGGCCTTCTGCATATACCTCCACAGTGGCACGCTGTACCCAGTTACCCCGCGGGTTCTGCTCTACATGGAACTTTGAGAGCTTTATGTCATAATCTCCAAGAGATTTTGTTTTCCCTATATCCTCGACCGCAAAGACAAGAGAGTATTCGCTGGCAAAAGAAGTTGCAACAATGCCACTTGAAAAAACCAGTATTGCGCCCAGGTGGACCAGGGATATGCCTGAAATTCTTCTCATTCTCCATATAACCGCAGAAAATGCAAATACTACTGGAGGTATCATTGATAAAAGAGAGAGCGAAGCATATGCTTTCGTGAGGGCGGATGATTGCTGGTAAAATATCGATGCAGGATTCAAAAGCGAGTAAGCGTCAGATGGCCTGATGAATGCCAGTATAATACTTAAGATGCCCACCACTATCCCCGGCCGGATAGCTCTTTTTCCGAACATGCACACTCCAAGCAGTATGAGCAGCAGGAGAACAAAGGGATAACTGGTCAGATTATAGAATTCAGCGCCGACTGAAGCTTCATTTCCTGAAATTTTCATCCATACAGGGATAAAAAGCCCTGAAAACACAATGAATGCTATTAAAACCATCACGCCAAGCGCCAGTGTATCGATTGACAGTTTGAGATCGAACCTGTTCCTGTTCCGGTAAATGAGCCAGATAAATACAACAGTTGTCAGTATGATACCTGCTTCAAGTGCATAATTGACACTGGTTTCAGTGAAGGCATGCACAGAGCCCCAGAGGCCTGACCTTATGATAAAAGCTGCAAACAGGATGGAGATGAATGTAATGATGAAAAGCGCTGCTTGCAGGTCTTTTCTTTTCTGGTGGAGGCCGGCTGTCAGTAATAGCCAGGGTATTAAAGACCCGGCCTCGGATGCATCCCATGTCCAGATGCCCCAGCCCGCCTCGTATGTCCAGATCCCGCCTATGAGACCTACCCCGAGAGAGAAAAAAAGCCATGAAAGCTGCGCCCATTTCCTGGTAAGAGGCAGCCGGTCTTCCTTACCGAGAAGAAAATATACAGCCGCAGCAAAAGGCACGGTCATGGCTGCATATGCTATGAACGTAATGGGGGGATGCAGTGCCATCCACGGGCTCAGGAGTTCGGGGTCAAGACCCGCGCCGTCGTTAACGGCAGTTCCCGAAACATGCTGGAACTGCCCCATCAGTTTAAAAGGCTCCGAAAGTATGGTTAAGAAGAATAAAAAAATGACTACGGGAAAAACCATTAACACAATTCGCTCTTTTCTTGCTTGAAGCCAGAGAAGCGACAGGCTGCTGATCCAGGTCCATAACAGGAACGTGCCCTGCTGCCCTGCCCATACTGCGGCTATTTTGTAAAATACCGGCATATCCCGGCTGCTGTAAAGCCATACGTAATACACTGAAAAATCATCTGAGAGGAAAAGATACACAAGCAGCAAAAAAGCCAGTGTCAGGAAAATAAAACCTGCTCTCAGGGACGCAGTATAAAGTGGTTTTAAGTCATCTCTCCCTTGTGAGGAGATGAGAAAAAATAGTATAAATGCAATGGTAAAAGCTCCAGATCCACCATAGAGTAAAATTTCACCAGGCATCAGATAGAAATATGTGTATGAGTATATATAATTTGACAAAATGAAAAGTCCTTTTATTGTAACATATTCTCTTACCAGGCGCTGTAATCTAAAGTGTAAACACTGCTACAGCAGCGCGGGAGGGGAGGACGAGCATGAACTCACGGCCCGGCGGGCGCGGGAAGTTATCAGGCAGGTAGCAGATGCGGGCTCCCGCATAATTGTCTTTGACGGGGGCGAGCCCCTGATGCGCGATGATATCTATGAACTGATAAACCTGGCGAACACCACAGGGCTTACAACAGTGCTCGGGACGAACGGGACTCTTATCACTTCTGATGTCGTAAAAAACCTCGTGGATTCGGGATTACATCGCTGCGCAGTGAGTATTGACGGGGCAACGGCAGGGACGCATGAATGGATAAGGGGGGTAGAAGGGTGTTTTGGAAAAGCAGTCAGGGGAGCAGAGCTGGTCCGCGAGGCAGGCATACCGCTTCAAATAAATACCTGCCTTAACAGCCATAACCAGCATGAACTTCATGAAATAGTAAAACTTGCTGAATCCCTCAACGCTGTAACACTTCAGCTTTTTTTATATGTCAGCACAGGCAGGCGCTGCCCCGAGATTCTGCCGCCTTCGCTTAACGGGGAACTTAAGAATATTCGAAGTAATATCAACCTTCGCATAATAGGGACAAAGCTTCACAAAGAAAGCAGATGCTGCGAGGCAGGCGATAAGGTGTGCTGCATTCTCAATGATGGCACAGTGTACCCGTGCATGCTTTTACCTGTTCCGCTTGGTAACGTTACAAAAGACAGCCTGAAAGATATCTGGGCCAACTCGCCTGTACTAAAAGGAATAAAAGAAAACAGGAAACCCGAAGGTCGTGAACTTTGCAGGTGTCCTGAAAATGCATGAATGACCAATATTTTATTTTTACAATGTTCTCCTGACATTAAACTTATTGCCAGGTAAATATAATACCTGTACAGAATGGGTCAAGAGATAAGCAAGGAGAATAAAAAAGAGGCAGAAAGAGAGTGTAAGCGGGATTGCCCTGATTGTCCGATTAGAGACGATGGTGTTTGAGACGGCTGCCCAGCCTGGTTCCTAACAAAAGAAATCGTCAAGGTACTTTCCCAGAAATCGTTCCCCGCTGTACCCGTTCTTCCTTGCAAGCTTCTCAAGCTGCGAATGAACCCCGCTGCTATACTGTGCCGCTTTCTTTTCCTTGAAAACAAGTTCATCAGGAAGGATTTCCTTTGCTGCCATGCGCAGGATATATTTTCGTATCCCATTATGTATCTTGAGTTCAGGTGCAATTCTCAAAGCAAGTTCCACGAGCTGCCTGTCAAGGTACGGAACCCGCAGTTCAACTGCGTTTGTCATTGTCACGGCGTCGTCCCGCTCAAGGTTATTCGCTGCAATATTGTCAAGGTCTTTCCTGAGCGAAAGTTCAAGCTCATTGTGTTCCTGGGATTCATACCGCTTGTAGCCTGCGAAGAGTTCGTCAGCGCCCTGGCCCGAAAGCATGACGCGGATACCATCCCTGCCAGCGTCTTTTGATGCAAAATAAAGCGGCATGGCGATGCTTACTTTTTGCGGGTCTGATGATTCAATCGCTTTTATCACAGCAGGTATGGCGGACTCTACTTCATTTGCCGTAAGTTCATGAAGATGTAGTTTATCCTCAAGACCGAGAAGGCGGGCAGCTTTTGTTGTTTGCCTGATATCATGTGAGCCTGCCATGCCCACAGAATAGAGTTTTGCCCCGGGTGAAAGCGCGCAAATCAGGGAGCTATCAAGACCACCTGAGAACGCGATAGCGCAGGGCTTGTGGTTTCGTTTTTTCACGGCCTGTTCCAGAGCCCCGTAAAGCGCCTTTGATGCTATGTCTTCATCTGTTATTCTTTCACCTGTTGCGAAACCTGAGACTCTTTTTTCCTCGAATTTCCCCGCGCTACAGAAGAGCATGTGCCCCGGCGTGAGGGTCCGGATAGTATTTATTCCAACGGCGCACAATGCTTTTTTTTCAGAAGCAAAAGCGAACAAACCACCTGCGATGCCATAGTAAAGCGGTTTTACCCCGGCCGGGTCGCGTGCAAGCCTGAGTTCCCCGTCGGCAGCGCAGGCAAATGCATAATCGCCATCCAGTTCAGCTACCGCTTTTTCCACACCCTCTTTTCCGATAAGGGCAAACAGGGCTTCACTGTCGGAATCCGTTGTGATATGAAGCTTCCGGGCTATATCCCTGAAATTATATATCTCCCCATTGTATGTCAGGGCATTATTGTTACAAATTGGCTGGCTCCTGTCTCCTGTGATCTTGAGCAGGACATTCCCAAGAGTGATATCGCCAAGGAACGAGGCTCCCCAGCCGTCAGGTCCCCTGTGCCTGATGGTCTCAAGCATCGTTTTAACAGCTGGTTTTGAATCCTTCCCTGCCGCGCCTGCTATTCCGCACATGAGGGCTTTTATCCCCTTAGTGCTTAAAAGGCTTTTCTGATTTTAATTTTTAGCTTGCCATGATGCTCAAAAAATATTTTGTGATTCCAGAAGGAAATCGTTGCCCGAATCGAAGAGGAGCAGAAATTGGTCGATGCGAATAAGAAACTGATCGAGATTTTTGAAGGGAAGATAAAGGCGAAGATTGCAGACGTTTGGGAATGAATAAATGGAACAAGAAAAGAAGAAGAAATCCGTGCGTATCCGTCCAATCCGTGTCATCCGTGTTCCGCCCCCTGACCGCCGACCCTCGCGCACACAAACAGGCGCCCATCCATACACGGCTGGCGCGCCCGCGGCAGGTTTTCAGGGCAGCCCGCTACTCCTGCACTTTGCCTTTGAACTTTTATCTTCCTTCATATTTCTTTCGTTCTGCCCATGCCGATATTATGGCGGACATTTCTTTCAACTATCTACTTGATCCTGTCAATCTCATTTACTTTATCAAAATCGCTATCAAATGAAATTATCTTTTTAATTCCATGTTTTTTCATAATCTCAACGGATGAGGCGTCAGCCAGGGATATCGAACCGTCGTACTTCAAGAATGTGCCCACAGCCTTTTCTATTATTTCTTCGTTTGTGAATTCTATTTTACAATTATCGGTGAAGTATTCGTATAAGATTTTTCCTGCCTTCCCGCCTTCAAATGAACCCACCATCGTTATGCTTTCGCTTATAATAAGCTCAGAGATCAGCAGGGATTCCCTGATTTTTTCAGACACCCTCAGAGCATCTTTGTGCCATCTATCCTTTTCTCGTGCAATGGCGATAAAATATGAAGAATCCGCGAAAATCATTTATGTCCCTTCTGGGCTTGCTTTTTGGACTCAACGGCATCCCCGTCTGCTTTTACCAGTCCGATTATATCCTTCAATGTCCTTTTTTTTCTCGGCTGCACAATTATTCCTTTTTCGGTATCAATCCATTCGAGAACATCTCCGGGTATTATTTTGTGTGCTTTCCTTATTTTTGCAGGTACTACGGTCTGGTATCCTTTTGAAATTACGGTTTCGCTAAGCATAATAGTTTCTCACAATTATATCATTATTCAAAGTATTTAATGATTATCCTTGCTCTTGCCTTCTATGTTCTGGTCGGTTTGATTTATAAGATCATCAAATGAAAGAACGTTAATTTTTAACCGAACTTTTCGAGGGGCAAAAAGGATAGAAAAAGTATCGAAAGTTTAAAAAGGGTTCTGCAGGATGGAGCGCAGAATGAATGCTCTTATTTATGTTTACTCAATCCTCAGCCAGGACTACAGAGGTTTCAATCTGCCTTTCAGGGATAGACCAGTATTTCCTTAATAATCGATCTTTCTCGCCAGGTGAAACAAGATGAAAACCATGTTTTTCATAGAAACGAACCGCCCATCCGGCATCTGCCCATGTGCCAATTAATACAGGGCGAATCGCTTCCCCAGAATATCACACCCGCCTGCATCTCATGCCGGAGCTCTTCTTGAGACATATAGGGTTCCTTCCAGCAATCAGCAGGTATGACTCTTTTATAAGCCCAGGCTGCATCATTGATGATCTGGTAAATCGCGTTGAAATCACCGGGATTGCATTTGCGGATCATGGTTTGCCCAAAACGGATGTTAAAGAGGAATCATTTCCCTATATCCTCATACCAGAGCACGGGGTTCTTCCTGATAAAATCAAGCATCATCTCGTAACATTCATTGTTATCAAGATCTATTACTTCAACGCCATGCTGCCTCATGAATTGCAGGGCGCCTCCGAAATTCCTGGACTCACCGACTACAACTTTTTTTATCCCGAACTGGACAACCGCACCTGCACACAGATAACAGGGCATTAAGGTTGAATAAAGCACAGTATCCTTATAATTTCCAATCCTTCCTGCATCCTGAAGACAATCGATTTCTGCATGTGCTATAGGATTGCCTTTCTGTACTCTCTGGTTATGCCCTCTCCCGATTATCCTGCCTTCCTTTACAAGTACAGACCCGATAGGAATCCCTCCTTCTGCCAGGCCTTTCCTGGCTTCCTGGATCGCTGATTTCATGAAAATGTCCATATTTTATAGATGTCATTTGCTCTTTATTAATATTGTGACCGTCAATAATGCATAAGTTTATATAATTATGAATTTAAATTTTAGTATGAACAAAGGTAATGCCCGGGAAAATATTAAAGTGGGTATAAGTGTAGGTATCGTTTTAAAGCAGGATCAGAGGAGCGGGAAAATAACCCGGGGCATTGTAAAGAAAATTTTGACTAATGCCTCATTCCATCCCCATGGGATAAAGGTTGAATTAGAAGATGGCCGGGTTGGAAGGGTCAAGGAAATCAATTAAGAAGATGGCTGAAACATAAGCAACCCTTTTTGCCAGTCGTTGATTATCCTGACAGCAGCCCTTGTTTCATCCACCTCACCCTTTTTCCTCAGGAAGTTACTCTGCCTGCCTATGAGAAGAAGCGTATCATAAGAATCCTCCTTCTCTATTGTTACATGATAGAATGACTCAAGGGCATTTTTATTCCCGGCGCACATTTTCTCTATTATCTTCATTGCCACGCCAACAGGGTCGTGCAGGTGTGTTGCATCCTTCACTGCCAGAAGGCCCTGTATATACTCGTCGTTCTCTCCAAAGGGTATCACTCCCGGCGTATCGATGAACATTATGCGCGAACCTGCATTCACAAGTTGCACACCTTTTGTGTGGCCGGATATTGGTGACGTGCTGGCTTTGTGCTTTCCTGCCACGCCATTTATCACCGATGATTTACCTGTGTTTGGATAGCCGACCGAACCGACCAGTATGTCGCGCCCTTTTATGCCTGCGATTTCAAGGATCTTGTGCCTTAACATTGTTGTCCCGAACCTTTCCTTGCTTGACACAAAAACCGTGGGTGCGATTTGCGAGAGGCGTTTTTTGGTCGCCTCAATTGTTTCTTTTGAGACAAGATCGCATTTGTTAAGAACTATTATGAACGGTTTCCTTGAACGCGCTATATCACGCTCCACCTCACTGTTCCGGGTTTCATCGGGAAACCTGGCGTCCAATATCTCAAGAAGGATATCGGCTCTTTTTATAACCTCTTTTAACATCATCTGGTGGCTTGCCATGCCACGTGCTATGGCGCATGAGGATATAAGGATGCGTTTTGCAGAAGGGTCAGCGACCGTATCCATTCTCCCTTTGGCTCTCTTGATGTCCCGACAATGAGGCGCTTCATATCCCCGACTATCTCGACCATCCCCCGCGCTTCAATGACCTCGCCCGGGAGCGCCTGGCCTGCATAGGTGTGGGTGTATGAAAGCACGTAGCTTATTTCAGGGTGGTCTATCTTATAAATTGCCGGGCTGTCGAAAGAAAAATCGGCATTGGTAACACGGGCTTCAATAGTCCTGAAACCAGAGTCAACTCCCCTTATACAGGGAGCTATGTCCTCCCAATCCCTGACATACAACAGGTCAAAATAAGTCCCATCCACCATTCCTCTGTTCCCCTTTCTTAATTCATGGATAAGAAATTCCTCAAATGATAGCTCAGGTCTGCGTTTGTTATAAATTTCTTTCCACATTTCATCGCTTATCTCTGTGATGGGGGATTTTTCTTTTTTAGCCTTAGCAATGATATCCCTTGCCCTGAACCAGGATTTTCCGTAAACAATGAAATCGATATCCGATGATCTATTCTGCAATCCTGCAAGCAGTGATCCCGTCACTCCCATTTTTCCGGGCGCCACTCCTTTTTGCAGGGTATTGACAATTTCTCTCACTTTTTTGTTCTCCTTTACTATGAAGGGCAGTTTTTTTTCAGGCGAAAGTATCTCCTTTACAGAATCCCACGGCACGATATGTACATCCCTGACCCATTCAGGGCGGGTTGATTCCATAAAACTGAAGGCATCATCAAAATCCATCTTCCTGAACTTTTCATGAACTCCTCTTGAACCCTGCGGGTCGGGAACGTACCTGAGGATTGAACGGATACCCTCTTCATGGCAGTAATCAGCCACCGCAAATATCCATTTATCAAAAGTTATTATGAAATCGCGAAGCCGTGTTCTTGTCATTATTCACTTTATTTCATCTATATGGGACATTTCACTGATATCGATAAGCAATGACATTTCCTGGGTATTTATATCTATACCATGCTCCTGGACGAGGGCCATGGGGTTCGTTCCCCCGATGATTGCAATCCCAAGTTTATCCCTGCCTACCTGCACTCCCAGTATGTCACTATTTGGTTCCCCAACTTCCAGGATACATGAAAATCCGGCTTTTATAAGCGAATCAAGTACCTGTTCTATCCTTTCCCGCGCGGCCATCGGCGCTTCCCGCAGATTTGCAAGGATTTTTCCAGATCCTGTATTCACCATTTCTGTTATCGAGGTGAGTTCCTGCGACATCAATACATCAAGCGGGTCGATGGTCGTGCTATCATAGGTCAGCATGTCAGTAAATCTTAAAGGTAAGCCGTCATGTATTTCAACCACTCCGCCGAATTTAGGT
Source organism: Candidatus Methanoperedens sp. (assembly GCA_012026835.1). Classification (GTDB taxonomy): domain Archaea; phylum Halobacteriota; class Methanosarcinia; order Methanosarcinales; family Methanoperedenaceae; genus Methanoperedens. Next base: position 2,515 of record VEPN01000054.1, on the reverse strand, counting down.
TTGACAGGTACGCCGGCTTTGAGCAATACTCCGTCAATAGTGATGCTGCATAAGGTTGCAATGCCGATTTTACCTTTTTCGATCCTGACATCCCCTATCTTTTCACCCGGCCTTATTATTTTAATATAAGGGCTTACAGCCAGCCCACTATGAGCCGCCTGCCTCAGAAACCCAATAACTTCCTTGAAATCCGCTTCATCGATTATGGATAGATTGGTTATTATTTTTCCATTGCCTTTTACAGGGTCGAATGTAACTTCATACATCATGCTTTCGATTTTTGAGATTATGAACATAATTTCATTCATATTGATTCCAGAGATTATAATTACAATTTGATAAATAGTTACCGAATCTGATAAATATCTTTGGTTTTATCAAAAGATAAAGTATTTTAGTCTTGTGAGAAGTATTATGTCCGTGAATAAGCAAGCAGTGATTGGGATTATAAAAAGGATTTTCACATATTACGGGTACAGTGTCAACTATTCGGATATATCCGATTTCCTTGCTGAAAAAAATGCAGATCACCTGTTCGTTGAATATGATGCCTCTGCCAATTTTAACAGTATCAGGCATTTTTCAAATAACGTGGGGAAGTACGGAGGTAAAGGTATATTGATCCTCGATTCGGTTGATGAAAAAACCCGGTCTTTCGCTCTTAGCGAAGGGATTACTGTCTGGGACAGGGGTGAACTTGAATCATGGGTAGGAAGGGCCGTACTTTCAGGAGCACTGGAAGAAATTCAAATATCTCCTGAGCCTGCGGCAGGAAAGAGTGAGGTCTTTTCAACATTGCAGCCCCATGTTCCGGAAAAGATTTCCGTGGCATCTGAGAAAAATGAATTTGAAAGGACTATCAGGATCTTACTGCGTTCGGTTCCCATAAATATTGGAAAGGCAGATGCCCTTTCAATTGCCCAGGCGAAAGTGGGAAGCTCAAGGAGCCAGAAATTGAAATTCATACCTGTCTGGCATTATAACTATTCATTCAGCACACAGAAGAAGTTCAAGTCAAGAATAATTGACCTGGCAGGGGATGGGGAAGGCTTTATCAATGCGCTTACAGGCACTAATTCTTTTAGTAAATTAAAGGATGTGCAGGATAATATATTTGTTCCAACACAGAATTATGAGATCAAGCAGCCACTAATTGTGAGAAATGATGCTCTGGATAAAGCCATGGATGCTATTATCAGAGAACACGCAAAGGAAATAAGATTAAATGAAATGATAGGGGATACCATAATATTCGAAAATAAGATTTTTGCACCTGCAGAGGAAGATATTAACCTTGAAATGGAACTCATCCACATTCCGGTGTGGGAAATTAAAGGCAGCGCTGAGACTGCTGAGATCAACGGGTATGATGGGCATATAGAAGCATTAAAAGCTTATAGTGATGCTGAATTTGTTTGATAAACGGATTTTTTTAGCAATCTATTAATGGTATGCAAGTCATTAGTAACCGGGTGATATTATTCAGGAGTATTCATTAAAAAGAGGTTTTTCCCCGGATATTTTACGGGTCCGGGAGGTTCTCGGGAAGAATTTTCCTGCTGAAATTAAAGAGGAAAACGGCAAGTGCACACTAAATTACGGTGCATTCACGCAGTTAACTGCATGGGTTGATAAAAAGAAACTGTGCGTGGATACCCAATCCAACAAGGAAGCCGGGGACGATATTATCCTTGACACCAATAAACGCTACAGGACATTTCTTGAAGAAGCAACGGGTTATACTGCCAAGGAACGCCTTGCAAAAGCCAAAAAAGCAGTGCAGGGAGACTGAATTTGCAGGATGTCCTTAAAAGTCCTGATATTCCTGCATGCCTTCGTATCTGCGCCGGGACCGATGGTTCGGTGACACAGTTACTTGAGGTACTTACAGGAAAGACCATTAAAGTTGTTACCATCGAGCAGCATATCATGAAAGCCACTGATGATATTGCAAAACTTCTGGATATCGATAGAGGGGACGAGGTCAACTGGCGTCTTGTAACACTGAATGCGAATAACACTGTGTATGTTCTGGCAAAGTCCCTGTCACCTCTTAAAAGGATGCCCCATGCCGTTAAAGAGGATATAATGCGAGCTGATAAACCCATAGGGGCGATTCTGCGGGAGCACAAGCTTGAAACCAGGCGAGATATACTTAAAATAGAGATTATCAACTCTAAATTTTTTGAGGGAATACCTGTTCTTTCAAGGGAATACAGGATTATATATGAAAATAATATTTTGATGTGGATAAATGAATGTTTTCCGGTTGATGACAGGTGGAGAATGTAAAGGCGGCTCAGGAACTCATCCGAAAAGTTAAAACCACAGGGACACGCTTAAAAAACCTTGTCTCCTATGTGGTTTATTTGGAAATATACTATTGATTGATTTTTCAGGCAGTTCTTAGTTCGTTATAACTCCTGTTATCGTTCCAGTAGGCCTCTTCGCCATAATAATATCCTGAATAACCGTGTCTGGTGCTGTTACAGTCACCTGCGGAACCGTATTATTG
>VEPN01000053.1 GCA_012026835.1 Candidatus Methanoperedens sp. | reverse complement strand
ATATTGCCTATAGGGAATGTTACATTTTCATGCAAGTCTTTTCACAAAAACTTCTGAAATGTGGCTTTCCTTTATAGGTTAACAGGCGAAGTCAAGTATTATGTTTCGTTTTTGATCATGATTCTCAAAAAATTTTTTATTTGTTTCTTTAAAATCTTTACCTAAACAGCATATTTTATATTTTTTTCCACTTCCGCAGGGGCATGGGTAGTTTCTGCCAATTTTCTTTTTTTTGGGCAGCATTTTTGTGATATCTTTGAAATATTCCGGTAACTCCTCTTCTTCTGCCATATTTTAATAAAGGTAAGGGTAATTTATAAATGTATTTATTAACTGTGTTGCCTTTTGTGTTGTCCTTAGAAGTTCTTTTCCTGTAAGCTTGGGTATTTCTCTCCCATCTTTCTTAGCGGTTTCCAGCCATAAGTCAATAGCTACCTTGATTTCTTTCAATGCCTCCTCCTCATTTTCCCCAAAAGCCGAACATTCAGGCAGTTCTGGCACTATGGCAATATAACCTTCATCTTCTTCAGTATAGAAAATCTCTATCGCATACCTGTTAAAACGCGCATTTTTAGGATTCCTCTTTAATTCATCATAAACAACACTTTTGTCCATTAAACAACTCCCATCTCCCCCAGCCTCTCAGGCAAATACACATCCGTAACATAATCCAGCCCCTTCCCCGCAAAAGCCTGCTGCTCAGCCTTCTTCCCGATCTTTAGCATCAGGTTAATCTGGTCTTTCCAGTAATCAGTCTCAAACCTCGGGTCAGTAAGCTCACTCTCAAGCGCTTTGATGTCCTGGTCGTTGAGCTTGTCGGTTGAAAGCTCGTACTCCACTATGTCCGTTGACTGGACGCCTATGAACTTTGCCGCAGGCGTCGCCATGAACTCGGAAAGATGGGCACTCTTGATTGCGCCATAGGCCACGCTTGCGTATATGCGGAAGCTCCAGGGGTCGCCGTCCGTGAACACAACGACCGGGAGCTTGAGTTCCTCGTTCATTCGTTTGATGATACGCCGGGTGCTGCGCGCGGGCTGGCCTTTGAGGTGCACGAGTATGGCATTGAACTTCTCATCGAACCCGTTCTCGATAAGCCTGTCCTGCATACCGCCTGTCTCGATGGCGATAATGAACTTTGCGTCATGCTCTATGAACTTTATCGTTTCCACGTTGTACGGTATCTGGTATCCCGCCTCGCCCACATCATCCTGGCAGTGTATCGTGCGCTCGCCGCGCTTTGTGACCTCCTTGATCTTGATCGGGCCGTAGAGAGTGGCGCCGTTCTCTTCCGGGCGGACGTGGAAATCCTCGCGCTGGAGGCCGGTTATTATCTCAAGGTCTTCTATCAGCCGGTCACTTTCGGCCTGCTCGTGGAACTTTGCGATATCCCAGTTCTCGCTGATGTAATACAGTTCTCTGAGGGTCGAGCTCTTGTTCTGGTCAAGGTGGCCTTTAATCAAAAGTTCAACCACATGCGAAGTCTTGAGGAGCTGGTTCGCACCTTTTACGGTTTTCGCGCTGCGTAAGCTCTCGCTATCCCCATATACCCATACATCGCCGTTCTCATTAAGTTCGATGTTTTTCTTGGTGCGCGAGGGCAGAACGATGTGGGGAATGGTTTCGCTCTCGAACTGTTCGTAGAAGTCCTGAATTAGCTTCTTAAGAGTTGTCTTTGACTGTGAATCCCGTATTTCCTTGTTACTTTTCTCTGTCATACGTTCACCACCTTCGCTCCCGTGATAAGTTCCTCATCGATCCCGTCCACAACAAGCTGCGGCAGCTTTGAAGCCTCCAGGCTTTCGATATTCAACCTGTATATCAGCGCTTTCTGTTCTCCGGGTTTTAACTTGATCTTCCATAAATGATCGGTCTGCTTGCCAAGGGGGATTTTTTTGGGCTCCGGGCTTGCAGATTCAATCTGGTATGCCAGGGTCTCATGGAGATTGAAGCTATGAGTGCCTTCGCCGTGATTCTTTAGCCTTATCTCGACATCCCACCCTCGCCCGTTCTGTCGGACAAACCGCTGGATAAAAACATTTCCCATTATCTTTGCCACCACCGGAGTGATATCAGGCGTCGGACGCTCAAGTATCTCGCCCACTTTCTTTGCAATACGCGGCAGTATCTTCTGGATAATCTCCTCTTTTTCCCTCCTTCTCTGGAGGTTATCCTGTCTTGATAAATATAACTTGAGCTGCCGCGCAACCTCCTTCAGCGCAAGTTCTATCTCTTCAACTATCTCAGGGACATCGGCTATCGCCTCTTTTGATTCCGAGGTAAAAGGGATGTGCGTCGATGCGACATGCACAAGGATGATGGCCGGGCCAACAGGGAACGAACCGCCTGGCTGGTCGAGTGAATAATTCTTCCATTTTATGTTCTCAACCGCGTGCGCTATGGCACAGGCTCCCTGCTGGTAAAGAAGAGGAACACGGTTTGCGAATCTCAGTATTTCCACCTTTTCTTCCCTCCCCAGGTTCCCGCCGAAAGCTATGCCAGCCTCGACCTGGAAAGGGTGGCCGCTGTGTACGGCAGCCGGGCGCGTCGTAGTCTCAATGAAATCGATGGTATGCTCTTTCTTAAGCCCTTTTCGTATCAGTTCCTCGGTGATCGGAGACAGGCAATCCGTAGGCGGGGCCTGTATCTTTGCCTTCCTGAAAGCCTCATGAAGCCTCTTTGCCTCATCAAGCGCGACGGTCTTCGGGTCTTTTTCGGGGTCGATGCCTGATTTCTTGCTGATATCTTTAGCTGTCTGGGCGCCGATGCGGGAAAACGAGCTTTGCAAAAACGAGTCAAGTGTATCGCTTTCGGTATATCGCAGCATCTTCATAAGAGTTCCGAGTTCAATGCCGTGCGGATGGGGAAGTATCTCCTTTGGCTCTACGGGCATTTTGTCAGTGGCCCTATCGAATATTATCTGGTTGTTATCTGGCTCGATAAGAGTTATTCTTGCATGGGGATTGACAATTGCGGTATCTTTCAAATATTCATAGACCGACTGCTTCCTGCCTTTGATATATGAAGCAGCCATCTCAAGTTCGATGCGCGTACCGCGCAGCCTGTCCCAGTCGATTATCTTATCTGAGACAATCTCGGGCTCATTGGTCTGCGTGTTTATCAGCAGCTCAAAATAATGCGCCGGAGCATTACGATCTATCTTGGATACGATTTTTGCGGGGCGGCCTGATGTTAGCTGTGAATATAATACGGCTGCCGAGATGCCTATCCCCTGCTGGCCCCTGCTCTGCTTTACTGAATGGAAACGCGAACCATAGAGCAATTTGGCAAAAACCCGGGGGATCTGCTCCTTTACAATGCCTGGCCCGTTATCTTCAACAATAAGAGTAACATTGTCTTTCGACTTGCTTTCAAGCTTGATAAATATATCAGGCAGTATGCCTGCTTCTTCACATGCATCCAGGGAATTATCAACCGCTTCTTTTACAGAAGTCAACAAACAGCGTGGGCTTGAATCAAAACCCAGGATCTGCCTGTTCTTCTCAAAGAATTCGGCGATGCTAATGGCTTTTTGCTTCTTGGCAAGCTCCTCGGCAATTACCATCGGGCAGGCCTCTTAAAGTTCCGCTCCCACTATAGTCTGCGTCGCCGTGACGCTCTCGCTCTCCCTGATCGTATCAACCAGTTTGTTTAAAGCGCTCAATCCCTCAACATTGCTAATAACTACAAAGTCAAACTCTCCGAACACATGATATACATCCTTAATTCCTTTAATCTTAAGAAGCTCATTATAAGCTGCTTTTTCCTGTCCGGGCACTACATTTACCAGCGTTACTCCTATTACCAAAGTTTATTCACCTTCTTTAAAACTGATACTATGCATATACCCCATAAGCTTAAAAATCCTTCGCGTTTCAAATTTAATTAAAAGAAATAATAATTTTTTAACAGAAGTCTTTTATGTTAATATGTGGTTTATAAATATAGGGGTTAAAATTGTGTTAAATGCCAAGAAAAACTTCATATATAATCAATACATTTTTCAATTAAGAAGCGGAGGTTATTTTCATGAGAACAACGAAATCGTTGTGTCCTGAATGCCTGGCTGTAATTGATGCATCAATCCTGGAAGAGGATGGGAAAATGATGATTGAAAAAACTTGCAGCAAACATGGATCTTTTAAGGATATTTACTGGTCGAATGCAGATCAGTTCACGCGTTTTGAACATTACTGGCACGACGGGACAGGAGTAACGAACCCGAATGTGTCGATTGACGGAGATTGCCCCAGCTCGTGCGGATTATGTCCATCGCATAAAACAACAACCATCCTTGCAAACATCGATGTGACAAACAGGTGTAACCAGAGCTGTCCGGTATGCTTTGCAAATGCGTCATCCTCAGGCTATCTTTATGAACCGTCCCTTTCACAGATCAGCGCCATGATGCATATGCTAAGGACTCAGAAACCCGTGCCATGTCCTGCAATCCAGTTCGCCGGGGGCGAACCTACAATGAGGGAGGACATATCGGAGATAATCAAAATGGCTAAAAGCTTTAAATTCACCCAGATCCAGATGGCAACTAACGGGATCAAACTCGGAAAAAACCCGGAATTGTGCAAAGAACTTCTTGAAGCAGGACTGGGTACGGTTTACCTGCAATTTGACGGCGTAACCGGTGAACCATATCGGATATTCAGGGGGTGCAACACTCTCCCGATAAAACTTAAGGCCATTGAAAATTGCAGGGCCGCCGGAATCAGGAGCGTGACTCTTGTCCCGACGCTTGCAAAAGGCGTGAATGATCACCAGGTAGGGGATATCATAAGGTTTGCGACCAATAATGTTGATATAGTAAAAGGTATTAACTTCCAGCCGATATCATTTGCCGGAAGGATAAATAAGGAAGAGAGGCTTAAAAAGAGAATGACGATCCCATATTTATTCAAGCTGATAGAAGAGCAGACCCATGGGGAACTCACGGCTAAGGATTTCTATCCGGTTCCATTTATAGTCCCTATATCCCACTTCATCACTGCCGAAAAGGGCTTCCCGAATGTTGAATTCACGGTTCATCCGCACTGCGGTACAGGAACATATATATATGTCGAAAACGGAAAAATTATACCCATAACACGTTTTATCGATGTGGAAGGGCTTCTTGAACACATAGATGAACTGGCATTGAGCGACGACAAATGGCTTGGCAAGTCACTTAATAAAATAAAAAGAATTTCCAGCCTTATCTCATCGCTTCCAAAATACATTGATCTTGAAAAAGCCCCAAAGTCTGTGGATGTGAAGAAACTTTTCATTGACGTTCTCGGCGGCACCGAAGAGGCCATAAGGGAATTCCACCACCATACGCTTTTCATAGGAGCCATGCACTTTATGGATCTGTATAACATGGACCTTGAGAGAATAAAACGATGCGGCGTTCATTATGCAACCCCGGATGGCAGGCTGATACCTTTCTGCACATATAATACGATTCACAGGGTGGCAGTGGAAAAGAAATTTGCGATGCCGTTGATAAAGGTAAAAGCAAAGATATGCAGTTAATGAACCAGGATTACAGAGAACCGCGTTATCTCCTTCGATATTTTAACGTAATGAAGGATAAACTGCCCTCGCAGTTTTTGATTTCCCAATCCGTTGGCGTAGATTTTGGCAGGGACGCTCCCCTTTCAGAACTCTGGGAAATGCATAACAATGCAATGAAGTCTTTCCGGGGGAGACTTGATGGGATAAATTCCCTGAAAGACCTTCCCAAGCGCTGTGAATCCTCTCTTCTTGACCTGAAAATCGCAATTGCGGATAAAATCCTTGAAAACTGCCATTTCTGCGGGAGGCGCTGCGGTGCCAACCGCAGGAAGAAAGAGACAGGTTATTGCAGGATAGATGCTGTTTCGCGTTATTCTGCCGAGTTCCTGCACCGCGGCGAAGAACCGGAACTTGTGCCCTCGCATACGATATTTTTTACAGGGTGCAATTTTTCCTGCGTTTACTGCCAGAACTGGGAGATATCGACCGCCCCACAAAGCGGTATTTCCATACTTCCGCAGGAACTTGCAAGAATTATCACGCTCAGGCGCGCATACGGCTCAAGGAATGTGAATTTCGTTACGCCGACCCCGCATACACACATCATCCTCAAGACCATGAACTCGCTCAAGGTCAATATACCGGTCGTGTGGAATTCCAACATGTACTATTCGAAAGAGCTTGCAGGGCTTCTTGAAGGGGTTGTGGATATGTATCTTGGAGATTTCAGGTACGGGAATGATGAATGCGCCCTGAAATATTCAAATGCGCCGGATTACATGCATATCGTGACAGGAAATTTCATAAAGGCTTACGAAAGCGGTGAAATCCTCCTGAGGCAGCTTGTTCTTCCCGGGCATCTTGAATGCTGCACAAAGCCGATCGTACAGTGGGTGAAGGAAAATATCCCAAAAGTGAGGTTCAACCTCATGTTCCAGTACAGTCCGAATTACAGGGCTTATGAACATCCTGAAATGAACAGGCTCATTTCGCGGGAAGAGGTCAGGGAAGCGTTTGGTATTGTAAGGGAGGCCGGACTTGAAGACCTGTTGATTTGATATCTTCATTCAATGCTTATTTTTAATACCATCATACTCCCTTTTCATTGCGAGCGCATCACCCTCAAGATTGGGACTTTCACATATTACCATCCCACCTGCATCAAAATCTAATAAAGCCTGCGCCAGTTCCCTGTAATTGAAATCAGATTCCGCAAATATAAGGTGTCTTTTCTCCCCCTTATCTGAATATTCAATCCCTGAAACGTGCGCATGCAAATTATCAAGCCCGAAACGACCGAGCTTATCTTCCACTTTTCCAAGTACGCTTGCAAATTCCTCCCGTGAGTTATACTTTCCTGTCAGGGCATGGAGGTGCGAAAAATCAATACATGGTAAAACATCTTCCACTTCAGCAATATCAAGAACATCTTCGAGGCTTCCGAACTGCCACTTCCTTCCCATCGTTTCGACACGCAGCGTTATACCTACACCTTCAGTTGTTAACTTCTCCCGGATATCGGTAAGCTCATTTTTTATTTTCTCATATACGGCCTGCCGTGAACCCCCCTGATAAAAACCTGCATGGATAACCACGCTTTTCGCCCCGCATATCTGTCCCACCCTGGCCGAGTTCATTATCCTTTCCTTGCTTTTAAAGAGAGTTTCACCCAGTGCGTTGAGATTGATATAATAAGGAGCATGTACGCTTAACATTATATCGAGTTGCTTTGCAACCTCGCCCACTTTTTGCGCCGTTCTCTCACCCATCTTCACGCCGCGGACGAACTCAAGCTCCATGCAGCCAAGACCAAGTTCTTTTACCCTCCTGATGCCTGATAAACTGTCATCCCCTTTTGAACTGATAGGCGTGCCTGCCGTGCCAAAGAGCAAGCCTTTCATCCATCAGCCTTCAATAGTGGGCGGCGAATAGCCATACCAGGTGCCTTCCTGTTCAAGATAATACGATGCATCAAGAAGCAATTTTTTATGTTCCTCCTCAAAATGCACGAGTTTCAGGAAAAGGTCCCTGCTCGATTTGATATCTGTCTTCTTTGCGCTGTTTGAGTATAATTCGATAGATCTCTCTTCAGTCCTTATCCCGAGTTTGAGAACATCTTTTGTCTCGGATATCCCCAGGGGTTCAAGGGATTCTGGAAAAATACGACGGGCCTTTTCCCTGTTCTCTTCGTCAAGCACCCCGGTATCGATGGGCTTTCCTGATACTTTCCTGTATTCGTTCTCAAGGAGTTCCCTGTGTTCCCCCTCGTCCCTTGAGAGCCCTTTAAAGAGCGATTTTGCGCTCTCATCCTCAACAAGCTCACTGAATATTGAATAATATTCCCTGCCATAAATTTCAATAGATATGGCCTCTTTCAAAATTTCAAGGATCATCCTGTCCTGGTCGTTCGTATCATTCACCCATCAGAGGTTGATTTCAATGGGTAATAAAGATTGGTATGCAAATTAGTATGCAAATTAGTATGCGATATATTTAAACCGGTAGAGACTATTTATCATACCACCATGACAGACCATCCAAAAGTCAGGGACTATATGACACAGGAGGTGGATACTGTATCGCTTAATGATACTGTCAGTGATGTCATAAACCTGATACGTAAGACCGGGCACGATGGTTTTCCGGTAGTTGAGGATGGGAAGGTCACAGGATATGTTTCTGCTTCAAGCCTGCTTGAAAAAGCGTTAGATGAGAGAATCTCTAATGTAATGAGCAAAGACGTACTTGTTGCAGATACTGAGATGGAAATGAACGATGTGGCGCGGGTGATATTCAGGTCAGGCAAATCAAAGTTGCCGGTCGTTGATAAAAACGGCCATTTGCGGGGTATTATTACAAATTCAGATGTTATCCGCTCGCATATTGAGAGAACAAGCCCGCAGAAGGTCTGGACACTCAAGAAAACTCTTGAGGCAATTCACAATGTCCATGTTGACGTGGTACGGGAAACGGTCAATATAGATGAACTTATACCTACCCAGCCCAAGGTTTATGCAGATGAACTTGACGGAAGGATATACGAGTTGAAAAAAGGGCTTGCTGAACCTATAGTAGTGATAAAAAAGCCCAATAAACTGATACTTGTGGACGGCCACCACAGGGTAATAGCTGCAAAGAAACTCGGGATAAAAAATATGGATGCTTATGTCATCCCGCTGGGTGATGATGTTCATCTTGGCATGGAGAAAACAGCCTCATCTTCAGGGCTTCATACGCTGTCTGACATCCAGATACTTGATTATGCCAAACATCCTCTTGTCGAGATAACTAAGAGATTGAAGAAGAATGACCAGAATGGTATGGCCAGCGTAAGTCAATAAACAACGAGCTTATCCAGCACATCTGTTTTTGATATGAGGCCGGCGATTTCACCGTTGACGCGGACAAGAAGTCTTCCTACTTTCTCTTTATTGAATACCTTCACGACTTCGTAAAGTGGCAGGTCACCGTCAACAGATATGATCTTTCTTGTCATTATGTCCTTTATCTTAAGGCTTGTTTTGCCTTCGGCAAGCGTTTTTCCGATATCTGTAAGGGTAACTATCCCCACGATCGAATTCTTGTCCCGTACAGGCGCCCCGTGAATCTTATTTTCCACAAGTATTCGTGAAGCTTCCTGTATTGTTGCAGAGGCAGGTATCGTTATCGTTTGTTCTTTAATATAGTTCTTCACAGGTTTTTTGGGCAATGATATCATTTCCTGTATAACGAACAATACTGAGTTTCGTGTATCATCTCTTCCGATCACTTCTCCCCGCATCACTAATCTGTTTACGGGTGTGGGTCCTATTGATATAATATCTCCAATATCAAATTTCTTTATATCCCCGATAACATGGACTGAGGCGTTGCAGAGGTCAGGATGCCTTACAGTCGTAAAACTGATCTCGGCAGCGGTCGCATTCTGTATGACTTCGTCATTGCGCCTTAATGGTACCACTGTTTCATTTTCGAGTTCAGACAGGCTTAGGGCCTGGTAAGTCGCACCTGTTGCCTTATATCCGCCTTTTGGCCCAGGTACACCTTCGACCAGCCCCAGGGCTTTTAGTGATTGCATCTGGTTCCTGACCGTTCCTGGATTCCTGTTTATGATTTCCGCGATATCTTCCCCTTTGACGGCCTGTTTTCTCTCCCTGTATAAGTTAATCAGAGCGGTCAAAATCTCTTTCTGGATAGGTGTAAGTTCCATATGATCTCCTTAATTGTGATTATTATAAGTTATGTAATGATTGTTCAATACTAATATATGTATTTATTGATTAACTGGTATTCCTGTCTTTTTCAAAGAAATGTTCTTATTCATTAAAAAAGACTCTCATATTCAGCAATTAAAATTCGTATATCTCAGGCCCATATGAGCTGAAAATTACCACTCTTTTCCGGGATTTATTTTCTTTCGAGCTGTCGTGGAAGGACTTATGTATTAGCGAAAGCCCGATTTCCCGGTTCTTTCTCACAACTTCCTTTTCATCCCCTTCATATTTTTTGGACATGTGAGTGCCCCTGTTCAGGATCAGGCTCCGCAGGCACAGGGCGATTAGCATGATTATCTGCCTGTCGCTCCAGTTAATGTTTGAAGAGCCGTTCTGGGCGTAAACAAAACTGTTATTATCCAGTTTCCCGAAAAGCCACATATCACCATTGACATAACCTTTGGCATGTCTCAGGATAACATTTGCTTCAGGGAGGGTTTTCATAAATTCCCTGCCTGCTTCCGCGGCCCATTTTGTGGAGTAGTTGATCAAAAAGTGGGCAGTATGCTGTGCGTTAATCCCGGTTTCCACTTCAAGGTCTTTTAGATCTTTTCTTAAATCGTAATCCGTGTTGTTCGGGTCGATGCGGGTATTATAGTTACCGATAAACCTTAGCATCACATTATCCTTTTTAGCGAATTCCCTGTACATTTCAACATGCCTGCGCATGCCTTCATATATATCTTTATAATTTACCCGGTTCTTGTGCCCCTCATGTATAACATTAATATAACTGTTCTTTGCACCCAGCACTTTCAGGAAATGAATGAATCTCATCACAAAAAGCCCCCCGTCAACATATGCCTCGGCACCTTCAAGCTCGGTAGATGTCCTTGTGCCATCTGTCATGTCGTATATCACCAGCTCTTCCACATTCTTCCTTGAGCTGTCGATATTTAGTTTTTCACAGCAATCTGCAAATATTGTACTGATGGCTTTTTCCTCTGGCAGGGTGATCATGTTATCCTTTCCGGGAGATTTTGCGCTATACTAAGTTCAAAGTATCTTATAAATATCCCCTCTAAAAATTATTATCTTATGCCTATGAAAGCCGACATTATAATTAAACGCCTGGAAAAACTATATCCGCCCGGCAAGTTCAACTCAAATGACCCTTTCCGCGTGCTTATCGCCACTGTCCTCTCGCAGCGCACCCGCGATGAGGTCACGGACAGGGCAACAAAAAAACTTTTTTCAAAATACAAAACGCCTGCCGCCCTTGCCTGTGCAGATATCGGGGACATTGAAGAACTGATACGCGAGGTCGGGTTCTACAGGGTCAAAGCGCCGCGCATTAAAGAAATAGCCCTGATAATCCAGGACGAGTTCAAAGGAAAATTGCCAGGGGAAATGGATATTCTCCTCTCACTTCCAGGCGTGGGAAGAAAGACCGCCAACTGCGTGCTGGTTTACGGTTTTGGTAAGGACGCGATCGCCGTGGATACACACGTTCACAGGATATCAAACCGCCTCGGGCTTGTCGCCACAAGGACGCCTGAGGAAACCGAAATTAAGCTCGAAGAAGTACTTCCCATAAAACACTGGCGACACATAAACGAGCTCCTTGTCAGGTTCGGGCAGAATATATGCAGGCCCGTTTCCCCGAAATGCAGGATATGTCCCATTGTCGAGCTGTGTCCTTCAGGGAAGGCATGAGTTAACTTTTTCTATACCTCAGGCAACATCAAGCATATGCGTTTTGACCTGCATATCCATTCAAACCATTCCTCAGATAGCAATCTGAAAGTGGATGATATACTTAAAAAAGCTATAAAGGCAGGGCTTGACGGGATCGCGATATGCGACCATAATACTGTGACAGGAAGCTATCTTGCCCGCAAGCGCGTGAGGGACCTTAACCTGCCCCTGATAGTGATCCCCGGGATAGAGGTTTCTACTAAAGAGGGTCATCTGCTTATCCTCGGAATAAGGGAAAATATCCCGCCCGGCCTCACGGCTGGAGAGGCCATAAGGATAGCAAGAAAAAAAGGAGGTCTGGCGGTCGCAGCGCATCCTTTTAAGAAGAAAGAAAGCGTCGGGAACATAGATGGCATAGGTGACATGGATGCTATCGAGACTTTCAACTCCAGGTGCATATTCGGGGAGAATGCAAAAGCAAAAGAACTGGCCCGGGCGCTTCATATACCCGAAGTTGGCGGAAGCGATTCGCACCTGCTTGCAACAATTGGCCTTGGCTATACGGATATCGATGCAGAACCTGATGAAAAATCTGTCCTTTCTGCAATCAGGGAAGGCCGGACGAGTCCGGGTGGAAAGATAACTCCTGTTTATATAGTTTTTATTCTAATACTGCGCGGGGCATTTAGAGAGCTTCGCAAAGTTGGAAAAAAAATAGGCGGAAAAATTTTTCAAATATGAAACAATATAGGATATTATGCCGGATTATGACGTTATCGTAGTAGGAGGGGGCATAAGTGGCCTCATGTCTGCGCTTACTCTGGGACGACATGGAAAAAAAGTACTTGTTCTTGAAAAAGACGACTTCTTGGGAGGCAATTGCAACAGCTATAATGTCAATGGCTTCCAGGTGGATACGGGCCCGCATGCTATCACCCACATGAGGGAAGGGCCGCTGCGTCGGCTGATGGACGAATATTTTACTTACGTACCTTTCTTTGTTGACTATGGGCACTATTATATCAGGACTGAAAAAGGCCTTACTAAAATACCTTCCAACATAAAAGAATTCGTGACTTTTGATGCCCTGCCAAGAAAAGACAGGATTTTACTTTCGCAGTCGTTAACAAAAGCGCTTACGCTCATGACTTTCGGGATGGTGGATGCCAAACAGTCGGTGTATGATTTCATGCCAAAAGGCCTGTCCAGGGACTCCTATGATTTTGTCAATGCGATTGCATACTTCCTTTCAGGCAAATCCATGAAAGAAACATCTGTCAACCGGGTATTGTACGGTAGCAGCTTTGTCAGGGACAGCGTTTCAGAGGATATTTTTGAAGAGCCGCAGCCAGCGAATCAATCATATGCCTCCCTGATAACAGAAAGGCTTTCGAAATACCAGTTTGCAGGACATCTTTCCACATTGAGCAGGCTTGCCACCAATAAAGTTTCATACGCGCAGGCATATCCGCGGGGCGGTTTGAAATCTTTTTTAAACTCGGTTTTGTATTCGATGCCAGAAACTGTAAATATAAGAACAGGGTCAGTGGTGGAAGATATCTTGTATGAAAACGAGAACATCACAGGAGTGGCTACAAAAAGCGACTTGTTCACAGCCGGGACTGTTGTATATACGGGCTTCCTGAAGGATTTGCCATCTCTTGTTCCGCTGCCGTCTGACTATGAAAATGATCTTGCCAGGATCGACCAGACCCTGAGCCTTACCATATGGCTTGGTTTGAGTGAGAAAATGGAAGATTTCAATTATACGGGCTCTGAAGTATGGTTCAGGGGTGGGGCTTACTGGGCGATGCCTATCAGCAATTATGACCCCTGTATCGCCCCGACAGGCAAGCAGCTGGTGGGTTTCACATTTGTTATCAGGGATAAAAACAACATAGAAACTGAAAAAAAGAAAGCCCTTGATCTGATACACAGGGCGGTCCCGGACATCGGAAGCAGGATCGAAATGACACATTTCCAGGTGACCATACCTGAAAAAGCCGCGGTCACCATCAACGGGTATATCGCAGGCGTGCGTTCACCCATACCCGGACTTTACCTTGCAGGCACGGATACGGATAACAGGAGTATGGGTATCACACGGGCGGGATATTCTGTACTTGAACTTTTGAAAGCCATGAAAGAGGATAAAAAGCTTTGAAAAATGTTCCGGCGCCAAAATGCAGTGGTACTGAATCCATATAATCCGCTTCAACTGGACTACCGGACTCAAACGAGTGAAACTATACCCGTAATATTCCCGGCAGGCTTCTTTATAAGGTTGATATCCTGCGCTATAACGGTCGTTCCAATTATAACAGTGCCGGCAATAGAGCTGTTGGAATAGTATTCGGGCTCGCGGGTTGCTATTAGCTGGTAGGTGCCTGCAGGAAGCTGAAGTGAATAGAAGCCTGATGAGTCGGTAGTTGTGGCAGCACCGGTGTTTGTAGCGATAACTGCACCTGTGATTCCTGTATTGTTGTATTTTACGGAGCCATTGATATATCCTGTTGGTATTGCCAGAGGCAGATAATCCTCATTTCCTGTTGACAGCATATAGCCCGAATCACAAATTCCATCTATGTTTGAATCCATACAGGTCTGGCTGAACCCTGTGCCGTCAGGATGTGCCCAGAAGTTTCCAGCGAGATAGGAACCGCCAATAATGTTTGCCGATGCTATCTTTGTAGTGTTCCATGTGTTGTTGTTCATTCCGCTGAGGCCAAGATTAAAGGTGCTGTTGAAGATATTGTCGTAGAATGTGTTATTATCAGAAGATGAATAAAGATAGACGGAATAGGAATTATTTGTGATAATATTCCCTTTTAGAGTGCTGTTGCCCGATGAATACAGGACTATTCCTACGCCATTGGCCGAGGCATTGTTTCCATTTACGGTGTTATTTCTTGAATAATAAAGATTGATACCATAATTGTTTTTTGATATATCGTTGCGGTTGAGAGTATTATTATTAGAGGTTACCATGATCCCTGCATACCAGCTGCTTGCATTTGTTGCATTGAATCCATCAAGCGTGATACCGTCAGCGCTCAATGTAATAGCATCGCTGCTCCTGCCTGCATCCACCACAGGCTTCCCGCTACCCGTATCCATGCCGCGCAGGATAAGCTGTTTGGTTACATTCACATTCTCACGATATGTGCCGCTGTCTACGTGTATTTCATCACCCGGGCTGGCGTCGCCGGTGGCTGTCTGGATAGTGGTGTAATTGGTGCCTTTGTTGATGTTGTGCACTCTCCCGGTAGAAGTGAAATTCATTGATAGCGGCAGGTAATCGGTATTGTATCCATCAAGAACATATGGCGAGTCGCAAATTCCATCCCACTCCGCATCTATGCAGGTCTGGCTGAAGCCTGTGGCGCTCGGATTTGCCCAGAAGTTGCCGCCGAGATAGGGGCCGCCGATGATGTTGGTACTTGCGATTATTGTTGTGTTCCAAGTGTTTTTTGAACTTACTCCTTCAAAATAAAAATTGTTCGTATTGTTGAAAAAATTATTGTAGATACTGTTATTTTTGCTTGTGTAACCTACCTTGATGCCATATTGGTCGTTATAGTAGGCGATGTTTCTGTTCAGCGTGTTATTATTGGAATCCCAAAGATAAATACCGATATTACTGTTGTTGTTAGCATTGTTGTTTGTAATGGTATTATTACTGGCTCTCTCCATATCAATTCCTATAACATTATTGTTGTTTGCATCGTTGTCAGTAATAGTACTATTACTGACATCCAATAGATAAATACCACAATAACTGTTATTGTCTGCAATGTTGTTTGAATTGTCACTATTACTGGCAATCATTAGAGATATGCCGCATTCTCTGTTATTATTTGCAATGTTGTATGATATTTTGGCTTTGGAACCAAAGAAATAAATGCCATAATTACTGTTGTTATTTGCATCGTTATATGTAATGGTACCATTAGTGGCACCTAATAGATAAATGCCTGTAACGTTGTTGTTATTTGCATCGTTATATGTAATGGTACTATTACTATCACTCTCGATATATATGCCTGAACCATTGTTGTTGTTTGCGGTATTGTTTGAAATTGTACTATTACTGGCGCCAAATAGATAAATGCTGCCAACATAACTGCTGTTATTTGCAGTGTTGTTTATGATGGTACTATTACCGGTATTATAAAGCCAAATCCCTGCGCCACGGTTATTGTCTACATTATTGCTCAATATGATATTATTGTCGGAGCTTTCAAAACCTATGCCTGCGCTATTGTTGTTAGCAGTGTTGTTTGTAACGGCGTTATTACTGGACCAAATACCATAAATACCGCCACCACGATTGTTACTTACATTGTTGTTTGTAACTATGTTATTACTGGAATATTCAAGAAGAATACCAAACCAGCCGCCACTTGAGTTTGTAGCTGTGAATCCATAAATAGTAACCCCATCCGCACTCAGCTTTATTGCATTCCCGCTCCTGCCTGCATCCACCACAGGCTTCCCGCTACCCGTATCCACGCCTCGCAGGGTAAGTTGCTTGTTCACATTCACATTCTCATAATACGTGTTGCTATTAACCAGAATAGTATCACCAGGGCTTGCAGCATTCACCGCATCCTGTATCTTCGTATAATCCCCACCACCACTTGCATTCACCGTAATCGTCGCCGCCTCCGCCCCGCCCGCCAGCAGTAATACCAGTATCGTTATTCCAACCGCGATCCTCAAGGGCATGTGCCCTCTGCAAACCTTGTTTTCGAACATTTTATACCACCTATCCAGCTTTCATGAAGCTTCCACCTGTACTTTCTGAGCAATTCTACCTGGTTTTATAAAGAAGTGCTATCAAATAATATTAAAACCTTTCGGAACTATTCAGCGCTTGTTTTCCGAAGATAATATGTATCTCCATCCCCTTTAAAGGATAGAATGAAACTCAATCTGGATAACGCGGATGCATACCTGATGGTCAGCGAAAGTGAGCACAATGCTGATATGTACTATGCTACTGGCTTTTTAGCTTATGATTCCTTCGCCTACCTGAATTCAAAAAGCGAAAAACTCCTTGTCTCAGATATGGAACTTGGGAGGGCACAAAAAGAATCAAGGATACAGAACGTACTTCCCACATCCAGATTCGGGATAATGGAAAAAATAAGGAAATTAAAGGATGGCGAGGCTGCCTACTGCGAGACAATCCTGGAGCTCCTGCGCTCAGAGAATATAAAGCGCGTCGCTGTGCCCTATAACTTCCCCGTACAACTTGCGGATTGCATTAGAAATGATGGTTTTGAGATAAATCCCATAAAAAGCCCGTTTCGCCAGATGCGCGAAATAAAAAAAGAATACGAAATAGCAGACGTCGAGAAAGCCCAGAGAGCTGAGGAAAGAGCTCTGGCAGAAGGGATAAGGGCAATAAAGAACGCTGTTATAAAAAAGGGGAGCCTGTGGCAGGAAAATGGCCCCTTGAGGGCAGAGGATGTAAGGGCAATAATGGAAATATCGCTCCTGAGGGGAGGATGCGAGGCGCCTGATATCATTATCGCCTGCGGGAAAGGCAGCAGTGATCCGCACTGGCAGGGGGAAGGGGAACTCATGGAAGGTGAACCCATAGTTATAGATATGGTTTCCAGGTCGAAAAAAGAGAGGTATTATACTGACATGACACGGACAGTAATGTGCGGAACTCCTTCCAGTGAACTGGAAGAAATGTACTCGGCTGTGCATGATTCGCAGGTTTCTGCAATTAAGAAAATAAAAGCAGGCGTTACCGGCAGTGAGATACACAATATCGTTTGCGATATGCTGGAAGAGAGAGGCTATGAGACAGGAAGGGGAAAAAGCGGCACGCTTACTGAAGGTTTTATCCATTCGACAGGGCACGGCGTTGGGCTTGATATCCACGAGGGTCCGAACATCGGCGAAAACGGGAAAGAATTAAGAGCAGGCTGCGTCGTAACTGTTGAGCCCGGACTCTATTACAAAAACATTGGCGGTGTAAGGCTTGAGGATATCGTGGTCGTAACAGAAAGCGGATGCAAGAATTTAACTATGTTTGAAAAGAATCTGGTGCTAAAATGAAAGAGAAAGAAGAAATAATAGAGAAATACAGGAAAGCTGGAAAAATCCTTTCAGAGGTTCGCGCGCAGGCCGTAACAAAAGTAGAAGAAGGCGCAAGCCTCCTTTCGGTTGCGGGGTTCACTGAAAACCTGATACATGAGAAGGGAGGAGAACCTGCGTTTCCAGTGAACATATCACGCAACGATGAAGCAGCACATTCGACCCCGTCTTTTAATGACAAATCCGTCTTCGGCAGGGACATTGTCAAACTGGATATAGGTGTACACATCGACGGGTATATCGCTGATACTGCCGTGACCGTTGACCTTTCAGGAAATCCGGAACTTGTCAAAGCATCCGAGGCTGCACTTAACGAGGCGATCAGGATAGTCCGTCCGGGTGTGAACACCTCAGACATCGGCGGTGTTATCGAGGATACCATACATTCATTCGGCTATAAACCCATCATCAACCTCACAGGGCACGGCCTTGCCCAGTATATCCAGCATGCTCCGCCTGCGATACCAAACAAGCGGATGATGCACGGCGTGGTCCTTGAAGAAGGGGATATCGTCGCAATAGAACCGTTCGCTACAGATGGTGCAGGAAAAATACACGACGCCGGGAACGCTGAGATATACCATCTTGTCTCCTTGAAACCCGTGCGCCACCCGGCTGCAAGGGCATTATTACAAAAGATAGAAATGTACAAGACCCTGCCTTTCGCGAAAAGATGGCTCGGGGACAATATTGATTTTGCAATGGTGCAGCTTGTCAAAGCTAATATCATCCAGCCGTATCCTATATTGAAAGAGATTAAAGGAGGTCTCATCTCCCAGGCGGAACATACCATTATGGTCACAGCCGACGGCTGTGAGGTAATAACCTTATGAGGTTTTTTCTGATCATAGTTCTCATAGCCGCCACAATCGGGACCGTTAGTGCTGCCGATATACGGATAAATAACATTACTACAAGTAATATAACTACAAATAACATAACTACAAGTAATGTAACTACAAATGGCATTATTACAAATAACATAACTGTAAGCGAATATAATATTACATGGAATTACACCGAAACATTTTCAGGCAATGATTCAATCGCATACAGAATTAATATAGATAAAGAATTTGGCAATAATGATAGCTTCATCAATGCATGGGAAGTGCTAAAAACTGATAAAGAAACGCGCAAAAAGCTCAAAGGATTGCTTGATGCCGAATCTGATGTAAAGATTAACAATGAGGCTGCGGGAATAGACGTGATCGATGTAGGCTCGACCCTGTCCCCTGAGCTTTTCGGGAAAACCCATATTGCTGATACCATAGTGAACAGATATAACATCACATACAGGTTCAAGGAAAGTATTTTTAACGCAAGCAGTATCTGGTTTTTGGGGCAGGCAAACACATCTGTTACTATCGTTCTCCCTGAAGGCGTCGATGTTACCGATACTGCCGGGATATCTAATGTCTCAAAAACTATTTCAAATTATACAGTGGTCTCAGGATTCTTCAAAGATATGCCAGTCAGCAGGGGGGAAATAACGCTTAATCTTGAAAGAAATACATCCGTAAGGCTGCAGGAGATAAATATTACTTCGCCTCAGGAGACGGATAACCAGACAGAAGGCAATGCCACGAAACCACTTGCTGAAGCGATGACAATGATCCGGGATATCAGCATATTTGTTGTCGGGGCTGTAATAATATTATTAATATATATCTTCAAGATAAGGAGAAAATAGTTAATAGATTCGGGCGCTCTTTTCGAACGTGCCTGTCTGTATGGGACTTTAAATGACAAGAGATAAATACACAATCAAGTTCACGCAGCCTGTAACTTCAAATAAGGAGGGCTTGCAGCTTGCCACCCCTGAGATTGTTGCGAAATATATCGCAAAAAGGCTAAAGACGGAAATAATCGCCGATCTTGGCTGTGGGATAGGCGGCCAGGTAATTTTCTTTGCAAAAGAGTGCAAAAAAGTATATGCGGTTGAAAGGAACCCGGAGAAACTTGAATATGCAAAAAGGAACTGCACCCTCTATGGTGTTGACAACGTTGATTTCATCCTTGGCGATGCGCTGTCCGAAGACACCAAAGAAATGGTATCAGATGCCGATATTATCTTTTCCGACCCTGCACGCCCTTTATCCGAGAAAGAGCGGACGCTTGAGAATCTTGAACCCCCGGTCACAGGGATAATAAAACTCTACTCAGACATCACTGCGGAACTTGCGTTCCACGCCCCGCCCCAGATGCCGCCAGAGCGCATCAACCTTGATTGCGAACATGAGTACCTGTCCCTGAATGGCCAGTTGAACAGGCTTACCCTGTATTTTGGCTCTCTCAAGGAATGCGAACGCAGCGCCGTTGTTATACCCGGTGAGACGAGGCTGTGCTCAACGGAAGCGCCCGTCATTAAAGAAGGTCCCCTCTTTGATTATGTTTATGAACCTGAACCATCTGTCGTGAAGGCTAACCTCCTTAGTGAACTGGCCAGGAAATTAGCAGGAACTGGTAAAGAGATATTATATTATAAAGGAAATGAGAAGCGGACTCTTCTAACCTCGCCAGGACTTATCAATTCGCCTTTTTTTAAGGATCGATACCTTGTTCTTGGCAGGACTGAGATGGATATTTCAAAGATAAAAGAAAAATTAAGATTAGAAAAAGCCGGAAAGGTTGTGCTCCGTTTTGATATCAAACCTGAAAAATACTGGGAGACAAGGATCAAGCTTGAGAATGGTCTATCAGGTACCAGAACGCTTCACATTTTCGGTTTTGGGGACGAAGTTGTGATATGCGAGAAGATCAAAAGTTGATTTACTGACTTAACATTTATCTATTATAGCAGATATGAAACAGACAGATTCTGGAGTTTAGCAAAATGGTAGAATCCGAAGCACATAAAAAATACGAATTCAAAAGGATGCTTGAAGCGCTCCGCGATAAACGCGGTAGAGGAACGGAACTCATCTCGCTATATATCCCGCACGACAAACAGATACATGAAGTTTCAAGCCAGTTGAGGGAAGAATTCGGCCAGGCATCAAATATCAAATCAAGAGTGACAAGGCAGAATGTTACAGGTGCTATTGAATCACTGCTATCAAGGCTCAAGCTCATTCCAAAAGCTCCTGAGAATGGCGTTGTGATATTTTGCGGGGCTGTTGATATAGGCGCGAACAAGACTGATATGCAGACATTTATCATTGAACCGCCTGAACCCATCGTTTCATACAAGTACCATTGCGATTCATCTTTCCTCCTCACGCCGCTTGAGGACATGCTCCATGAGAAAAAAACTTACGGTCTTATAGTCCTTGACAGGCGCGAGGCAACCATCGGTTTGTTGAGGGGAAAACATATCGAACCTATGGCGCATCTTACTTCTACAGTCCCGGGCAAACAGCGAAAAGGCGGCCAGAGTTCGCACAGGTTCCAGCAGCTGCGGCTTATTGCGATCAATGAATTTTACAGCCGTATAGGGGAAGCGGCAAGCGAGGTATTCCTCGGTGTCGATCAGAAAGACCTCGTGGGCGTTTTCATAGGAGGGCCGTCTCCCACGAAAGAAGAGTTCCAGAACGGTGAATTCCTGCATCATGAGATACAGAAAAAAGTGATTGATCTTTTCGATGTGGCATATACCGATGAGTCAGGCCTGTATGAGCTTTTCGATAAGCTCGGGGACGCTTTGCAGGATGTCGAGGTCGTAAAGGAGAAGAAATACATGGAGCGTTTCCTGAAGGAACTGGTGAGTGATACGGGTCTTGCTTCTTACGGAGAGGAGCAGGTCAGGAAGAACCTTGAGATGGGTTCAGTTGATACACTCTTGCTTTCTGATGAGCTGCGAAAGATTCGCCTTACGATAAAATGCAATAACTGCGGCTTTGAGGAGAAAAAGACCATTACGAAAAAAGCAGGAGAGGAGGAATACCAGCCAGGCAACTGCAAACAATGCGGGTCAGGACTTGTGATCCAGGAATCAGTCGATATAGTGGATGAGCTTTCGACCCTTGCAGACCAGATGGGTACAAATACTGTGTTCATCTCGAATGACTTTGAGGAAGGCAACCAGCTTTTTGCTGCATTTGGCGGGATAGCCGCAATCCTGAGATTTAAGACCGGGATATAACTAATTTTCTCTCTTGTTGACCGAATATTTTATGGTCAGGTCGATGGTAAGGCCATTGATGGATTCTTCGGATTCGCAAAGCATCCCTTTTATGTTCGCATTTTCCAGAAATTGCTGTACTTGTTCTTTTATCTTTACCAGGCGAACGTATTCCGCGACCGTGAGCTGGGTTTCGTTTTCTGTTTCTACTGAAATTGAACTCATCTTTTCAATCAGTAATAGGCGCGGGAAGCAAAATAAGTTTTTGCGGGAGCTTAATGACATTTAATTTTGAATTTTAGCCCCCGCATGCTGTCATGTCTGGTTCTTATCTGAGCCACCGGCAAATTCGCCATTTTTCCTTATTTTCTAATTTTTAGAAATACTATCGCTTAATATCAATAAAAATTTAATATAAGCATTCTAAATAGTGAATAAATCAAAATAAAAATGATTATGCCTTATTAAAGCGTTATTAAATTTGGAAATCAAAAAACAACTTTAATAGAGGCATAATCAATGATACTAATTGTATGCAAAGGATATAAATACATTTTAAAACAGCTTGATGATTTTTGTGGAGTTGTGAATCAAACCGTAATAAGTTTAAAGAGTGCCGAGGGAATAAAAAAATATGAAGAAGTGTTTCAACGGAAAATTCCTGAAAAAGTGAAAACCATCAAAACTCGCATTCTATCAGTTTTCCAGACAAGGCTCACAGATTTTTCGGGAAAAATAATACGGATAATCAGAAAATGCCAGGAAATCGTATGTGGAAACCTGCAAATATTATTCAAAGAACCAGATCAAATT
>VEPN01000052.1 GCA_012026835.1 Candidatus Methanoperedens sp. | reverse complement strand
AAATTTTATTTTTTATTTTAAGCCTGATATATTCATTTATCGCTTCTTTCGAATTGGCTTTTTTAAGATCGAACAATTTTTTTATATTCCACATCGAAAGTTCAGATAAAATTTTATAGCTTATATTAAGCTTATTTGAAAAGTATCGGAGGTCTACACGTTTCGAACTGGCAGCGTATTTAATCGCTTCACTAATATCCTTAAGTGCTGTATTTAATTTATCTTTGTCCCCTTCTTCGATGTAACCAATAATCGACATGAGGCTTTTCAAAATATATGATATGCTTATTGTATCATAAATCTCTGGAATATCAATATCTTCTTTTCCCTGAAATTCATTCATGGCACTAATCAAAGCGCTATTTGAAGTTTCTTTGCAATTCGTGAAATCAGCCTGCAAGAATAGTATGAGGCACTTATGAAGAACCAATGTTTTTCTATCTATCTCTTTATTGCCAAAATTTTTTTCTATCTCTTGAAGAGTCTCAAGTACTCTTTGAGAAAGAGATGTAGCAACTGCATGTCTTCGAGCATTATGAAATTCAAACAGGGACATTAGCATTAACTGATATTTGGCATCAAGCTGGAAAATTTCATTTTTGACTTTGTTTAATTCAATAATCTCAATTAATTTTTGGTAATTCCTTGCTGCTAAAACAAGGAAATCATGCCACTCTCGTGTTCCATTTTCTTCTATCCTCCCCTCTAAAAACAACAACTCACCATATAGTGATAATGCTGTCGAAGCCCTGAGCATTTCGCCTATTTTTTGCAATATTTTCACTTTTGAATCCGAGTCAAACTCTCCCCATCTTCCTAATCCCTCCAAACCCCTTTTATATTCTTTGATTATCTTATCTAAGGATGTATTTTCTTCAACATCTACAAAATTAAAGTAATGCTCCATCGGTTTTATCAGTTGCATTTCACTCAACCTTACCATGTTTTGGAACCACAATTAATTCAAGCTTTATTATATCATTCACTCTTTGAGTAATATCTTTCACTACCATGTCAACAAAGTAAACAGGATTCCTATCAGAACAAGCAATAGAACATTTTTTTGTGCAGTTTATTCCTTCATTTTCATGTTTTTCCTTACAATACTCAATTAATTTTTCAAATTCAGGGGAAAAATCTATCTTATAATCAACGGGAGGATGAACGAGAGACCCATACCGAATATATTTTTCTTTACCCATAATAAGTTTTTCAACGGTATCTTTATTTGCTTTGATGATGCCCCTTTCTACCAAATTTTTAGCTAAGTCGATGATCCATAGCTTTGTTGCTGGTTCTTTTGTTCCCTCCCTGAAATATTCGTCAATCTTTTTGTCTTTTAAATCTTCTGGAAGCCCTTCTTTTTGTTTGTTTATTAGAAATTTTTCTTCTTTCTCGGTCGCTTTGACTTGCGCATAAATAATATCAAAACCTTCAGATTTAATCCCAACTAAATCCATTCCCGTTTGAATTTCAAACATCTCTCTCGGCCATCTTAAACCAATTAGGTATATTTTTTCCTTCTTTTCCAAGAAAAACGATGTGTATATTTCTCCAAAGCTGCTAGGGATCTTCGTCTTTTTTTGCTTTCTCTTTTTGATTATTTTTTCTTTTATCTCTTTAATTTGTTCAGGCGGGATATTGAAGTCTTTTAAAGCTTTTCCAATGTTTAAGACTCCCCGTTTTTCTAAAAAATACGGCCTAATTTCTTTTTCCCATGTTTTTTTATTAACCTTATATTTAATTATGGGCAAATTATTAACCAATATAATCCCATGACTATAAAGTTAATATAATATTTAAGCTTGTTGAGGAAACAACTTAGAAAGAAGTTTGTATTATGCCTTAAATATTAAACTCTGTGGTTTTCCTGAACACCAGCACATACTCATGAATCCTCAAAGCCTGCAAGCTGGCACAATTTAATCGCATCCGCAGCTATCGGAATTGTGAGTCCTTTTCTCCTGATATCCTTCACAACCAAAACCATGAATTTGCCGGGTCTTAAAACCTTGTAACACTCAGAGTAGATTTTGAATATCTCCTCAAGGTAAGTCGTGGCTTTGATAAAGGCTTCCCCCTGCGAACTGCGCAGGGGTCGGCGCTCAGCGCCTAAGCCATTATCATGCCACTTTTCAGAAGATTCGATTGCAGTAGTCAGCAACGGCTACTGCCACCTCTTATTTAAAAGAGGTATTGAACGACTGCTTAATGCAGTGAGGTTAGAATATGAATACAACAACAATCGATCCAGTAATCGAAGATATCTATAGCCGCTTTAAAACGGCTGGTATAGAAGTTGACCGTAACAAGATCAGGAGTAATCTTGACCGCCTCCTGGGATTCAAGGTTCCCCTGAATGAAGCTTCAAGGACTGTTGTGACAATGCTCCGGAAGGAGTACAACGTGCCCTTCGATGCATTCAAGCCCGGCAGTGCTGGCCTGGTTCCCATAGCCTCGATAACAGAGGATAACAAGTGGGTAACTATCAGAGGGAAGGTCCTGCAGCTGTGGGAGCCAAAAAGTGACTCTATAAGCCAGACAGGTCTCATCGGCGATGATTCCGATGTGATAAGGCTCACGATCTTCGCAAAGAGCGCAGAGAAGCTGGATGTTACCTTGGAAGAAGGGGAGTCCTATGAGTTCAGGAATGTGGTTTCATCAATCTGGCAGGGTCAGATATCGGTAAAAGCGAACTCCAATTCTGAAATAGTGATGCTCGATTCGGATATCGAGGTAAAGAGACAGTCCGTGACAATATCCGGCATAATAACAGAAGTATCAGCCGGATCAGGTCTTATAAAGAGGTGTGTTGAGTGCAAGCGCAAGCTCAACAAAGGCAACTGCGCTGAGCATGGCAGGGTTGAGGGCATATATGATCTCAGATTAAAAGCCGTCATGCAGGATTCAACACCGTCGAACCCTCCCCAGACTGTTGACCTGGTGATGAACGCTGCAATCGTTGAGAAACTCACCGGAATAAGCCTCCAGAAAGCTATCGACATGGCAACTGAAGCCCTGGATACAGCCGTAGTATCTGACGTAATCGCCGAGAAAGTGATTTTCGGGTATTATGTGGTAAAGGGAGCGCAGCTGTCAAGCAACTTCCTTGTCGATGAGATCGCGCCTGTAACCGGCGTAAATCGCATGATAGCGACAGACGCCAAGACCTCACTGGCAGCCCTGAAGGTGGCTTAAATGGAGCAGTTCAAGAGACTTCCTACAATCAGAATGTTGATGATGGAGCTCATGGGCACAACAATACAGCTCCAGAATGGTGAAAAGGACACTTACCAGCCCAGTATCTTCCTCTCTCCAACGGGAGCAGAGGTCAACAAGGTCCTGGTAGCGGGAGTCGCGGTTGAGATAGAAGATGTCGGCACCGATAATCCGTTCTGGAGAGTCAGGGTAGTTGACCCGACGGGCGCGGGTTTCGTATATGCAGGCCAGTACCAGCCGGAAGCATCAAAAGCTATACAGCGGCTTGAGGTTCCCTCTTTCGTTGTTGTGTCAGGGAAACTGTCTCATTATACCCCCGAACAGGGAGGAGAGACGATCGTTTCAATAAGAGCAGAGTCGATAGCCGCTGTGCCCCTTGAAACGAGGGATCATGCACTTGTGGATATAGCAGCCCACACAATCAACAGGATAAAGACTACTAAAGCGAACAAGAACGTCCAGTGCTACTACGGCAACTATGACCTCGGTTCACTGGCAAAGGGCATATCCACTCTTCTTGACCAGGTTATAGAGGACTCGGCACAGAGCGGGACTGCGCCCCCTGTCTCTTCTCCTCCACCTGCAGCCAAAGAGCCGGAGTCTCCGAAACAGCCAGAGGCAAAGCCTCCAGCACCAGCTCCGGAAGCCAGACCGCCAGAACCGTCGAAAGAGCCACAAGCTGCAAAATCAGAGCAGCCAGCCAAAGAGCCTGAGAAGCCTCCCGCAGAGCAGCCAAAAGCGCCAGCCGCGGAGAAAAAGAAGAAATCCTCGAAGAAGGACGCTGCAAAGCCACCTCAGGAGCCTCAAAAAGAGCTTCCGAAAGAAGCACCGAATGAAGCACCCAAAGAACAGCCGAAGGAAGCTCCAAAGGAAGAGCCGAAGCCAGGCAATACAGCAAATGTATTGGGCGACTCCGAAAAGATGGTTCTTGACATCCTAAAGACCCATAAACCCCAGGGAGCGCTTGCAAAGGATACCATCGCAAATGTTCTCAGGGCACTGGGATATGCAATGCTGAACGTGGATGCCATTCTCGCCAGGCTCAAAGTGGCAGGCGAGATAATCGAACCCAGAGGCGGGTTCTACCAGGCAGTGTGAGAAAATGAGTGCATGTCCTCACTGCGGAGAGGAGAGAGAATCTGCTCCTCCTCTTTCAAAGATGGGAGAACAAATGCACGGACGCGGCGTGGATGAAGAGGTATGCATGAATCCACGCTGTCCCAATTTCGGGAAAAGGTGATTTGATGAAGAACGAAGTTGAAGATGCGTTAAAGAAAGTCCTCACAGACCAGAAGCTCAATAAGGAAGATAAGGCCCTCCTGACCGCAGAAGTCGCCCAGGCTTTAGAACTGTTCTATGCGATAGCGAGATACCTGCCGGATGTGTATCATGAGGACATAACCCCTCTGAACTGGCCGTCAGTGTATCCTAAAGTCCTGCAGGTGTTCAAGCAGGATGCCAAACCGAGGGAATGCCAGCATGATTTCGTATCATTGGGCCCCGTGACCGTTGATAGAAATGTCCATACGAATCATCATGTAAGCTCTATTCTTTCGCAGTGCAGACGATGCAAGGACATCAAGCTCGAACCAGCGGATTTCTGAGGTGGTATCGTGGAGGAAGCTCATGACAAAAAGAAGCACATTCTTTTCAAAGAAGAATCGGCTAACGAGGGTAATGAGGAAGAGGATGATGAATTGGTCGCCCTGATTGAAAGAGAGGTGTAGAACATAAAGCAAGAATCGACAATCGGAATCCAGGAACACTTGCTCAGATTACCGGCTGAAAGGGTAAAACTGCTCAAAGCGGGATTTAATGGGAAAGAGATCGAACAGCTGTTTTTGGTCTTAAACGGCTATAAAGCCCCGGATGTAAGGCCAAGGTTCAGTCATTCCATTATGAGAGAAATCGCTGAACTGCTTGAAGGCCCTGAACGCTGGCTGGCAGAGTTCAATCCTGGAGGGCAAATATCCAAAGAAGACCGACCCTATTACCTTTTCCTGGCTGATGTCAGGCAGGGAATAATAGTCCACGAAGTATGCTGCAAGGAAGGGCACACCAATATGAGCATAGAACTCAGTTTGGGTGAAATAAAGTTCGTTCAAACGGCTCCCAGGCTCTACGAATGCTATTTTGCAGGGTCAAATGATTTAGGTGGCCAGATACTTCCAGTGCCTAACCTCAAAGCGTATCAGACTGCATGGAAAAAGATATATCAGGAGTCCAAGAGGCTCGGTCTGCCCGTATATACCGAAGTGAACATCGGATGCAAGTATGAGCAGATATTCGATGTAATCCGCCCGTTAGTTGAGGAACACTGTCCCAGTGTGATATGGGGGAATCCAACCGATGACCGTGACCTCTGGAGATGCGGTGCTGGAAATTATCATGCTTAGGCAGGCAGCTTAAAGCGACATAGGGCACCTGGGGTTCCGGACCTATGCCTGCCTGTAACACGCCACCCCCTGCACACGATTACCCGCCGTCTGAGGGGTGAAGGTTTCGACGAACTGCATCGAAACCATCACTCCCTCAGTCGGCTTCCACAAGAACGTGCGCAGGTTGAGGCAGCGTCTCTGTCTCTCTGCTGGAGGTTGTTATGGCAAAAATGAGATTTGACGTAAAGTGTGTGAAGGATTGTCTGGTGAATAATGGTGTAGTTTTCACGGTTAGGTCGTGGGAAAGTTATTCGCCTCTATCGAAGGTTGAGGTCGATGGTGTGGGTCTCTGTACGAAGAAGAGGGTTATGAAGGTCTCTCGTAAAGAGGATCTCTCGCAGTATCTATCGCTGAGTGGGTTTACCTCTCTCGATGATTGGTGGGCGAAGATTGCCAG
Source organism: Candidatus Methanoperedens sp. (assembly GCA_012026835.1). GTDB lineage: Archaea > Halobacteriota > Methanosarcinia > Methanosarcinales > Methanoperedenaceae > Methanoperedens. The sequence goes on along the minus strand of VEPN01000052.1, from coordinate 16,925 downwards.
TTTCGGTGCTTGCGGTGGATGGTTGTTCGAGGTCAGGGTTATCCCTGGCCGCGTTTAGGTGATTGCCATGGATAGAATTGCTTTTACTGGTCATCGTCACCTGCGATTCAGTGAGGTTCAAGGTGCTCTGGCTGCCATTCATGCCAAGTATCCCGATGCTACGTGGATTACCGGCGGCGCTATCGGACTTGACTCCCACGCTGCTGAGTATGCACGATTGCATGGTATTCCCCTCTGGCTGATTCTCCCTTTTCCACAGAAGGTCATGACTGCCAAGTGGAATGCGGCTCAAACTGCCAAGTTGAGGGCTCATATCCAATACTGTTCTAAGTTGTCTGTTCTTTCTCTGGTCTATAAGGCATCGGTTTACCAGGATAGGAATGTGCGAATGGTTGATTTGTCTACTCTTCTCTGCGCGTTCTTCGATGGTTCTCCCGGCGGTACTGCTAATTGTGTTAATTACGCGAAGGGTAAGGGCCATCCGATAATGATGTGCCTTTCTTCTTTTTCAACAGCAAAAAGCCAGCATGGGTATCGCGAAGTACATGGTGACATCTTCACTTCTGATGCTAAAGCGATTGTGAATACCGTGAACTGTGTTGGAGCGATGGGTAGGGGAATCGCCCTTGAGTTCAAGAAGAGATATCCTGACCTCTATGTAGCATATCGACAGGCATGCGCCAGGAAAGAGATTAAGCCAGGGCATGTTTGGGTATATAGAGCTCATGACAGGATTATCCTCAATGCGGCTGTGAAAGATAACTGGCGGGATGCATCAAGAATAGAATGGGTTGAGTCATGCCTGAATGAACTTGTTATTCTTTGTAGATCCATGAAGGTTACTTCCCTGGCATTGCCCTGGATGGGAGCTATGAATGGATGGATACCTGTGCAGCAGATAGTATATTCGACCAGACGAATCCTATCTAATGTTCATGAATTCGATATCTCAGTATATGAGATCAGGGACATCAAGATTGAGGCACCGGCCTAACCTTGATTTTTGTCTGGAGGCAGAATGAGATCAGTAAGCAGATGCAGAAGAACCATGCCAGGGATATAACGGTCCTTATTTTGACCCTACAAAGTTTGTAGGCAAGCACATAAGCGTGACTGGTAGCTACGTTTCAGACCTTGAACACGATGGATGGAAATCCATCCGATAATGACCATAGAAGAGATTCCATAGAAAAGAGGTAAAGGTATGGGATTCGATGACATAAAAGAGTCGAATGGCAAGCAGTATTCAGGAATGCGCATAGGCAATTCCCACGTATGGAACTATCATGACGCTGTATGGGAAGAAACGAAGACAGCGCCAGACCTCTGGCAGATAAAGTTCGGAGCTATCAAAGGCAGGAAAGTAGCTGCCCCGGAGAACTCTGGCGCGCCATTGAATACGGGGTATCACTGGCTGATAATCGCTGATCAGCGAGTCGTCAAAATCAACAAAGATGAGTATCAGACCCTAATGGAAGGTAGCAAGTTCAAGATGGGTCACAGACGCCCGTACTGGAAGAACTGGAACTATGCGTACCCTGGACAATTGACGTACAGGCAGAGGCTCATCCAGATATTCAGGGATACCCTGGAGAAGCTCGAACAGGAAGAAAAGGAGGCAATAGCATGATATCGGGCTTTCTTATGGCATTATACAGATGCCTCGATCAAAGTAACAGGAATAAGAAGCGCGAGCAAGGATGAGAGCGCTTCAGGGGTCAGAGGTATAGATGGGCATTACGAAGGAATGACTGATGCACAACTTGAATACTGCTCAAAAGACGCTTCTTCATTATTCTCCTCTTCATGAGCGGGACCTTATTAAGAACGACCCGGAGATCCTTAGATGCAAGGAATGTGTCCGGTTCAAATTCTTCAAATGCGGTTAGAAACAAGTATAAGTAGATACAAGCATCTATAGGCAAAAAGAGAATCAAAATGGCAAAAGTCATCTCATTCATTAATTACAAAGGCGGCGTCGGCAAAACCACGACGACCTTTCATATCGGCTGTGCCCTTGCGATGTTCGAGCCAAAGAAAAAAGTGCTTCTCATTGACGCAGACCCACAAACTAATCTGACATTTTTGTGCTGCGAGTTTCCGAAATGGGAAAGCCGTGTTAAAACAAACGGGTCTTTGGAAACTGTATACAGCGCGTATCTAGGCAAGGAGAAGAAATCACTGCGAGACATTATCTGGACAAAGCCGATGACTAGGCCTGAATTGGCAAATATTGATTTAGTGCCGTCCACTATTGAACTGCTCGATATTGATTTGCGTCTTCAATCGAAAACAAAGGCTGCAACAACGATTCAGGAAGTCGCGCAAATTCACCTTGACCAGCGTTCAATACTTTCCAAGGCGATTAAAGAAGTCGCAAGCAACTATGACTATATCTTGATTGATTGCCCGCCAAACCTTTACTTGGCAACACAAAACGCGCTCTACGCAAGCGATGGCTATCTTGTAACCCTGATGCCTGACCACTTCTCAACGGTCGGTGTCACTTTCTTGGACAAGAAAGTTCGCCAGTTGTTAAGAGAGAGGAATTTGGCCGAGCAGATTATTGATTCGAATAACAATGGGGAAAAGACGCTGCCCTATTTTCTATCTTTCGTGAAGGTGAACGTCACCGCAGGAAAACAACAAAATGTGGCAAAAGAGCAGATGGCACTCGTCCGCGGCATGTCTGACTTCACGGGTAAATGCTTCGACAGCCATACTGAAGATTATAAAGATATTCGTGAGGCAACGACGGAACAATTACCTGTTTTCTTGAATTCTCCCGGCTCGCAAAATGATGTTCTTTACCGACGCATGGCAAAAGAGTTTCGTTTGAAGTTTCCACAATCATGAAAAGCAACCAAAGCAAAAATCTCATCTCGAAGTTAAACCAAATGAAGGCTGAACTCGAATTTCTCGCCCATCCCGAATCTAAAACGGCCTTCCTAAGAAATCTGGACGACATGATTGTAGCGTTGAATCACTTGCGCGCCGGGTTGACGAATCCGTCTCTCGAAACAAGAGCCGCAGAGATTCACCGTCCGCTTGAGCAGGTAATAGAATTTCTTGAATTCGCCAAGTCTGACGAAGTTCTTAAAACACTGCTTTTGCCCCCCCGAAAAGATGTAGTCGTCAAACCAAAGAGACACCCTGTAGAGATTTCCAGCAACCTGACGAATGAACAAATTCGCGCATTGTTAGAAAAGGATTTATCCAAGGCTGAACTGAAAGCAATCGCCGCGCAAAGATCGATTTCAGTTGGAAAATCTACCAATGAGGACATCAAACGGGACATCTTAAAAAACTTGGAACGGCAAGAAGGTTACGGACGGCTTGCCACTTCATAGTTTGAGAAAACAGGGTCAGCGACCATTAAACAGGAAGTATAGAGAAAGCCTAACAACTCAATCCAGCGGCGAAAAGATGCTCCTGCTAGACGGCTGGCAGGATTTGTTTTTAATGACATAGATGAATCGGTTAAATTGATGGCAAGTGACCCCATTGAACCCATAACCGTTTTTCTTGAAGACCTTAAAGCTCAACAACCAGATAGTTCCAGTTGCAAACTTTATGCAAACTCATACCCTTTTTGAAGCTGATATGCCCTCATGGACGCCTGGGGATAGCACCCAATGAGGCGAGGGATGACGACGATGACGCCATCGCCGTCCCCTCTGCACACCCAATCAGCTTGACGGGGAGGGGCTGTAGCCCCTTTGTTCAATCTTCATGGCAGACCGCTTGCGCGGACGGAATAATGGCCGGCATCCGCCGGCAGAGAACAGATTTCACTCCCTCGACCCACCCCGTGCGCTACGACGGTTCATCCCTGACCTCGAATTTTCCCCCCGCCCGACCTCCCGATGGGAGGAGAACTACACCGTGATTCAGTCGCCATGCGCTTGACTGCGCCGATGCGCAGACGGGATAAATGGCCGGGCAGAGCCCGGCGCATGGCGCTGCCTCACGGAAGAACAGGAAAATTCTCGCATAAGCTGATAATCCCTGTCGGTCGTCTGTTGACGACTTTGCGTGATGCGCCCGAACTGCGGGCGCAGAGAATAGCCGCGCTGTTGCGTGGACGACAGGGTTATCAGGTCGGGGTCGTGGCCGACACCGCCCACCCTCGTGCGCCGCCAAGTCCCCTAAAGGGCGACAAGACGAAAATTGCGCTGCGGCGCAAGGGCGGCGGCGCACACGCCCCAAGCTCGCGAACTGCGCGAGCCCAGTGTCGGCCACTATGAATGTGACGATTTGTAGCGCTCGTTCTACACACATCTGTAATACAAATTACAGGCGTGAAGGCTTAAGCCCAGGAGGTTTTTATGGAAACATTTTCAGCACCAATCTGTGATGAATGTCCTCGCAAGCCTGACTGCGAGTTCATGTGCCAGGCAAGAATAGACCAGGTTTGTAAAGAGGAAGCGGAGTATGACCGCCAAACCTGTTATGTAAAGTTGATAAACCAGGATAAGTACGTCGGAATAGAAAGGTCACATTGGACTACAAGAAAGCCAATGCCTCTCAAGGGATGGGCGGAGACCATATCAGGCAAGTTCTCACCTGCTAAGCCAAAGCCCGCGATTGAGGTCATAACTCTCGAGCGTCAGAAGTTCCAGGATAAGACGATATACCCGAAAGGGTTCCCTGTACCTGTTGTCTGTTCTGACTTCTGTGATAAGGTTAATCGTTGTAATCTGAGAGGTTCCGGGTTCGAGGATCTCTGCAAGCATCACAATAAGCTCGGGAAACTCGTTTACCCAGTTGACATAAAATGGTCTGTCAGGTTTAACATGCAGAAGGACCTTGAACTCAAAGCGAAAACCACGTTCGTTAAATCGCATGTCTCAGGTATAATACCTGAAATTGCTCTCGCTCATGAGAGAACTGAAGATAAGACGTTCGCTGCTTACTCTTCACAGACCTTCCTGGATACATGGGATGACCCGCAAGACGGCTGCGAGCTTGAATATACGATGGATACCGGCATGGCTTCTCCAAATAAATCCCAGGCTGCATTTGTACCCTCGTTCTTATACCGGACTATGTACAGAGACCGCAAGATACTGCTCGGCTTCGAGTCCAGAAGGATTGAAAAGACCTACGTTGAAACTGAGCGCAAGTGGGAGCGTGATCCTGCAAGCGGTAATTTCTCTTACAGGGAAGTTCCGGTTGTAAAGACGACTTCGTACCGCGAGGATGTCCCGGTCCACAAGTGGATACGGATTCCAACTTTAAGACCAATAGGTTGCTATCTGAACCGCGGAAAGGTCGTTGGCTCAAGTACGATCGTAACTCGCAAGGCACGCAAGTTCGGTCAGGACAGGCGTGAGGTTGAGCGCATGGCTCGCCGGCATGAGAAGGTGCTCATTGCCCAGGATGAGATCGATGCTCGCAAACAGGTAGTTCTGGCTGCCTGTTAGTTTTTCTTTTTTTCAATCCTATAATTCCAGCTGCGCCCGTGCCAATTTCTGTTCCGTTGGCGGTAAATTGCGGAGAATCACGATTGAAGTCTGGGCGCACTGGTTCGGAGTTCCACCGCCATTCGAGCTAATTCCAGCTCCGCTGCTGCCAGTTTCAACCGGGTTCTGGCTGTGATCCGGGTAATTTCTGCTCCACACGAGCTAATTTCATTTATATTCATCTGAGAGCGTAGAGATCCTAGAGAATGGGATAATTGCACGCCGCATCAGCGTTCGAGGATTTGTCAAGATGACAGCGCGAGACAGTGCACATTTCACTGACATTTTCAGAGATCTTAAACCGTCGGTTGCATCCCCTGATTAGCGCACTCTTGTAGAAAAACAATACACGCAGAACAGAGCCGGCGTGGGCAGACAGTTGTCGCTTAAATCTTCGGCGAGAACTGCGGGCATGAACCTCCCCAACAGGACATCGTTAGATTTCTCTGACGGAATTCACCTCACTGTCGAAGGAGACCTGGCAAGATTAAGATTGCGCCGAACTGCAGCGCAACCATAATCATGCCAGTTCTCCGACGTCTTTCGTGAGGTGAATAAATATGTCAGAGAAAAGAATCAAATGTCCTGGTTGCGGCGAAATGATGCCCGAGACCGTACTCACCGAGATTAATCACTGCGACAACTGTGGGACGCCGGCACACCTATTCTACGAGTGATTATTTTTTTTACGCGAGCCATGAGGGGATGAAACAGCATGGCGCCTTTTGAATGAAGTTGCTGATGGCGAGTGTACCGGCTCCCTTCAGGCATCCCTTCATGATACTGACTTTGCCTGCGGGCGGCTCTGCGCACTCGCTTCGTGTCGTGCATCCACGTGCATGCTGCCTGTTGGGCAGGGTGCGCCGTCCTTTGGATGGGGCGCTCGCGCGCTTCTTGAAGCACGAGAAAGAACGAACTGCCGCAGAAGACAGACTTCAACATAGCTGTAAAGATAAAGGCTCTGAAGGAAAAGCCGGCAAATTCAAGATAGAGTTGCGATAGAGTTGTTTAAAACTATACGGCCAGCGCAGATTTGCCCTTCTTCCCTTTGACCTCGCTAGTTATTGGTTCTTTTTCTTTAGGTATGTGAATTGCAGCAGTGCCTTCTCTCATGCGGTATAGAGTGACAAACCGTTCGATTGCGAGATCAACAGCCTCATTCTCATTTCTCACAAGCCTTTTTTTTATCAGGGCATCCATGGCTTCTATGGTATCTTTCTTAAAATTATAGTTCTTCCTGACCCGCTCTTCTGGAAAACCATCATCTTCTTCTATCGATCTCCCTAGGTCAAGAATCGCTTCTTCAATAATCTCGGTCTCATTAGCAAACTTTTCCAGTAGCAAAAGGTATTTCATGTTAGCAATCGTTCGATTGCTGAACACATAAGTTCTCCGCACTCTTGCCTCTTCTGGTGATTTCCTGAGCACGTACTCATTAGAGTTAGTATAATATTTAGATACTTGTACGTATCTTAATGCGTACTTAGTGCATACATAAATGTCGATTCCGGATTTTCCCCCGCGCTTAGCACCGGCATTATCAGTTTCATAAAGCAAAGAATTATTCAATCGAGGTATTATGAAAGAAACTTCAATAGACGGATTGGCGGGGAAATCGACGATGGGGACAAAGAGAGCCGAGGAAATCCGATGATGATAGAGTAGTCCATAAGCGGGTTTCAGCGAGGAAGAGCGAGCCCCACCAAAAGCCGCAGCGGCAGGTGGTGGCACAGAAGTGGATGAACCCACGGATATCCATTCAATTATTATTTTTCCGATCTACTACACCCGACGGGGGCATAGCTCCGCCCCGCAACATGATACTTATGAAAGGTTTCAGGTCTACATATTAGATGACTACCTGAGGGTCGAGCAAGACCGGGTTCTTCGCGTGACGTTGAGGGTTGTCGCACCCCGCCAGCATCAGTTCTTCCATTACCATTTTTGGATATACATTCTTATCCAGTTCCATCCGAAATTTGTGCAACCACTGAGAAGAACCACATGGTAAAGATGCAGCTTTCTAACATGATGGAATTATATAAATACCGCTGGCGAAAATCATCACTCTCAATAATTTAAATCAAATATTATATCATGATACATGGTAAATTATTAAATCATAAGCACCGTCAATAAGGTAATGCCTTGAACAAAAATAATAAATCCCTGTTTATTTTTGGGTTTGTATTCTATTTCATTGGAGACCTGGCAACAACTTACATCGCCCTGAGTAATGGATTGACCGAAAGTGGTCTGATCGGAATTGTTACAAGGTATGATTTCAGTATTATGGTCTTCATAAAGATTACTTTTTATACTGCCCTGTATTTCTTCATTATATTCCTGGAGAAACGTGATAATTATCTTTGCGCCGAGTTCTCGGGCTTGTTGCAGGGACGGGAATGACAGTGACATGGATAAACATTCTTGCTATCCTGGAAAAAGTATGAAAACGAAAATCCGGGCAATAGAATCCATAAATTGTGAACTATTCCATTCGGATTTCGCTAATTTGAACTTATGCCCTGACCAACTTCTTGATGTCAAAAAGCGATATGTGATATTCTTTTGATACATCAAGTTCTGCTTTCGTCAAAGCATCATTTTCATGCATGCCGCTTCGTGTGAATGCTTTCTTTCTCATTGAGATCGCGGTTAATACTTCAAATATGTCCATTTTTCCTCGCCTCCTTATTATCCAATACCAATTTTATACAATATAAAACTATTTGAGAACTAATAATAATGAACATTTTTAACAGTGATAGACTCAGGATTACTTTCGCCTCGCTTGGACTGCCCATATATACCGGCCGGGGTATCTTTGATTGAGGTGACTAACATGGATTTATTTTGGAGCGGTCTGATAAGGCGAGCATCCGAACATACGAGGAACGAAAGGAGAAGCCAGTTCAGCAAGGTTTTTTAAACGGCTGCTGGAGATAATAAGATACAAAAGGTTTCAGAAAATCATCTTTAAGTCCTATGGATTCCTTCTGTGACCCATAATAACCTATTAAGAGGAATACTTTTAGGAAATATACCATCGGCAGGTTCAAACGGCACAATAAAACTGGGAGGTTTCAACCTTCAGGTGTTCGGCACTGCGAAAGCGGATAAGCCCGAAGTAATGGAAGTGCTTTCAAAGATCATCAGGAATTATGATATAATCGCCCTCGAAGAGATCCGGGATTCAACACAAACTGCTTTGCCCAGACTTCTGGATGCCATTAATTCCGTCGGCGGCCCGCGGTACCCCGGTTTGAATGAAAAGAGGAGGAACTATAAGAAGCTTCTCAAGATGGTTATGGATAAACAAGTATCAAAGATTGTGATAACATATCCAGACAGACTGATTCGATTTGGATTTGATACACTTATGGATTATTTTTCATATTTTGGTGTTGACATTGAAAGATCTCATAAGCAAAAAGAGGTTATAGAAAATGTTAAAAACATATTCACTTAAGCACCGTCTTAATGTGAGAGAGTTCCTATATGCTTATATTGCAATCCTCAATTCCATGATCAAAGATATCTGGGAGACTATTGAGTGGGAAGAAATACCGATTAAAGGGAAAAAGCAGAAGCGGCTGATACCTCATTACAAGAAGGACAAAGTGATGAAATCGATACTCAGGGACAGGTATCTTGAAAACTGGGAATATGCCAACCACTGGGTAGACTCTGCACTGAAGACAGCCTATTCTATTCTTGGTTCATGGAAGAAAAATTATATCAAAGGAAGAAGAAAGCGAAACTATCCTGTTGTCAAAAGACCGTTCGCCAGGATCAAACAGACTATGATGAAACTTGAAGGGGATAAGCTCAGGATAACCATAAAACCATACGAATATTTGTACATCGACCTCTCAAAGCGGTATTTCAAGCTCGGCAGCAGAATAGGCGAACCGATACTGACACCTACGCATATCCATCTTCCTGTTGAAGTGGATATTAACCTGTGCCCTGAGGAGAACAAGAATATCAGGCTGGGCTGGGATTCGAACAAGATGTCTCTTGACGGTTTTTCTCCCAAAACAGGATGGATGGTCATTGACATCAAAGAACTTCATACTGCTCATATCGCATGTGACAACAAGCGAAGAAGGATAAACAGGATCGCTGCAAAGAAGCTGAAAGCAGGGAAGCGATTGAAGGCGAAATATTCACAAAGGGAGAAGAACAGGATAGAACAGATTTTGCATAGGATAACGAACAAATTATCATCAATGGGAAGCAAACACGGCTTTGAAGACCTGGATAAGAAAGGAATGTTCAAGAAAAGCAAGAAATGGAACCGTGAGCTTTCCTCAACCGACTGGAAAACAATTGTTAAACATATGGATTACAAAAGCAGCGTTGAGCTGGTGCCTCCTTACAATACATCAAAAGATTGCTCCAGATGTGGGTGTGTGAACAAAGACCTGAATGGAGTGATATTTCGGTGTGTGAACAAGGAATGCGGATTGAAGATCAACCGGCAGCCCAATGCTGCCATAAATATATACCTAAAGATGGAGGGTCTTTCTCACGATGTTGGATGGTTCGATGAAAATGTTGTGAGTGGGTTCACCCAGACCGGGGCGGAGTGGAAGGAGACCAATGAACTCGTGAGGTCTCTATATGATACAATGAAGCCTCAGTTCTATGGAGTGCTATGAATCACTACGTAGAATGGAACCTGACTGTAATTATTTCAATGAGAATAGTCAGTCACCGCTCCGGAGCGGAGAATATTCCTGGGTCATCAATAACAGCGTTGATACAACCACGAAATTAACGGCCTGCACATATGACAGAATTATAATCACAACTCCTGCGAAGACCGATTTTACGGAAGATTCCGGTGTGTTCAGATTCGATACCGTTTACAATCTGAACTATGAGAGCGCAATAGCGGTTTCTGATCATTACCCTGTTTATGCTACTTTCTGGGACAACAGGGATACGGACTGAGTGAGTATTACTTTCACTTCGCTTGGCTTTTCTATTTTTAATTGCAGTTCGATCTAAAGAAATATGACGCCTGAAGAGCTCTGTGCGGCACTCAACCATTCATGGGTCTGCCTCACGGACGGCTACTACTGCCCGATCTGCAACAGGTCTTTTCCATTGGGTATATGGGCTAAAGCAGAAGAAAAAAAAATACCTGCACTCCTTGAGATCGCAGCCAAGGCTTCCTGTCCAAGAGGTTCATGCGAGATATAGATTTTTAAAAAGCGTCTTTCACGATAAGTATATGGGAAGGGGGACTACATATTAAAAATAACTGGAAGTTTTGGAGTAGGGTTAAATGGATGTAAATTCGCTGAGAAAAGTCGGGTTCTGGTCAGCGCTTGTTGCATTTGTTACAGCAATCGGATACTCTGTTGCTCAAATTCTGCAGGTTGTAGGTGTTGTAGGTCCTCCATGGGATGGGATTCTTATCTATGGATTTTCGCTTTTTATTGCAACGCCATTTATGCTCGCGTTGCTTGCCCTTCACTATGTGACACCAGAAGAGAATAGGTTTTGGAGCCATGCGGCTGTTCTCTTTGCCGTAATATACACCACATACGTCTCTTTGAATTACATTGTTCAATTGACAGATGTGATCCCTTATGCTGCCCCGAACCCGGTTCTTGTGCAAACACCCCATTCTCTTTTGTGGACGTTTGATGCGCTGGGATACATAGCTTTGGGATTGACGACTTTATTCGCAGTTCCATTGTTTACGAAGCAGGGGCTGCAAAGGTGGCTCAGGCGGTTTTTCCTGGCTAACGGCTTGATTACTCCCGTGATTGCCTTCATATATTTTTATCCAGATTTTTCCACGACTTTACTGCTTCTCGGTTTGCCATGGATCGTTACTGCGCCGGGATCGATGTTATTGTTGGCGCTCTTTTTTAGGGGCGATGGACTATGAAAGCAGTCGTTGTCTATGCGAGCAAATACGGATCCACGAGGGGCATCGCCGAGTTCATCGCCGAGAAGCTCAGGCAGGCGGGAACGCAGGCGGAGGCCCGAGATGTCGGCGAGGTCCAAAATCCAGGTGACTATGACGCCTTTGTGATCGGGAGTGCAGTCTATATGACGAACTGGCTGAAGGAGGCGGCGGAGTTTGTGACTAGAAACCGTGCTCTCCTGGCCAATCGGCCGGTGTGGCTTTTCAGCAGCGGCCCGCTTGGGACCGAGACCAAGGATGACAAAGGTCAAGACCTGCGCACCGTTACAGAGCCCAAAGAGATCGCCGAGTTCAGGGAACTCATCAAGCTCTGCGATCACCGGGTCTTCTTCGGAGCGCTGGATAGTAGCAAGCTTGGATTCGGTCACCGGATGTTACGCAAGTTACCGGCCGGGCGTAATTTGCTTCCCGAAGGTGATTTCCGCGACTGGAACGATATCGAGGCGTGGGCTATCAGCATTGCCCGAGCGCTTGAAACTGCAAAGCCAACGCCAGGGTCAAATAAGAGTGCTCAGGGAGGATCCGCATATTAGACAGCATGGAATTGAGTGTAGCCCCCTCAGCTTGCTTCATTGCACCCCGACGCGATGACGTGCGCTTGTACCCATGGAAAAAGGTGAGCCACACTATTTCTTCACGGTTTTGGGAGCTGGGGCGGGAGAACACTTTTCCAAAATGGTTCTACCCTGCATTACGCTGCGGTGCTTTCAAACTGAAAGGTTAAAATTTTAAACATTTAACCTTTTAACCGTTTAACTGGTATAGATTTTAACATAAGTCACTTTTACTTCTTTTGTAGCGTCTTTGAACGGCGCCGCTCTTCGGCAGTAACACCCTCATCCTTCCGGATGCGCTGCCTGACTGTGGGGGCTGCCTGCACGCCCGGTTCACCACTGCCCTTCGGGTGCGCTGCAGCGCATCCTAAGCTGATATCAGGCGAGAATCGGGTAAATGTAGGATGATCATTTCACACAGGGAATGTTTATTTACAAATACGGTTTATTATCAAATATGTCCAGAAGTATTCAAACCGGTTCATCGATAAGTAAAAAAAATCATCATATGAGGAGTGCCATAAAACCCAAGCGCATCGCAGACGTTGTAGGTTTGGGAATTCTTGTGGATGAAGACTGGAAAGAAACCAGGGCAGAATTAAAAAAAATAAACAAGGATACGCTCGATCGGCTTGAAAAATCATATTAACAGAATATGAAGCTTCTTGATACCACTGTTTTAATCGATATCGACCGTGGCGGATCTGAAGTTTTAAATAAAGCCATAAAGCTAGACAGGGCGGGGACCCATGCAATTTCTGTTATCACACAGTATGAATTTTACTGGGGTATATTCCGGCGTTATCAAAAAGGTTCTAAAAAATATGAAGAGGCAATGGATAAAGCTGAAATGATGTTCTCAAGGTTTTACTTGCTCCCAGTTACCCCAGAAATTGCAATTAAAGCTGCTGAGATAGGAACAGATCTTATCTCTCAGGGAAAAGAAGTTGATATAATGGACACTTACATTGCTTCAACCGCAATTCTGCATCGATTGACACTGGTTACCGCAAACATAGCCCATTTCGAAGAAATTGATAAACTGAAAGTTAAGCAATGGTAAAGATGAATTGATATCATTTGAAATCTGGTCATCTTCATGGATAATTTTGAGCAGGCCAGCCTCCAATACAGTACCAGCTATTCAACTGTGCGCCATACCGGCGCCAGTGTATCGCCCCCCGGGCGCCTCTCTGATATATGACCAGATATTCACGCGGCCTCTGGGATTGACAGGTTCACCGGAACCCAGATCTCAAATCCGCAGCATGGAATTGATTGCAGCCCTGCCAGCTCGCTTCCGGCGCACATCGGCGCGGCATGTAATGGCCTTCATACCTTTCCTCGGCGCTACACTTAATGCTGAACATTTAACTTTCAGACATATTTTAAACTGAATAAAGATATATCATGGATTATATAATTAGTGCATGAGGCTAACAATGTCGATGGGCTTTCTTGGTGTGTTAATGGAAATATATAACGTAAACGCAGCTGTTGCCATAATTTTTTTCTGCGGACTTGCCGTTTTGAGGTTGCGTGGAATGGACAGGGACTTACTAAAAGCCAGGCTATTTCTTAACGATACTATCATCCAGCGAACCTGGATGTATATTTCGATTGGTGTGGTCTTCCTTGCCCTTAATGCCCTGGTAAAATTCATGGATGGGTTTACATCTTTGGGCAATATATTCAGCAATTACCATTTGGCTGAACTAACTCAGATCGCTTTTTTGACTGCTTTCACTTTTTCAACATATAACTGGTACTCTTTCATTAATGGGACCATTAAAAAATATAGGTGAATTAAATGACATTAACTGGCAATTATTCCTACGAATTCATAGATACTATGATTACTATAGTTGAAAATATAAAACGGGATATGATGAAACAACGAAAAGGCAGTCGTTCTGAGCCACACAGAATGTATATAAAAGGTATAACTGAAGGATACGTAATATTGGCAAAAAAAGTTTTGGAAAAAATATTTGCTGAACAAGTAATCATATATATTTATTCTGAATTTGAAAAACCGGTAACAGAACATTTAGGATTTCCAATGCAAGAGACAAATCCATATTTATAGATTATGATGGGTGGAGCTATCAAGTCTTCGGTTGCTAAAAAGAGGAGTTATTTTAAGGAAGGCAACCGTATATGATTTATTTAATATTATAATATTAACAACCGACAACTTGACAGAACACAATTTAATCATCTTTTTATCCTTTTAAAAAAAACAATAAGCATAATTGACAACATCACTTCAATGAATCCTGAAAATGGAATGGATCTTTGTGGTTTATTGCTGACAATAGATGTGCTTTCATTTGACAGATTTATATCCGACTCGCTGAAAGCATCCATCTGTGACATATTATTAATTTCTTTACTTTCAACATTCGTCACTGTATCTCTTCTTTCTATATTTCCGATCTTCATGAACCATGCTTTAAATTGACCATCTTTGTCCACTTTTTTAGACCCGGCGAACATGAGCCCGTTATCAGATGTTCGGATTATCGAATTAATATTTTCGTCTCCATCTTCACTTATCGTTTTTTTCCAGAGTTCATTGCCGCTTTCGTCTATCTTTAATATCATAGCGTCAACGCCAGTAGTCCTGTACATATTTATTTTTCCACCAATGATATATCCCCCGTCCGGAGATTCCATTATAGAAAGAACGCTTTGGCCTATCCCGCCTTTTATTGTCCTGTTCCATTGTACATTTCCGCTGGCATCAAGTTTTATGATTCCGGTATCCTGAAAGCCTTTAGATGAGAAATAATTGACATCACCCACAGCAATATAACCGCCATCTTTTGTCTCTTGGACTGATTTTATTGTTGTTTGTGCTTTTTCCAGGCTGCCTCGTTCGGCTATTTTGGAGATTTCCGGAATACTTATATTCCAGCTCTTATTCCCATATTTATCAGTCTTGATAATCCAGCCATTGCCTATGAAATATGTTCCCGAACCGTATTCTGAACCTGCGAGTATGTATCCTCTGTCTTCAGACTGCTGGATATCAGATGTAGCACCGGAATAATTTCTCATCCACACCTCGTTCCCATTCTTATCAGTTTTAAGAAGTACGGTTTCCTTGTCATCCACAATTATTGGAATTATATATCCATCATCTACTTCCAGCAGATCAGAAATTCCTTCATTCTTGTTTTTGTCACTATATGCCTTCTTCCACCGCTCTTTACCGCCTGAGTCTGTCTCTTGTAGCGAAGCATCAAGTTTTTCCATTCCGTATGACGATTGGTAACCTCCAAGAATAAAACCTCCATGTTTTACCTCTTTGACGGTAAGAAAGACCGAATCATCGCCCGGGAATATATCCCACTGCAGGTTTCCGGATGCATCTGTCTTCATCAACCAGGCATGGTAATCATTGCTATCCTGAAGATATTTCATGCCTGCAAATATGAAGCCACCATCTTTTGTTTGATAAACTGAATATATTTCATATCCAATACCATATGTTTTTGTCCACACATTCAATGCGATATCTTTCTTATTTTCAATCTGCGATATCACAGGTGACTCTGTTTCATTTCCAAGCTTCATAAGCCAGGAATCTTCGGAAAGACCGGCGATAATATACCCGCCATCTCTGGTCTGCCTTGCTGAAACAATAGATACCATATCGAGTTCCCCGAATTTCATATCCCACCGCATATTCCCGTCAGTATCGACTTTGACGAGCCAGGCATCACCCATTAAATATGGTAGAACATCATTGCTCCCATCTGCTCCTATATATCCGGCAAGGATATATCCGCCATCCAGTGTCTTTTGTATTGAACGAAAACCATCGTCATTGGTTCCTCCAAACGTTTTAACCCACAGCTCTTTCCCATTAAAATCGGTTTTGACAAGCCATGCATCAGAGGTTCCGGATGAATATGTATGGCCTGCAAATATGTACCCGTCATCAGTAAGGGTCATAGAACTGATATAAGAGATGTTTTTTCCGCCAAAAGTCCTGTTCCAGATCTCTTTTCCTGATGCGTCAAGATTTATGAGCTTTGAATCCTGTTCTTTTTTCGTTGAATTCTCAATAGACGTTAAAAACAAATACCCGCTATCCTGAGTCTCGAATACTAAAGCCTGAAAACTCTTTTCAAATTTTCTGAACCATTCCATATCCCCGCCTGAATCTAACTTAATGACCCTGGCATAATAGGAGCTGTCTCGTGATGCAGTTTCAGCAAGGATATATCCGCCATCTCTGGTCTGCTGGACAGAATTAAACCCGCCTCTCACCAGATCAAATTTATCAATATTTTCATCAAACGATCTATTCCACTCTTCGTTTCCTGAAGCATCGACCTTGATCGCTACAGGGAAGTCCTTTGAACCGAAATCACCGTATATACTTCTTGATCCGATGAGTATGTATCCGCCATCTTTTGTTTTCTCTATGTTATGAAGAGACGTTACATTTTCGGATGGCTTTCTCCATTGCTCGTAACCAAGAGCATCGGTCTTGATCAAATAGTAACCATCCACACCGCCATCTTGCGAATACTTTGGAACTGCAAATACATAACCGCCGTCCCTGGTCTCCTGAACATCAAATATTTGCCCGGCATTACTATATGTTATATTCCATTCCACAACAGGGATGGCGCCTGCAATACCGACCAGTAATGAAACCAATGTCATTATTCCAACTGCGATTCTAAGGGGGCATTCATAAATAACTTGACTATCTATAGAAGAGCACTTTGTGGTTTTATTGTGTAATTCCACTCACCGTGAAATTCATTTCGCATAATATTGAGTTTTTCGATTTCTTCGTCTGTAACTTTTAATCCTGTTTCGTAGTGATTATTATCCGCCATAGCTGAAACCGTAAGCCCTGATGCTGTGGTTGTGTGAGATATGAGTTCTAGAATAACCGCTAGTGAGGTTAATGGTTTTGCTCGCCAGTTAATA
>VEPN01000051.1 GCA_012026835.1 Candidatus Methanoperedens sp. | reverse complement strand
TACTATGAATTCAGGAACATCCGGACAGGTACTTATTTCCTTTCTGAGGAGATACCGCCATTGTGGATTCCCACCACACCAGGGATATATAAAGTAATTATCCCGCATTCTTCGACATACATAAAGAAAGATTTCGGGAATCTCTACTATCCGGTGAAAAAAGTTGAAAAAGTTACAAGAAAGGGAGGATGGAAAAATCCTTCCTGAATTTTTTTAGGAATTCTTTCCAGTCCATACGTGTCCACTATTTCATAGGTCGCATTGCCAGATATCTCTGACCCTTTATAAACGTCGAGAACCGTCCCCTCTTTATCTGTAAACACCGGGACATAAACAGTTGCGGTTTTGTTGTCTGTATCTATACTTATACCGCTTACTGTCATCGCATATTCCCCGCCGCCTGTGAAAAGCACGTAAGCATAGGAGAACAGCATGAACACTGCAATACCTAAGCCAAGCTTTCGTATGATGTCAGGAAAAGTTGATTTGTTATTTTTACCCGCCCCTCTTTCAGAACTCATGGCGATGGAAATGGAGGAGCCTGCAATCCCGACACCCAGAGAAAATACCAGGGTTGCAAAAGCCGCCGAAAGTAACAGAAGTACATCCGTAACAAAAGAAGTCATGCCCATGCCCATCCCAAAGTTATTGGCAAGGTAATTTATAAACTCTCTTTTTGGGTCCTTGATATAGTAGATAAAATCCATCCCTTGCAGGTAAACAAAGGTCCCGGCTGCGCCGCCGATGAAGCCGGAAAGTGCGAGAACGACCATCCTGCGCATCCGCGGAAAGCCGACCACGGCCCCTAACAAAGTAAGCGTAGAAACATACCTGATATAATCTCCTGAATCCCCTTCGAGAAGCGGGTGATCAACCCGTGAGAGAAATGATGCTGCTGCGCCAATAATTAAGCAGAGTGCCAGTATGAAGTATAACTCCCTTTTTTTCCCGGTACTGACACCAAGCACAGCCCTGTAAACCAGGAAAACCGATGCCGCGATCAAAGCAAAAATAACGGCGTCGGAAATAAATGACCCGGGTAATATCAGTGAAGCCGCCTGTTTCATCAGCAGTCCTATCCCGAACCCGGCCAGAAGAGCAACTGTTCCCTGCAAAGCCTGTTCCCGGAGACGTTGCATAACCTGCATCCATACTTCTTAACTACCCCCATTTCATTATAAACTCAACGGTAGCAAATATGTCGATGCCTGTCACAGAAAATATTTGAAGTCATCAATTATATCGATATACAGAGGCACTGGTTTCACTTTTATGCAACAGTTTCACACGTCGTACTGCATAAAATGTATCAGTTGTTTCACCTGTTAGATGACTTAGTGTGCAGAAATATATCTGTAATATAGGTGATAATATGAAAAAATCAATACTTATTGGAGTATCCATTGTAACAGTATTGGGGATACTCCTTGCAGCAGTCGCATTGGGCTTTGGCAATACAAAGCTCAATGCATTTACTGAAGCACAGGGTTATGAGAAAGTCAATGAGACAGCACCCCCGCAGGTGCAGGAAAATAACGAAATCCCTGAGATTTCCATGGAAGGAGCAATCCAGCAGGCCCAGTCGAATGTCTCGTTCAGGATTCTCAGGCCAATGTACATTCCATCAAACTATAAGTTCGACAATGCAGGGGGATCCAGATTCACTGGTGTTATGACTGATATTGACATGGCATCGTTCTCCTACAAGAGTGAAGATGAGCAGTTAACCATTAAACAGATAATAGTGGTAAAAACCAGGGAAAACAGGACACAACCATCCGACTTACCCAAAGATACGAGAGAAATCGTAAACATAAATGGTATTGAAGGGCGGTTTTCTGAGGAGAACGACGTAAAGCTCCTGGGCTGGAGGATCGGGAACCTGAGTTTGAGCATCACAAGCTGGAAAAACGAAGGCCAGAACCAGACAGGCAGTTCCCTCAGCAAGGAGGAGATGATAAAGATCGCGGAATCTGTCAGGGAAAAGACACCTGATGAGGCTATTGCAGAGGCTCAGGAAAAAGTTTCCTTTAAGATTCTCCAACCATCTTACATCCCGGCAGGATACAGGATGAATACTGCGCAAACTTCTGGAACAAAGTTCAGGGGGTCTACACTGGAAGCTGAACAGGTGATGGTTCCCTATGTAAAGGGTGACGAGCTCTTCGAGAAAAATGAATATCTAAATCTAAAAGAACTTTTGATAATAAAAGACGATACCGATATCTCAGAAAGTGTATCAGGAACTCCATATAAGTTCATAGATATTAACGGGGTTCAGGGACGTTTTCTTGAGGAAGCAGGCGGTATGAAGTCGTTGAACTGGAAAAAAGGCAACCTCAGCCTGACCATCAGCAGTTATGCGTATAAAGAGAACAATGTTACAGGAACTTCGATAACCCTGGAAGAGATGGCAAAGATGGCAAGGTCTGTAAAATGACCTTACCATTGGATTCTTTAGTATTAAGCATATTAGACTGCAAAATTTCCATGAATTTCGTCCACAGGTAACAATGAAAAAGGTACAGGCAGGCGGAGCACGGATTAGACGGATTCTCACGGATACGAATCCGTGTACATATGTGTCATCCGTGCAATCCGTGTTCTACGCCGCATTGCTGCGTTTCTTTCATACTTTAATCTTCGTCGCACTTGTCCTGGCAACATCGACTCCGGCTGTTGCATCTGAAGATGATCACATTCGTATAGATAACGTCACTTCGATTTCGTCCATTGTCAATCCAGCTATGCTTGACCTTGCAAGGTCTGTTAACGCAGCGCCTGAGCGAAGGAATTTTATTCCACCCCAGGCTTTCTGGAGTCCTGATGGAAGCAAGTTGTCAATCAGGAGCATGATAGGATGGTATCCTGGTGACATTGATTTCCATCCAGCTAACAGAAACGGGATAGATGTCATATACATCATGGATGCCGACGGGAGCAATCTTACAAAAATAATATCGAACGAGATCAATAACCGCAGTTCTCCGATTTCGCTATCAATCCCTATGTATTTAAACCCAATGTATTCAATCCCTCTGTATTCTACTCCCTGGAGCCCCACGGGAGACAAGATTGCCATCTATGCGCGCAAGTCGAGAATGGGGGGGTTTTATATGCTTGCAAACCCTGACGGGACGCAGTTGAAGCTCATCGGCACAAATTTTTCTGACGTGGTCTCGATTTTTACGAACTTCTCCGGAACCCAGAACCAGGGGGATTTTGCATGGAGCCCGGACGGGACAAAAGCAGTTTTTGTTATGTCTCAAAAGATATATACAGTAGATGCTGGCGGCTCTGACATGAAACAGCTTGCCGGCGATGTAAATGAACCTTATATTGGTAGCGTTACATGGAGCCATGACGGAAAAAGAATAGCATTCAGTGGAAAGAACCTATGGATTATGAATAGCAACGGCACAGATATCCGGTTGCTCAGTGATTGCTGGAGAGGAGCATGGAGTCCGGATGACAGCAAGATACTGTGTATGTCATCAGAAGGATTCGATAATCAACCCCTAATGCATCTTTATCTGATAAATGTGAGCAGCAGCAATAGAACCGAGATAATTAAAAGCGCCGAAGTTGGAGACCCTGTCTGGAGTTCGGATGGTAATAGTATATTACTCAAATCCTTTACCGAAAGAGGGAATTATGGGATTTATATAAGCGATTCATTGGGAAAAAATGTAAGATTAATTTATGAGGAAAACAGTAAGGCGGAAAGAGCCACTTTAGATGCAATTAGCTGGAGTCCCGGAGGGAATAAAATCGCTTTTACATTGTCTGGAAACGGAGTAAGTCTTTACACGATAAATCCCGATGGAACGGGGGAGACCCTCCTAACCTCAAATCTTTCATGGAGCTGGACAAGTCCTTATGCATGGAGCCCATCGGGAGATAAAATTGCTTTTTCCTCGAATACTGCTAATGGAGAGCATATCTTCATTGCAAACACAGATGGGACTGAGAGCACACAGGTAACGGCAGGTGAAAATAAAGGTTACAGATTGAGCGATACTGGGAAGAGCTGGAGTCCGGATGGCAGGAGACTTCTGATTGAATCTATTGGCAACAGGTTCTCGCAAACAGAGGTTTTCATAGCTACTCTCTCAGGTTACAATAGTACCATATCCAATCGGGCACCTGAGGCAACCAGACAGGATTTTCAGCCTGCAAACAATTCTATCACAATAAAAGAGCTACAGGCAAGGCAAACAGACGTGCCAATAGTGATGACTGATACCCCTCAGGCACCGGGCTTTGACATGATGTTTGCAGCAGGAATTCTATCTGTAATCTATTTAATTAAAAAGAGATATAATTGAGAGAACAGGTAATGGTGTAAGATTGAATATTTCAAAAAAAACCGGAACACTTGTACTTGCGGGTGCTGTACTGGTAGTATCCAGTGTAATAGTCACAAGCATGCTGCTTGCCAGCAGACCTTCAATCATACAGGTAAACGACGGGACTTTCAAAATCCTTGAACTTCCTTACACCTATACCAGAAACGATGCTTACATACTTGTCATCGGCTCATCTGTTGGCGGCATGATGTTCTCGTATATTCTCTCATTATTATTTACAGCAGGAAAAAGCGAGGCCAAAGAAATGATAATGACAGAGAAACCACCAGAGATACCTTTCCCGGAAGCTGATGTATCAGTCGGTGTTGAGCAGGTTAATGCAGATTCGCAGTTGATCGATGCGGTATTGACGGCGCTGGAAGGAGATGAAAAGAAGCTGGTCAAAGAGATCGCAAACCATGGGGGCGAAATTTTACAGAATGAACTTGTGCTTTCCTTGAATTTTTCAAAAGCAAAAGTTTCAAGAATGGTGTCAGATCTTGAAAAGAGAGGGTTGGTGGCCAAGAAGCAGTACGGATTGACCAATAAGATTGCACTGGTGAATAAATTGAGAGGTGAGAAGAATGAGAAATAAAGTATTGATTGGAATTGCTTTAGCGGCATTGATTTTCGCTATAGCTTTTATCTGGTATTCAGGCGAAACCACTGTGAGCATAGTCAGCCTTGAGTTCCCGCCTGAAGTCGGATCCTATTATCCTACAATCGGGATACAGGATTCCAGATTTTTATTTATTACCTTGCAGAACAATGCCACAAGCGATGTCAACGTAACATTGAAGGTAAAAAACGCACTGGAAGATGAAAAAGGTAACAGCATACCGTCTTATTTATTATTTTATGAATCAACCAGCCAGAGACCTACGATATATGAGCCCATTGGCGAGGTAAGGCTAAGGCCGGGCATGAATAATTTAAGGGTTTTCTTCGGGTACCAGGTGCCCGGGCAAAAAAAAATCGAGGTCGAAGTTTACCAGAGGGGAAGGCTCGTTGATGCAAAATCGGTAGAGATAGAAGTAGTTCCACCAGTTATCGGCGTATCCTTACAATATAGCAATGAATCACGGCCGGACTATCATATATACAAAGTATTCGGAAGCCTATCTAATACGGGAATGGGAGCAGCACAGGGCATTTCTGTAAATATCTCTATAGTCAATGAAACCACGAACACGATTGTTTCCTCGACCACAAAAGAATATAGCCTTCAAAGGTATGAATTCTACTATCCAATGAGTATCTGGGAAGGGAGTGATAAGAGCCAATCTATGCTGGGTCCTATCGCTGTCATTGAACTCTCAGGCAGTGTTCCTTCAGATGAGAAATACCTGCCTGCATCAACCGTTGCGAAAGGAAGAATCGGTGATAATTTTAAAGTTGTGGTTACTGCCCGGTGGAGAGATCAGACCGCAAAAGCTGAAATGGATATACCGTCTTAATACACGAAACATAATGGAGGAATTTTAAATTGAATGAAATAAATAGAATAAAAACTTCGAAAAAAGCTATAGTTGCTTCGTTTGTGCTTTTATTAGCACTGTCCGCAATACCCCTCACGGCAAGTGCGGCCCAGGAAGAAAGAATAACTGTAAGAACTGGCGACACATGGGGAAAAGACGGCTGGAACCTATCGGTCCAAGCAATTGATATGAATGCAAAACCAATGTTCCTGTTAATTTCACTTTCATACCAGGGAAAGAAAATCGGGGATGCCAAAATTGAAACAGGCAAAACATATACTTTCAAGGGCAGGAATCCTGACGGTTCAGAAGTACTGCTCTTTACGATCAAAGATAGCAACATATTTGTTGGCGCAAATCTAAAGGCAGTCAGGCTGGATATCAGCTGGTCTATACCTGAAAATGATGTTCAGTTTATTGAAATACCTGAAGAATCCAACCTGGTAAAACCTGAGACCCCTGTTCCCACACCTACAGCACAGGCAAGCCCGGAGGCGCCCGGATTTGAGGTTGTTGCCGGGGTTATTGGGATTCTTGCTGTCTGGCTAAGACTAAAAAAGTAATCATTCAACCAATATAACTTACGCTTCCTCTGTCAAAATCCCCAACAAGCTCAAGCCTCATGTCGTCTGGCTGCCATGCCGCATCCGGATACACGAGGTTCTTGAAGAAAACAGTAGTGTCAGCCGCTATCATGGTCGCAAGATGCTCATCTCCGAAGACGTTTCTTGTGATATCATGAGCCATTGCCCTGACCCCGCTTTCATCCAGGTAGCCGAGAGTATGCAGGTACTCATGCAGCAGGACATGGAATATATAGGGTTTATAAAGCTCTGGCCTTGTCTCCTTGATCCTCTCAAGCGGGATTTTATTCATTACAATGACATTTGAGCCCACGGGATAAAAGGCCCCGAAAAAACCCTGCGGGTGGTTCCCCAGGTTAGCAAGCCCGAGCATCAGGCCGGCGCGGCTTTTCTTCTGACTCGTCCACACAGAGGCTTTCACGATCTCGAAGATATCAGCCAGTGTCTTTGCATTTTCCAGTCTTGAAGGGAAGTCCCTCTTTAGTACGATATTTTTCATTTCCATCTTTATTTTTTTACCTCTCTATATTATTCGTCGTATTACGAACAATCATATAATGATGACTGGTGGTTATATAACTTGTGGTCGAATAGAAATCTTGAGAAAAAAACGGTCAGCGGGCTCTTTTTTTACCTTTTCTCCTTTTATTCATGGGAGAGCCGCATACGGGACAGACATCACCCTCAGGGAACCGCCGCTTGCACCCGATGCATTGTTTTTCCCAGAGCAATACATCTTTTATTTTCCTCTGCCCTGCCGGCATTACCCTTATCCCGAGCTGGATAGCAGTGTTCTGGATTGCAAAATCATCAGTAACAAGCACAGTTTCCTCGCATCCTGAATATTCCAGAGCTTTTGCAAGGATTTCAATATCAGTGATGGAAAGCTCTTCACTGTCCTTTGTAATATTTGCCTTTACCCTCACTTCCTTTACGAAACTTTGAACCGGGGGTTCAACTCTAACATTCATTAACTCCATCGTTGTGCGGGCATTTTCATCCCTTAGCTCTTCAACTACCGAGGGGACTGTAATAACGCTTCCCTCCAGTCTTTTTCGTATAATGAAAAGGGAAGCGTCTGCGACGTATATCATCTGCAAACGATTGTTTTCACATGAATTAATACTTATCTGGAATCAAGCTCATTCCCGTATGCTGCCCTGGGAACCAATGCAGCCGCTATAGCCGAGACTATTAATGCTTTGTATATATCAACAGCTATGAAAGGCAAAGCCCCAAGTTCAATTGCTTTCTGCGCATTTACACCGAGTACGAAAGATAAATTAATCACTCCTGCAAGGTAGATTAATACAATTCCGATCACCATGAGACAGAATATCCCTATAAAGCTGCGGGATTTGACGTACATATCGATGAACCATCCTATGACAAGGGAAGCCACAATAAAACCAATCAGGTAACCGCCTGTTACTCCAAGAAGGATAGCCATACCGCTTTTCGCATCAGCGAACCACGGGACTCCAAGCACGCCGATAACAGTATAGAGCCCCTGGCTCAATCCGCCGTACCACTTTCCAAGAATAACGCCTGAAAGGAGCACGGCAAAAACCTGACCAGTGACGGGCACAGGCGTATATGGCAGATAGAACCGCAACTGGGCAAGCAGTCCTGTCAGGCACGCGAACCCAAGCGCAAGGATAACTTTGTTCGTGAATGTCGATTCAAACCGCCATTTAAAGAAATCGTACTTAACTGACTCATACTTTACGAATATGTTTTTTAGTTCAGTGCTAAATTCGGACATAAGCCACCTATTGTAAACCTTTTCCTTCCAGAGGTTGACAATCTATTTAAGTTTTATTGATTAACAGTAGTCGTATTTAAATAGTAAAAACTGTATAATAAAGAGGGGTGGAAAGTATGGAACTAATTTCTATAAAAATAGATTCGCCTGAAGGTGCGAATATAATACTTGGCCAGACACATTTCATCAAGAGCATAGAAGACCTGTACGAAGCTCTGATTTCATCGGCCCCCGGAATAAAGTTCGGGCTTGCGTTTAGCGAAGCTTCCGGGAAATGCCTGGTCAGGAGCGACGGGAATGAAGAAGAACTTAAAAAAGCAGCAGAGATCAACGCCCTTGACCTTGGATGCGGGCACAGCTTTATAATATTCATGAGGAACGCATACCCGATAAATGTCCTGAACGCGATAAAGAACGTGCAGGAAGTATGCAATATTTTCTGCGCTACAGCAAACCCTGTTGAAGTCATAATAGCCCAGACGCAAATGGGCAGGGGAATTCTTGGCGTGATAGATGGGGAAAGCCCGAAAGGCATCGAGACCCCAGAGGATGTAGAAGACAGGAAAAAGTTCCTTCAGGCTATCGGATATAAGAGATAATGGGAAAGGATTATCTGAAAATCAGGGTTCCTGCAACATCTGCAAATCTCGGGGCAGGGTTTGATGTATTCGGCATTGCCTTGGAAATACCTTTTGATATTATAGAGATTGAAAAAAGCGACAGAATAGGGATTATAATCAGGGGAAGAGGTTCTGAGCACATACCCACTGACCCGCGGAATAACACCGCCGGGGTCGTTGCCTCCATCCTTGGAAAAACCGTGAAAATCACGATAAACAGGAATATTCCATTGAGCAGCGGGCTTGGCAGCAGTGCTGCTCCTGCGGCCGGGGTTGCCTGGGCGCTGAATGAGATGTATGAACTCGGGCTCTCAGAAGAAGAGCTTGTAGGGATCGCTGCCAGGGGAGAGCAGGCAGCATCAGGAGTTGCCCATGCCGATAATGTGGCGCCGGCGATATACGGGGGTTTCGTAATAGTGCATAAAGATAAAATAATTTCTTTAATGCCGGAAAATATCGGGATTGTTGCAGTTCATCCCGATATAATCGTAAGCACGCGGGCGGCCCGTGCCATGCTGCCTGGAAAAATGCATATTGATGATGTTTCATTTAACATCGGGAACGCGGCATCAATGGTAGTGGGCATGATGAAAAGCGACATAAAGCTCATCGGGGAGAGTATGGAGAGCAGGGTCATAGAAAGGATACGCTCAGGGCTAATAAAAGGTTATTCCCTGGTAAAGAAGAAAGCGCTTGATGCCGGGGCTGCCGGGGTGACGATAAGCGGCTCAGGGCCCACCATGATAGCTGTCTGCAGGATGGATGAGAGGGAAAAAATCGCAAAAGCCATGATGCAGGGTTTTTCAGAAAGCCATGTCAGGAGCGAGGCTTTTATGACAACTATCGGGAGAGGGGTGGAGATAATAGGGTAATTTTTTAATATCGCAACCTTTTAGACTTATAAAACCTACAAGCACGTATGATCGAAAGGAAGGAGATTATCGAAGTATTATCTGATTACGACCTCAGCCAAATCACCATTGGAGTTCTTGCATCCCACTCGGCCCTTGATGTGTGTGACGGCGCAGTGGAGGAGGGGTTCATGACCCATGCCGTATGTGAGAAAGGGCGCGAGAGGACATATACCGAATATTTCAGGGCACAGAGGCAGGACGGAAAACCCATCCGCGGTATCGTTGACAGTGCAGATGTTTATACGAAATTCAACGAGATACTAAAACCTGAGAACCAGGAGAAACTGCGGGACAAGAATATCATTTTCATTCCCAATCGCTCGTTCACCTCTTACTGCGGCATAGATGATATCGAAGATAACTTCAGAGTTCCGATGTTCGGGAGCAGGAACCTGCTTCGAAGCGAAGAGCGCGGCATTGAGAGGGATTATTACTGGCTGCTTGATAAAGCAGGTCTCCCGTATCCTGAAAAGATCGAAAAACCAGAAGATATCGACTGTCTCGTCATGGTAAAGCTGCCGCATGCCGTTAAGAAACTTGAGCGCGGGTTCTTTACAGCCTCTTCCTATGATGAATTTAAACAAAAATCAGAAGCACTTATGGAGCAGGGCGTGATAACGCAGGAGGCGCTTTCTGGGGCAAGGATAGAGAGGTATATAATCGGCCCTGTCTTTAACCTTGATATGTTCTATTCACCCATTGAGGAGAAAATGAGCAGGATCGAGCTTCTGGGTATCGACTGGCGCTTTGAGACAAGCCTTGACGGGCATGTGAGGCTGCCTGCGCCGCAGCAGATGACCCTCAATGAGTGCCAGCTTACTCCTGAATACACAGTATGCGGCCACAATTCCGCAACACTTCGCGAATCCCTGCTTGAGGACGCGTTTGAGCTTGCAGAGAAATACGTAAAGGCTACCCAGAAATACTACAAACCCGGTATCATCGGGCCTTTCTGCCTCCAGACATGCGTGGATAAAGACCTTAATTTCTACGTTTATGATGTGGCGCCGCGCGTGGGAGGAGGGACCAACGTACACGTATCAGTAGGTCATCCGTATGGCAATACCCTCTGGCGCAAACCCATGAGCACGGGGCGGCGCGTGGCGATGGAGATACGAAGAGCCATTGAAGAGGAAAGAGTGGAAGAGATTGTGACTTAGGGCTTACATTTCCTCAATCTTCTTAACGCTCATCATCGGGTAATCATTTTCCTCCTCGTATGCCAGTTCTGCATAAGCTATCATACTCTTATACCGCACCTGCAGGCTCACATTCAGCATCCTTCCTTCCAGTTCACAGTACCCGAATTTTGGGTTTTGCTTTTTTGCAACCATTTCCCTGTCTATTGAAACGCTGATGCTCCTGACATACGGCTGGAGAATAATGCTCTCCTCTATAGTCCGCTCCAGGCTATCAGCCGTATCTTTACTGACAGGAGTACCGATGAACTGGTGATACAATGCTCCAAGCTTAATCCCTGCTTCAAAAACCGCCTTATCACGGTCATTCACTTCTTCCATAAATCCTCCTTCCGATAGGACTCAGTATATACACAAACACAAAGGCAAACAATACAAGCGACACAGGCCTTACGAGCTCAATATACCCCAGGTAAAATGCCATAATATCAAGAACAAGCAATATTCCCACAGGCGCAAGGATGACCGGGCTTTTCAATTTGGGGTAACTGATAGTGCTGACCATAAGAACTGATATTATAATAATAAATAAGACAAAAACCGGTTTTACATATGAATCCGGCAGATAATCTTTTGCCAGGAGAAATAATGCTACCATAAAACCGCCTGATGTTATTGGTATCCCTTCAAAACCGTCTTTTTTCCCTGCCACGTTAAACCTGGCAAGGCGAAGGATGCCGCATACCAGGAAAAGCCCTGCTCCAAACCACGCAAAAACCCTTGAATCAATCAGGAAAACAAAGGCAGCGACAGCAGGGGCGGCGCCGAAGGATATGGCATCTGAGAGCGAGTCAAGGTTGGCACCAAGAACGCCAAAACCAGAGTACCTTGCGACTGCCCCATCCGCAGCATCCGCTATGACGGCCAGAAGGATCAGTACAAGCGCGCTATCAAACATGCCCTGGAATATCATTATTATCGAGGCAAAACCAAGCAGCGCATTTATAAGGGTGGCAATATCTGCGGGTCTGATAAGTTTAAGGATGTTCTCACTTATGCTAATCACCTTCTTTTCTCTTTCTTCACTGCGATTACAGTTTCCCCGGCTTTTACTCTATCATTTATCCCGACAGTGAATTTATAGCTTTCAGGCATGACCACATCCACGCGTGAACCAAAACGTATCATACCTATGCGCTCTCCCCTCTTCACATAGCTCCCTTCGCTGACATAAGAGACTATACGCCTTGTCAGGACGCCCGCTATCTGGGTCAGCTCAAGGGCACCGTGATCAGTGCTTAATACAACGCGGTTTCGCTCATTCACAAATGAATCCTTGTTGAATGCGGGTATATAACCACCAGATTTATAATCGAGACACGTAACAGTACCGCCAAGAGGTGCGCGGTTCACATGGACGTTATGTATGTTCATGAAAATGCAGATAGTCCTGTCCTTTATCGATATCACTCTGCCATCTGCCGGTGATACGGCATCGTCCTCATTTCCGTGAGGCTTGCGTTCCGGGTCACGAAAGAAAATAATAAAAAATACCGTAAGCAGCACTCCTGTAATGGACAGGAGGTATAGCAGGACCGACAGGTAGCCGCTTGAAATCCTTGCTGCATATCCTGTAACGGCAGTGAAAAGCAGCCCGATTCCGATCCAGGAAAATGAACCCTTAGCCATCATTTTTAAATATACCTCTTACCAGGTTCAAAACACCGTCTATCATATCAAGTATTTCCGGAAGTATTTTCAGGACTGCATAGGCTATTATGAACAGTGCGATAAGAGAGCCCGCTTTTGCTATGACCGTATGCGCGATATAAAAACTCGTTTCAGGGTCGCCAAACCAGTTCATCCCGTACGCATCAACAACGAAGACGTTTCGTATCAGGTTCAAAACGTAGATCACAGGGACAGATACAAGAAATGCGGATGCAAGCCGTTTGACCGGCGCATTAACGCTTGCAATTATACCGATGAACAGGGCTATGCTTTCAATCGCAGTACATGCAAGTATTATCTCGACCTTGTAACCGTTGACAGCGATGAGGTTCCAGTCCAGCCTTGTTATCGTTATACCTAAAACCGATGCAAGCCAGACGGTCTGGTCTGTAACTGTGGTGATAATCCATTCATTCATCGGCTTGATCTCGGAAAAGATAAAATAAGAGATTCCCCCGATGGCCGCAGCGGTTGTGGCCATGAGAAGCGATGTAGTTATATTAATACCGTTAATGTCCCTCTGTATCCTTTTATCATGGCGCATCATGACATAGCCGATGAAAATGCATAATATGGCGGCAAGTATCGTAACTGCCACATTCACATAGTCACCCAGTTGGGCATAATGGGGTGACTGGAATAACCAGTGAAATGCAAAAAACATCCAGCCTGCGCCGGCAATTGATAGTTTGAGTTTTTTCTGCCCCGGTATGACAGAGGCTGCGATAAGTAATCCGAGGGCTATCCAGAGTATGTTTTCTATCATATTAGAATCACATATTATTTCATAAAAGATAATATATTTGGTACGGTTTTTCCTGTATCCCACCATTTTGTCCACAAGGTTATTAAATCTCTTGTTATCAGATAAAATAAGTTAAAATTACAACAAAACCTCAGGTAAAAAACAATCTACGTTATCTTTATGTAATATGAAGGGTATCTGGAGGGACACTGAATCATTTTTTTATGATTCTGATTGACCGTAGCAAGCATCTGCTTGTGGCGTATGGATCGAAACGATCCGAACGCAGGAACGTTGCGTGAGTCAGACCCTGAAGGGTCTTACGGAGGAAAGAATGAAAAATAATTACAAAACAAATATTCAGCTTTTAGACCTGATATCGGGTCTTAAGAAGCAGTCGAGGGAAAAAGAAGTACCTCTCTGGCGGGATATTGCCATCAGGCTTGAGCGCCCGACCCGTAATTGTCCTGAAGTCAACCTCAGCAGGATAAACAGGTACACGAAAGAAAATGATCTGATACTTGTTCCTGGGAAAGTCCTTGGAGCAGGTGAATTGAATCACCAGTTAACAGTTGCAGCATTGGGTTTTAGCGGCAGCGCAAGGAACAAGATAACGGCTGCAGGCGGTTCCTGCCTTTCTATCCAGGAGCTTATGGACAAGAACCCCGAAGGTTCAAAAGTAAGGATAATGGGGTGAAAAAAAATGGCAGTAATCGATGCTAATAATCTCATTCTGGGAAGAATGGCCAGCATAGTCGCACAGCGATTATTGAGTGGCGAAGAAATCAAAATCATAAATGCAGAAAAAGCGATCATTTCAGGAAGAAAGGAGACGACATTCGATCGATATAAAAAATACGTTGCAAGGGGCTCGCGGGAATTCGGACCACATTTCCCGAGACGTCCTGACCAGATAATCGCAAGGACTGTAAGAGGAATGATCCCCCATACGAAAATGACGGGAAGGGAAGCACATAACAGGTTAAAAGTATATGTCGGCGTACCTGTGGAATTGAGCAAAGAACCCGCCAGCACACTGGAAAATGCAAGCATCACACGCCTCAGTACGAGCAATTACACCGTGCTTGGGGAGCTTAGCAAAAGATTAGGTTCAAAATATTAGGTGTTATACATGAAAATCGTTAATTCATCCGGAAAAAGAAAAACCGCAATTGCCCGGGCAACGCTGCGGGAAGGAAAAGGGCGGATAAGGGTAAACAAGAAACCTATTGAGATAGTCGAGCCTGAACTGATCCGTCTCAAGATGTCAGAACCTCTTGAATTTGCAAATAACGTTCTCCCGACAGTAGATATTGATGTCAATGTGCATGGAGGCGGTATTTTCGGCCAGGCGGGTGCAGTCCGAACGGCCATCGCAAGAGGGCTTGTTGAATGGACGAATGATACTGCGCTCAGGGATGCAATGGCACAGTATGACAGGAGTCTGCTCGTAAACGACACCCGCTATAAACTCCCCAAGAAATTCGGAGGGCGCGGTGCCAGGAAGAGAAGACAGAAATCATACAGGTGAAACATGATCCCGGTACGGTGCTTTTCATGCGGTAATGTCATCTCAAGCGTATGGGATGAGTATAAAAAGCGGATCCAGACAGAAGACCCCGGTAAAGTGCTCGATGACCTGGGTGTTGAACGATACTGCTGCAGGAGAATGCTGCTGACCCATGTAGAGTTGGTGGACCTGCTGGCGCCGTACCAGTGAGGTGGGGTTGTAGGGTAGCCTGGTCCATCCTATGGCGTTCGGGACGCCGTGACCTGAGTTCAAATCTCAGCAACCCCATTCAGGTTATGGCATTGGAAAAGAACATGAACCACTCCCGGAGGGACTCCGGGAAAAAATAGTAATTAGTTGGAATTGAAAATCATTGAACTTTCAGCTGTTTGTTTTTGAGGTGATTAGGTGATTGAGACTAAGTTTACACGCTATGAGCGCGCAAGGATTATCGGAGCCAGAGCCCTACAAATTTCCATGGGAGCCCCGGTATTGATAAAAGTTGACAGAAAAGAACCTATAGATATTGCAATGATGGAGCTTGAAAAGGGAGTCATCCCTATTACAGTTAAAAGAACGCTGAAAGAAAAGAACTGAAAATCATAGTAGATTAAAAGGTGAGAAAATGGAAAATGTTATTGATCTTAAACAGGATGTAAAGCAGGATACAGGTTATGAATCAATTATTCCCCAGGATGAGTACCTGACTGCAGGAATTCACATCGGTACCCAGCAAAAGACAAAAGAGATGATGCGCTTTGTGTACCGCGTAAGGACTGACGGCCTTTATGTTCTTGATATACAGGCAACAGACCAGAGAATAAGGCTTGCTGCAAAACTACTCGCAAAATATGACCCGTCAAGAATACTGATAGTATCTGCGAGGCAAT
Source organism: Candidatus Methanoperedens sp. (assembly GCA_012026835.1). Taxonomy (GTDB): domain Archaea; phylum Halobacteriota; class Methanosarcinia; order Methanosarcinales; family Methanoperedenaceae; genus Methanoperedens. Next base: position 8,192 of record VEPN01000051.1, on the reverse strand, counting down.
ACGGCCATTATCCTTCTGAAGTGTTCGCAAAAGCTGTCGGCACGAAGGTTATAACCGGGCGGTTCATTCCAGGCACACTGACAAACCCGAAGTTACATCTGTACGTGGAACCTGATGTCTTAATAGTGACAGACCCAAGCGGTGACCTCCAGGCCGTAAATGAAGCGGTTAATGTCGGGATACCGGTAATCGCTCTTTGCGACACCAATAATTCCACATCCAATGTCGACCTTGTTATTCCCACAAACAATAAGGGAAGAAAGGCCCTTGCATTGATATACTGGCTCCTTGCAAAGAAAACGCTTGAGGAAAGAGGAGACACCATCAATTACACGGTCGCTGATTTTGAAGCGGAATTATAAATGATATGAGGGAACCGGCAGTTTCCGGGCAATTCTACCCGCTCAGTAAAAACGACCTGAACCGCCAGATAAGCAAATGCTTTGAAGGTGTGCCGCAGGTTGAAAAAGAGGTTTTAGGCGCGGTTGTGCCCCATGCCGGGTATGTTTATTCGGGAAACACGGCCGCTTATGTTTATTCGGCTTTGCCAAGAGCCGACACTTTTGTGATACTGGGGCCGAACCATACAGGTTACGGCTCCCCTGTGGCCGTCTCCCGCGAGACATGGAAGACTCCGCTGGGTGAGGCAAAACCAGATACTGAATTCATCGGGGCGCTTCCAGGAAAAATCATCGACCTTGATGAAAGCGCCCACAGGTATGAGCATTCTATTGAGGTACAGCTTCCTTTCCTGCAACAACGGTTCGGGGATATTAATATAGTCCCTATCTGCATGGGTATGCAGGATGAGGAAACCGAGCTTGATGTTGGTAATGAGATATCCGAGGCTGTGAAGAAAACTAAAAAGAGGACTGTTGTTATAGCATCAAGCGATTTCACCCACTACAGGCCTGATAAAGTGGCGCGGGAAAACGACGCTTATTTCATAAATGCAATTCTTGACCTGGACATCACTGGATTCTACAGGCGGTTATTTGAGCGTGATGCCTCAGTATGCGGGTATGGCCCGATCGCAGCGATGATGGTGGCAGTTAAGAACATGGGAGCAAGGAAGGCCACGCTGCTAAAATATAGCACGAGCGGGGATACAACAGGGGATTTATCTGCTGTGGTGGGATATGCGGGGATCATAGTGGAACAACCTGTTTCGTAATTATTTTGCATATTCGTGGAGTATATTATACTACATCGATGCTTTTATTAGCAATACCCCTAATCTATAATATGGTGGAAGCATGGCCTTAGAACCAGAACAACATTTTGTAAAAATCATAAACGAACCCCTGAAATCAAAGAATCCGATCGTAATCGCGGGCTTTCCAGGCATAGGCCTCGTGGGGAATATAACATGCCAGCACATTATTGAAGAGCTTGAAATGAAATACATAGGCTCGATAGATTCGAGATATTTCCCGCCCCTTGCTGTGCTTTTTAACGGGATTATCACAATGCCTGTGCGTATATACGAGTCTTCAAAAAAAGGGATCATTATTATAATTTCCGATATACCCATACATCCCACTGCTTCATATGATATCAGCAAGGCATTGATAGAATGGGTCCTGTCCATTAAGGCGGACAGTATCATTTCCATTGCCGGGATAGCTACGACAACAGGTGAGAGGAGGGTATTTGGCGGTGCAACAAATGCTGAAATGCTGGAAAAGATCAAGGATAAGACAGAGATTTTCCAGGTAGGAACCATTTCAGGCATTTCTGGCAGCATTATGACCGAGTGCTATCTGAGAAATATCCATGCAGTGAGCCTGCTTGGTGAGACACCGGGACCAAATCCTGATCCCAGGGCAGCAGTTGAAGTGATCAACGTTCTTAATAAAATATTTGATCTCTCTATAAACAAGGAAAAATTGATGAACCAGGCCGAGCAGATCGAACTTGAACTCTCCAAGCTTGCAGACCAGGTGAAGACCACAGAATCACCTATGGTTCCAAAGAAAGAGTTCCCGATGTACGGGTGAGAATCATGCAATATGTTGTGCTGAGCGGAATTTCCCATCATGTCTTAAAGGATCTCGAACATGACAAGATCAAAACTATTGAGATCAGGAGCCCTCATAATTTCCTTTCTGCACTTGAGACAAAGGCCGGGGATGTAATATTCCTGACACCGACAAGCCTTGAAGACGTAAGACCCGGGACGACAGGAGTTATTGCCAAGATACGTGAAAAGCAGATATCAATGCATAGGGTAATTGCAAAAACTGAAGAGTTTTTTGAGGAAGCAGAGGTGCAGATGGCCCGTCTCCAGCTGGAAATCAAAGGGCATGCAAGGGTACGCAGGTCGAAATGTTGCGCTCTCGGTGAAGCCACGGTCGTTGATGCCGATGAAGTGCAGTTTTTCGAAGGAAGATAATACAATAATATAGCATCAATACATATGTGTGGAATCCCCTTCTGCTATAAGTCCGGTAACCTCATCTATGAATTCCTGCATGTACCTGTCAAGATGTTTTTTGCGCAGTTCGAATGTCTCCTCATCGGCGGGGAATTTTTCAAGAAGTTCTGAAAATTCATTAAAAATTTCCATTGTCTTATCCATCATCTCTTTTTTTGTGGCCCCGGTTTCTGCCATATGGACAATATAGCGGCGCAGGCGGATGCAACCCCTGTTCCTCCCGAAACTTTTATCAAAATAGACCGGAATCCTCCATAAACCGCGCTCGACAACACCGCTCTTTACTGAAGGGAAGAGCCGTACGATCTCAGGGTCGATACTTTCTGGCAAAGTCATGGTAATTCCAGAGAGTCGTGTTAGAATTCTTCCATCAGGTCAAGTTCGTGTTCGAAACGGGTGGGTATACATTTAGGCCTGTTCCTGTCCCTTTCACGGATCTTGTCTTGGAGGACTTTGTAAGCCACGTGGTACTCAGCATCACACGAGGGATTGCGCTTTGCTTCTTCCTTCAATTCATCTGTAATGTCCTGCAATTGTCTTATGGACATGTACTTATAACGGTCGGCGCCTGTGTTAATAATAACACCTCAATATTACTCTTTTCTACGATTATATAAAATAACAACGTCGTAAAAAAGTAGACTTTTTCAGGTTACTAAATGATAAAGCAGTTTATTAATTCGCTCTATTGAAAAACATTAAATATAATTAGTTCAATTGTATCTAATTAGAGGTAAAAGACTATGACAAAGCGTCAGATATGCATTCAGGTTGATGAAGATATCGCCAGGGAAATGGAAGAGATCAGGGATAAGACCGGCATACCTGTAAGCAGACAAATCGAGCTTAAACTCAAAGGCTTCAAAATAGTCGAGGATGAAGAAGGGACATTTGGTGATCTCTATGACAATCCCAAAAAATTAGCGAAAGTCAGGAAGCGCTGGGATAAAGCATTCGGAAAAAAAACCGCAGTGGAGATATTAGATTCTGCACAGAAAAAAAGAGTAAAAAGCTAATACCAGTTTATGCATTCCTTTTTTATTGATACAAGTGTATTCATAAGTACCATCAAAACCGATGATGCTTCCGAAGTATGTGAGAAGTTCATAAGACGGATAAGAAACGAGTTTTTCAATGGGTACATATCTCCTCTTTAGAAATAATCATTTCTTCTAACGCTGAATGGTTCATACCTGAGAATAACGATTTATGCTTATTTTCGCAGCTTAGAGAAGTCGATAATCGAGTAGAAGATGGGGATATCCTCCATGCAACATGCGCTAAGATTCTCAATATTCCACTTGTTACAATTGATGGGAAATTATTGAGAAGCCGGGGATTAAAAGACCAGGGAGTGGAAATTTTGCATCCATCCAGGGTTATTGAGAAGCCTTGAAAAGCATGTCAATACGGATGAGCTGAAATAAGTATATTCATTGCAAAGGCATGACAGTCGTATTTCTCGTGATAAGCAGGTTGTATGATGAAAACTCCTTGTTCTCCCTGACAAGAGTATTGAATATCTCAACAATGCTGCCATATCCCGCCTTTAGTAGCAACCTGTTCTTCTCTGTCATATGGAAAGCCGGGAGCACGGCATAACACGGTTTCGAAGTTGTCGCATCGCATAACTTGAATACAAAAGTTTTCTCATCTCCCAGATTTCCGGACATGACCGAAGCCACGATATTGATTCTTTTCCCGATATGCTTTTCAAGGTTTGAAAGGCGCAGGAATTTTCCTTTTGCTTTATAGGAGTATTTTGTCTTCCCATCTCTCTTCAATATTACAAACGAAAATTTCATATCCGTGTTTATGTACCTGTAAGGCTCCCGGTTCCCTGCTATCTTTCTCATGAAACCCGGAACCTGGATGTCGCCGGGCTCATAGAAGCTCCAGCAGTCGCTGCAACTGCATCCCTGTCCCCAGATAGGAGTGCAGGGGCTGAATACATTGAAGCCTTTCCTGACAAGCGTGTTCTGGGTAACACGGAGCGCTTTTGAATTAACAAGGTCGGCAGGCTCTATTATGATTAATGCAGGATTTTTGCCCGATGAAGCTATCCTTTCAACCACATCTGCACGCGCAGCGGGCGCAAAGCGCAGCTCGGCCAGGATATTTGAGAATATTATGAAGTCTGTGTCTTTCTTGGTTTTTGCCGTTTCAACGGGTGCATGTATGGGTTCGTTCAGGAAAACATTAGTGTTCGCAGGCGCCGATTTTGAGAGGAAAGAGGAAGTAAGCTCCCTGTAGCATTCGATGTTTTCCTGTTCCTTCTCTATGGAATCTATCCTGATATTCATTTTCACGTCCATTTTTTTCTTTGAGTAAATGCTATGGAGTTTATCCAGGAAATCAAGCATTGAGAGCGTTATAGTCCCGGGCCCCGCACCGACATCCAGAAAGCTCATCCGTGTCGAAAGCATTCCGCACCTGAGCAGGTCAAGCAGCAGGTACTGGAACTGGCAGAAGTAAACAGGAAAATGGTACAGAAGGTAAGATATCATCCTGACCTTCGGGTACTGCGATTTGCCTTTCCAGTATTCTTCCTTCTGCTTTACGATATTCTCCCGGATAACGCGCGCAGTCTCCCCCGTGTGCCAGTCCTTCCCGCAGGAGTTCCCGATATATGATTCAACCATTTTTTCGATTTGCAGAGGCAGGCGCGGTGTTCTTAATATGTCCTCAAGTTCCCTGATGACTGATTCGTCTGCCGGAAGAGGGCGGTTTATGAGCTTGTGGCATATGTATTTCTCATCGCAGAAGAGTGAAAGGTCGTAGAAGTGGGGTTTTAAGATTGTGTAGAGGTCTTTTTCTTCGTGCTTCTGGCTGAGATAGAGATTCATCTCGGATAGAGCGAATTCGGCGCGCGAGGAGGCGAGGTATTTTGCGAGGGAGAGGGGTTCGGGGGTCATTATTTGTTGGCCTCAGAAAGGCGAACGCATCTTTGTAGAATTTGTTTGGAAAAACATGAGTGTGGCCTCTTTCGAATCAATTATTTACCATTTTCCAACGATTTCTTATATTTTACTTTTAGTCCTGAATATTCTAGATCGAAATCTGAATTCCCAATTATAGTCTTAATCGGATCTTGAAATAGAGTCGGGTGTTCAATCGATGACTTTTTTTTAAGGTCAACTCCACCCAAAAAATAAATCCAATATTTCTGACCAAGATTTTTCGCTACTTTCATCTCATTATTAGACCAATCAAAACTAATTAAATTATTGCTTGACCCTTTGGCTTCTATAAACCGATCATATTTCAAATCAGATGATTTTGCATCGAAAGACACTATATCATATCCAGCCGAAACATTCAGATTGCTAATTTTTTTTACTAATTTTGATTCTTCAATAGCTTCAATTGATTCTAAACGCTTGCGTTCATATAAAACTATTAAATCTTCGGCAATATTTCCAACTTCTATTTTTTTATCTAATATTTCACGTAATTTTTTGAGGGATAGTGTTTCAAATCCTCTTAAATTCGCTATCACTGAAACATATTTTTGATTTACTAAAAGCAGGAAGCCATCCTTTTCTAAAATTCCGAATTGTAGCATCAAATTTAGGATATCCCTATTTCCCTCGATCGGGATTCCATCACTATGAGACCATACAAATGTACCACGTTCTTCATTTGCATTGAAAGGTATAATAATCTTAGAAATTTCTTTAAGAAATTCCTTATGAAGAATAAATTCTTTTGCAACAAGATTTTTTTGGTTTTCTGTAAATTCGTAATTTTTACTTGGGTTTGCATCAAGGAGATTTCTCCCTAAAAATTCAACTTTCAATCTATTTTTTTCGCGTCTGATGATTTTTAATTCGATGCAGAAATCAATAGTATCCTTGTGGTCAGGTAAAGATCCCATTAGAACGATATTTCTGCATTGGCGAATAACCGCAGACTCAGGAACTGCATTGTTTTTGTGTCCTGAAAGTTCTGAGATTGCAAGCAGTAACCTGTTGATTTCATTTATATTCTGCATCATACTTAGGACCGAGATGTTTCTTTAATGCATCAATCACTGCGTTAAAATCAGCAACTTCTTCTTTTTCCCCATCGCTAATCTCATTAATTGAAAATTCAATATTTGAGACACTTAAATCATCGTTCAAAAAATTCAACATTTGCTTTAATTTCTCCTCAAGTCTGGAATTAACGGCCTCTTCTATCGTATTCTCAGATATTAGTAAAGTATAGGTGACTTTTTCGTTGGGCTTCAACCCGATGCGGTGAATTCGATCTAGAGATTGCAGATACTGGGCTCCATTAAATGTCCTATCGAAGTATATTGCATTATGGCACGTTCGCTGCAATGATATTGATTCTGCAGTTGCTCCTGGATTTGCAATCAAAAGATTTTTTAATGAATTTGTCTTGAAATCCTCTATAAGCTGTTCTCGATTGTACTCTGCATTTTCATCCTCGTCACGCGGCACGTCTCCGAATATGCAAATAGGAGAGAAATCCTCCAATTTTTTACTTAACATTTCGATATTATGAATAAAAGAAGTCCAAATTATTACTTTTTGTTTATTTGATATTTGCTCTCTAACAAGTTTTTCTGTTAATTCAAATTTGGCTGGAATTTCATATTTAGGATACCTTTCGATAATCTGACTAATTTGCAGACCAGAGGGGTCCATCGGAGGAATATCAAATTCAGATGAATATTTAGCTAATAAGGTTGGATTTGATGCTGCTTGTAAAAGACGAATTAGAGTCGCACGTCTCCATTGACGAAGGCCCATCCTATCTTCAGGTATTTTTACTAATTCATGCAAAATTTTGGCAGCAATAGCATCATATATCGTTTTTTGAATCGGGCTTAAAGGAATCTTGATTCGAATGAATTCTGGGGTAGGCAAATCTAAATCACGTTTTTTTATCCTACAATAGAGCGGCGAGAGTTTTTCTCTTATCTCTAAAAGATTCTTATCACTTTCAATGTATGATTTAAATTGTTCTCGCTCAAAAAGTAAATTTTTTTGAGGCCATAAAAAAGTCATTTGCGTCCAGATATCCAAAATACCATGCGGCATCGGGGTTCCAGTTAAGACCACTCTCCTTTTTGCAAATGGAGCCAATTTAATTATTTCGTCTGCCCAACTCCCTCCCTCAAACCTTTTTATATTATGAGACTCGTCAAGAACCACCATTACCTTGAATTTTCTCAATAAATCAATAATTTCATTTAAATCATTGTAAGTCATATGATATGTAGCAAGAAATAGTTCATAGTTATCTGCAAAGTGGTACTTTCTCTTTCTTTCCGATTTTGGCCCTGTAATTCTAAGGACTTCTGGTTTGTCACCAAAACAGCCAAAATATTCTTCTTCCCAAGGCATGAAGGAACTTCTTGGACCTATCACGAATAATTTATCGATTAAGCCTTTAGATTTTAGAATTGAATATGCTGCATATACAATAGTAGTTTTACCACTCCCTGGGACCGAAAAGTTTGCGACGTTTTCCACATCAACTATATGTTCGACAGATTCTAATTGATAAGGTTTTAACTTTCGTATAAAATTAGGGATATCTAGGTTTTTTGGAGGATTTTCATGGATATGCTTACCTTTTTCAACAGCATTTTTAAATTTTTCACCTTCCTCTGATAACTGTTTAATAATCTTTTTGATTTCAGTATAGTCAATCATGCTATTTTCACCCGAATAAAATTGGGAAATATTTTGACAAAAGACCTTTTGATGCAGTCGATATAGCGGCTATTCCGTTCACCACA
>VEPN01000050.1 GCA_012026835.1 Candidatus Methanoperedens sp. | reverse complement strand
GAATGGTTCAGGTGGAGAAATTCAGGGAGCAACAGTAACTGCAAACACAGGCGATTCTGCGATAACAGATAATACAGGGTTCTACTCACTGAGACTGGCAAACGGCACGTACACCCTGATAGCAACCAGAGAGCCGGAATATAATGTCAATAACACGATCCTGCAGGCGATTGTCATAGCACCGGACACGGTTATCCAAGATATCATTATGACAAAGAGGCTAACAGGAACGATAACTGGGGTTGTAACGAACTAAGTTCAGGTAGCCATTTGACGGCACGGCAAAATGTGCGGAAAATGTGCATCAGGAACAAGTTTCATCGTTATGAAGGAAAGAATGAGAGGATGTAACTCAACCGGGAAATAATACATATCGAACCAGGTACATTGCTATCAATGCCGCATACGGAACAGCAATATTATCCTGCTTATTGACCGCCCCTGCCAGCATCCCGAAGAAGCTCCCTGCTATCGCTATAGGACCTGCAAAATAAAATCCAGCCAGCGATGCCGCGATAAAACCTGATAATGAACCTTCCCATGATTTGTTTTTGTTAAAAGGGAAGCGGTGCTGCCCGTATCTTCTTCCTATTACGCCTGCGAGTCCGTCCCCCACTGCAAGAATGGCGATTGCTGCATAGCATATTTTCTCATCTATAAAATAGGAAAGGGAAAGTAGAGACAGGACTGAAAAAAAATATGATAAAGGTTCGATAGAGAAACCTTTCAGTTCGTTTTCCCTGTAAACAAGTGAAAGAATATCCCTGCTTATTTTTGGTTTCAGGAATTCGAGCATGAGATAAACGGCAAGACTTAATAGACCAAGGGCCAGGGTCTGTGTTTTTCCAATGATATCGGCTATTATCGGTATCAGGACGCCGCCGATATGAATTAGTTTTCGGAATTGCACGATACTATGTTGGGTATGATAGTTATTAAAACCAGAACATTTTTATTCCCGCAAACATTCTGGATTAGAACATGAGAGTCCTATTAGTCGGAGGCGGCGGACGGGAGCATGCCATTGCTGAAGCTATCGCCCGCAGCAGGAAAAACCCTGAGCTTTATGTGGCGATGAGCAAGAAAAACCCGGGTATAGCGCGCTTGTGCAAAGATTCTCTCCTCATAAAGGAGACAGACCCGTCGATAGTGGATTTTGCTATTAAGAACGGGATCGGGCTTGCGGTCATCGGCCCCGAGGCGCCGCTTGCTGCGGGCATCCCTGATAAGCTGTGGGATGCCGGTATCCCGGTCGTGGGGCCGCGAAGGCTTGCGGCGCAGATAGAATTTGATAAGGCCTGGACGCGCGAATTCATGAAAAAATATGGTATTGCGGGACTGCCTGGTTTCAGGGTGTTCAGGAAAGGCGGGCACGGGACCGATGAATATATCGACGAACTGAAAGACGTTGTTATAAAACCGGCGGGCCTGACGGGGGGGAAAGGGGTGAAGGTCATGGGAGACCATTTTGATATAAATGGTGCAAAGGACTACGCCAGGGAAGTACTCAAAAACGATGACCTTGTCATTGAAGAGCGGCTTATCGGGGAAGAGTTCACGGTACAGGCTTTTGTGGACGGAAGCACGCTTGCTTTTGCCCCGGCGGTACAGGACCACAAGCGCGCATACGAAGGGGACAGGGGGCCAAACACAGGCGGCATGGGCTCGTACAATGATTCAAGGGATATACTCCCGTTCATGAAAGAGTCGGATTATATTGAAGCGAAAAAGATAATGGGCGACACCGTGCATGCCATCAGGAAAGAAACCGGGGTTCCTTACCAGGGCGTCCTTTACGGGCAGTTCATGGCCACAAAAAAAGGTATCTCTGTCATCGAATTCAATGCGCGCTTTGGAGACCCTGAAGCTATGAATGTACTGCCTCTTCTTGGTAATGATTTTCTTGATGTATGCACAGGTATCGTAAACTGTACTCTTGACAAAATGAAGGTTATTTTCAATAAACAGGCCACAGTATGCAAGTACTCAGTTCCCGAAGGCTATCCCGAGAATCCTGTGAGGGATTCTGAAGTGGAAATAGGGGATATCAGGGATTCGCTCCTTTTTTACTCAAGTGTGTATGAGAAAGATAATAAAATATATACAACGGGCTCAAGGGCCATTGCGGTGCTGGGAATCGCCGGAACCATCAAAGAAGCCGAAAAAAATGCTGAGGCTGGTCTTTCAGGTTTAAAGGGCAGGCTTTTCAGCAGACATGATATAGGAACCGAAAGCCTGATCAGGAAAAGGGTACAGCATATAAAAGATTTAAGAGGGTATTAACCGCTAACAGGCCATACCCCGTTATAAGCATTTAAAGCCAGAATAGCAAGCCCCACAACAACGGCTACTGTAATCACTGTTTTTGGATTTATTGAAACCGCGGTCTCTTCAGAGTCATAGTATCTCATTAATCCGGCCGATGACTGAAGACCGCTTCCTTCTTTCTTTTTCGTCATATACGCATTATATGTGTCAATAGGATTTTAATGTATCGCATAAAAGGAAATTGAAGTCGCAAATTATAAGTACTATAGTTCCCAAAATATAACTGAGTGAGGGAAAGGATTGCTCCTCGCTGTCACGGATGATAGTGTTACCAATCCTGCATAATATCATCGTTCATCGGTCAGTTTTCAATAGTTCGTTTAAGCACGAAACAAAACCTTTAAAACATAGGAGAAATATAGGCTATTTAAGGGATAAAAAATGAAATACACCGCCCTGATATGGATCGTAATATCCATTATATTACCATTGTACATTGGCCCGGCTCATGCTTTTGACACTTCACAGCTACAGTTTCGCGATGGTGTCTCAGGTAAACTCATACGTGGTGAAGAGCTCTCATATGCCGGGTATTCAATAAAAATCATAGGGTTTCCTTCACCTGTCACATCTGAGAAATACGAGGACGTACCGGACGAACCGGTTGAACCGTTCGTCATGTTGAACATCTCAAAAAACGGCAGTTTCATCAATAGTACTGCACTTGGATCAGGAGAATCATATATAGTACCTGATGGAGAATTGAAAATCACAGCGGACCAGCTTCCTTCCCCGAATGCAAGGGAATGGATCTTTCAAAATTATCATCCCTGGGCAGTAATAAAACTGAATCCAAGGGGAACGCCCAAGCTTGATGTATTGGTTGAAACGGATTACGACAGTTATATATCATCACCTGCTACGGAAATTACTGCAACTGTGACAATAGCGAATAACGGATTTGCGGATGCAAAAAATGTGGATTTATATTTTGATACCGAACTCCCGCTAAAGAGGGAAAGCTTAAAGTATCATTATGAAAGTTTGAAAATAGGGGAATCAATCACAGAAACCATCACGCTCTCACCGCCTTATATAGATGAAAAAAAGTCCTATGACATACGCGCAAACCTGAGCGGATATGATGCCAAGGATATACCATATAAGGTTGAGTCCTTAACAACTATCATAATAGTGCCTGAATCCCAGCAGATGCCGGGCCTAAAGAAAAGCACAAATGCAAGGATTTATTTAAAGGATTATGCGATGGTTTCACTTTCATTGAAAAACAATGCAAATTATGATCTTAAGAATGTAAGTATTAAGGATTCTCTTCCGAAAGGCTTTAAACTTATGGGTAACAAATCGCTGAACTGGGTCGTAAATATCCCGGCAAAAGGGGAATGGGATTCCCGCTATCTGATAAAACCCCTGGAAGCCAACAACGATGGGGTCACTCTTCCGGCAGCAACGGCTGAGTTCAGAATCAAAGGTGAATACTATATCATACAATCGGGCCGGCCTGAGATCTTAATATATGGACCCAAGGTTGAACTTACTAAACTGGCCGATGTGACTGAAGTCAATCCGGGAGATACTGTAACGGTAACCGTAACGGCAATAAACACCGGCGGTACCCCTACAAAAGTCACCATATGGGACCAAAATCCCCAGGATAATGGCAACCGCACCATGCATGAAGAATTCCTGGAAGCGGGCAGGGACTTTAAGTTCAGTTATACTGTTAAAATAGATTCCGAACAGCCCATTATACTGCCGCGTGCAACAGCCGAATATTACGAACTCGGCGCTACAGGTGGAAAGATAACTACAGAGAGCAAGGAACTCGAAATTGCGATCATACCGCCGCCTGTTATCACGCCTGAGGAAGAAACGCCAGTTGTTGAATCAATTGATAATTCTTCGTATCCTGCTATTAGTGAGGAGACCGGAATATACGACCCGGTGCAGGAGGTACCTGAGGAACCGGAAATCGCAGAAACACCCTCTAATGAACAACCTGCCGAAATAAATGGTTTTTTAAACCTTCTTCTTGGTTGTGATAATGGCACCGATGACAAAACCCCATCTGCTGCTTGCGACTACTTCAACCAGCAAAATAACACTTATTGAATAGAATATAAATTCAAAATAACCGAAAAGAAATGCCTGCATTGGGCACAAACGAAAGCTTAATATCTCCTTCCCTCTTTTAGAGTTCAGGTGATTCAATGAAGGTATACATATGTGAGAAAAGTTGCTGCCCCGCAGTTGAAACTGTCGGAGAGGAAGTATTGATAGGCGAGGGCGCAAATACTGTCAGGTTAAAAAAGAACGAATGGAACAGGCTGGTTGAGAAAATCCAGTCGGGCGAACTTCATTCAATCTGACCGGTGAAGCCTTTTTTCCCGACAAGCGGTACGAATACAACAGCCCCTTTTGCTTCTTTTTTCAATCCGTCTGTTTTTGTAACAAGATATAGCTCCTGGAAATGTTTACCAACTGGAATAATGAGTTTTCCACCTGGCTTTAGCTGGTCTGTTAAAGTATCAAGGATATCAGGTGCAGCGCATGCAACGCTGATACGGTCATAAGGCGCAAAACCCGCAAGTCCAAGCGAGCCATCCTCAATCATTACCGTCACATTGGAGATACCGGCTTTTTTCAGGTTATCGCGGGCAAACAGGGCAAGGCCTTCTATCGTTTCAATTGCGTATACATGTCCGCTGCCCGCAAGTACACCCATTACCGCTGCATGATAACCTGAACCTGCCCCGACTTCCAGTATTTTCATCCCGTCCCGAATATCAAGAAGGTCGCACATTATCGCAACCATGTGTGGAGCAGATATGGTCTGGCCCCACCCTATCGGCAGCGGATGATCTGCATAAGCATTCTTCTTTTCTCTTTCAGGTACGAACAAGTGCCTTGGAACGCGTTTCATGGCATCAAGAACACGTTCACTTATACCAAGCTGTCTTAAATCCTCAATCAGCCTGGTTTTTTGTATTTCAAACTCCATACCGACTCCCGCTTTTTTATCCTGACGCGCTCTCCTTTCGAAAATATTCTTTGTTCCCTCATCCCCGGATCAGTATAAATGCGCTTTATATCCTTTGCTTTGATTGCAATGCCTTTTCTGCTTCTAAAAGCTCCATCCCTTATCTTTATCCTTATTATCTTCAATTCGCGGTTGTTGACCTCTACTTTTTCCCCAACCACAAACTCCCTGTCCCCGGGTACCCGCATCTCTATGGATTCAGTTGTTTCCCTGTGGTGTACCGCGATTTTTACAATGACGTCGTCGATAGCCCTGGCCCATATGGTTTTAATCACATCTGCTGCTGCACTTTCCTTCCTTTTATCGCCCACTTCGATGGATGTGACCTGCACAAGGTTAGCTTCTCCGGTGGTTTCATCATCTATCAGAATCTCATCTCCGGTTTTAATTATTCCCGACAGCAGTGCCCTCATGTGCAGCGATTCCTTCCCTTTACTGACTATAACCCTTACCTGCACTTCCCTGGGTTTTTGTGCTTTATGTACTGACCCGCATTCCTCGCATTGTAAAAGCAGTTCTTTTGTGCCTTTCAGTATTACATGGTTAACTGCATCATCAGGCGAACATGAGGGACACACTGTTTCGGTTTTTTCCATATTTTTAGATAGGAGGCTTGATAGATATAAATATCTAATACCTGAGTACCACAAATCTGCTGAACTCCCCGGTATATTTTTCAGGGATATTTTCTACTTTCTCCACTTTTGCGTACCTGGGTCCTTTCCATGCCCATTCCACCATTTTTTCTACATTCCCTTTTTCCCCTTCAAAAACAGCCTCGACACGCCCGTCATCAAGATTCCTCACCCAGCCTGTAAGAGCCAGTTCTTCTGCTTTATCTTTTGTACCTGACCTGAAAAATACACCCTGGACCTTTCCTGAAACATAAATATGCGCCCTGATTTTCATCTGGTTTCCTCCTGTCGGGGTATTTCCCAGAAGATCTTCCCGCCTTTTTTCATTGATTTAAGCTTTCCCTCAAGATGCATATCATTTATTATTTCCAGCAGGTCTTTTCTTGAGATTTGTATGTTAAAATCGTCTTTCAGGCATTTCCTCACATCTTCCTGCGTCTTAGGATGGGTCAGTACCTTCCCGATAAATCCTGTCAGGTTCTCATATATTTCCCAGGGGTATATTACCCACATCCACTTACCGTGCTTTTCCCCCCAGTAATCAGGGATGAAAGTTGAACATGTTTTATACTGCAGGGCAGCAGTCCTGACTTCAGCCGGTTTCTTATCATTCAGATATTCCATTATCACAAAAAAGCTATCTCCCGTATCTGCTACGTCATCCACGATCAATATCTTTTTTCCGGAAATGTCCGCCTCTATGGGGAGATGGAACTTTATTTTTGCACTTCCGTGTGTTTTCGCGATTCCCCAGTGCTCTATTTTCACCGAAGCCAGGTCTTTCTGGAGAAGAAGGTCACATATAATACGTGCAGGCACAAGTCCTCCCCGCGCTATCCCGATAACAAGGTCAGGTTTGAAACCCGAGCTTTTTATTTTTCTGGCAAGAATCCTTGCCAGCCCGTCAGCTTCATCCCAGCTTACCATATAACATTTAATCGGTTCCCGGGTTTTTTCCATCAAACCAAGAAGGTGGATAATAATATATATTCTTTCCGATAAATCGAAAAAAGATAAATAACAAACAAAAAAATGATCGGTCTAAAGAAGTCCGGATCTCTGGAGCAGCATCAAATCTTCGGTATTCAATTTTTCACCGAGTTTGAACTGGTTATAAACCTCTTCTGCTTCCTTCTTTGTCTGTTCCCTGATAGATTCTTCCTTACTTTCTTTTGTCTTTCTCTTTAATCCGACTATTACTTTATTAAGTTCACGGATTTCTTTCTGGGATTGTATGAACAACCTGTGCTGTTCATCGGCCGCTTCTTGCGCTTTCACAAATTCCTTATGCGCTGCGTCCGAATCTGCCCTTACAGCATCTGCTTCCTTGAAAACTACTATCATCTTATCATGATATTGTTGTGCAGCTTCCGCATATTCTTTCACTTTATCGTGATGCAATGCCGCTTCATCGCGCAGAGACTGGGCCTTTTCAAGTAATGATTTTAATTCACTGCTTCCCTCAAGCTGCTGTTTTTTCCGCTTGAGTTCTTCTGTCAACGAGGCAATCTTGTCAACAATTTCCCGCTCTTTTGCAGGTGTCATTACCTCGGTCTGCTGCTGGAACTCCAGCCTGTCTATTTCCCTTTTTAATTCTTTCAGTGACGGGCCATCATCAAGATTTAAATCCTTGCGTATTTTATCGATCTCAGCATATACTTTATTGGCCTGGTCATTTAATTCATCGCGCTTGAGTTTTGCCTGGCCTACTTGCTCATTGTTCTCATCACGCGATTTTTTGAGTTGCTGGGCCTCTTCTATCAGCTCTTTTGTGCGTTTGTTAAGATCGTTTCTCTTGCCGGCACATTTGCTTGCTTCCAGGTTCAGTTCGTTCCTTTTATTCTTGTACTCTTCCGACTTGTTCTTTAAGTCAGCTTTTCTGTTCTGCAGTTCATTCAACAACCTATAAGTCCTCCCGTTCCAACAAATGTTGGGGTTATGCATTTCATAATGCACGGTACGTGTCCCGGATACCGGGACAGATATTCACTTTTTATATTTAAGCAATGATATTCTTTATGTACTCCGAATTACTGCTTTAAGAGTGAATGATTTCTCCTCATTCTATCACATTCCTTTTAACCTTTTCGGATGAAAAGTTATTTCATAGTCCACTACACCATTGATATCTCATGGCAGACCTGATAATCAAAGGCGGTCGCGTGTTAACGCCAGACAGCGTCGTTGTTGATGATGGAATAGTGGTTGTTGATAGCGGTTTAATTACTTTTGCAGGGAAGGATACCGGGGAAAAAGCAGGTAAGACCATAGATGCCAGGGGCTGTATTGTGATGCCGGGTCTTATCAATGCCCATACACATCTCGCCATGACCCTTTTCCGGGGATGGGCTGATGACCTTGCTTATAAGGGATGGGTTAAAAAGATCCGCAAGATAGAAATGAAACTTACTCAGGCCGACATAAGAGCAGGCGCGAATCTTGGTGTTCTTGAAATGATAAAATCCGGTACTACGACTTTTGCAGACATGTATATCCATATGGATGAGGTGGCATCCGTTGTGGAAAAAACAGGTATAAGAGCTGCACTTGGATACGGGATGATTGAAGGTATCAATGAGGATTCAGGTTCAAAGCTGAAAATCAGGGAAGAATTTAACAGGAAGTGGAACGGTGCGGCAGATGGCAGGATAACAACGATGTATGCGCCCCATTCGGCGGCCTCATGCTCAAAAGAGTTCCTGATAAAAGTCAGGGAACAGGCATCAAACGATAAAACCAATATCCATATCCATGTCCTTGAAACAGAGAATGAACTGCATTTGATGAAAAAACGATACGGCATGTGCTCTGTAAATCTTCTTGACGGCATGGGCTTCCTGGGGCCTGATATCCTTGCGGCACACTGTGTCTGGCTTTCGGATGGCGATATAGATATCCTGAAAACCAGGAAGGTCAATGTCGTCCACTGTCCTTCAAGTAATATGGCTCTTGGCGCCGGCGTTGCGCGTGTGCCGGAGATGCTTGAAAAAGGGATTAACGTGGCACTCGGGACAGACGGATGCGCCTCAGGCGGCAGCCTTGACATGTGGAAGGAGATGAGGATGGCTTCATTGCTCCATAAACTCAAAGATCCCAGGTATATGCCTGCGGAAAAAGTGCTGGAAATGGCAACCGTGAACGGGGCAATGGCCTTGAACATAAAGGCCGGCGTGCTCAAACCGGGCTCTCTTGCTGATATCATTATTGTAGACTTGAAAAAACCTCATTTCACATCTTCCAACCTTATTTCATCCCTGGTGCACAGCACAAGCGGGTGCGATGTAAAATCCACGATAGTAAATGGGAAAATACTGATGGAAGACCATAAAGTAATGCTCGACGAGGAGAAAATAATTGAAGATGCAAGGGAGACAATATTAAATATCACAGGGAACAATAATTAAAGTTCGATGAAATCATACATTGTCTCAGAAGTTTGTGTGGATGCCCGGCCATGGTTAAGCGCCATTTCGTTCTCTAACAGCCGGGCTACCACTATCCAAACTAAAGTGTTCTCAGGAAAGCCACAATATCCTTCTTCTCATCCTCGGTGAGTTTGAGCTGCTGAATCATGTTGAAGAATTCTACTGTGTCATCCAGGGTTAACAGCCTCCCATCGTGCAGGTAGGGAGGAGAATCCTTAATGCCCCGCAGAGGGAATGTTTTAATCGGGCCGTCGGCGCTTGCCATCATCCCGTTGACCATCTGAGGCTTGTAGAAGCGCTCCGCCTTCAGGTTGTGCATGGTGTTATCCGTATAGTAGGGCGCTGGATGGCATTCATTGCACCTGGCCTTACCAAAGAACAGTTCCTGCCCGCGTACTTCAGATTCAGAGGATTTATTAGAATCCAGCTTGCCATAAATATCAAGCTTTGGGGCAGGCGGGAAATCCATAAGTTCCTGGAATTCAGCCATAAAGTGAACCTGGCTGCCGCGCTCAAGGATGTTGACTCCCTTCTTAGTTGCTATTACAGGGTCGCCATCGAAGTATGCGGCTCTCTGTTCGAACTCAGTGAAATCTTCAACACTCTTCAGTGCACGCTGTGAACCGAAAAGACGCTGGATATTTACGCCCCGCAGGGTGGGTGTATCAAGCCGATGGCGGAACTCCTGAGGCCTGATGTCACCCACAAGATGGGTGGCGCCGTTTGTATGACCGTTTGCATGGCAATCAAAACAGGCAACCCCCATACTGGGATGTTCGGAACGCCTATCTTCAAGCAGGTTGAATTGCTGTTGCGGGAAAGGTGTCACAAGCAGCCGTAGGCCCTCAAGCTGTTTGGGGTTCAATATCCCGTTAAACAGTTCAAAGTAGTTCTGGTTAGTCACCAGTTGGCCCCTTGAAACATCGCCCAGGTCAGACCGAGTAGTCAGATATATTGGTGCCGGGAACTCGGGCAAAAAGCGGTCTGGTAAATCGAAGTCAATATCAAAGCGGGTGAGGTCGCGACCCTCTTGCTTTTTGATCTCTTTAATTTGGAACTCAGGGAAGACCATACCTCCTTCAGAATGGTTAGGGTGGGGTAAAGGCAGGAAACCTTTTGGGAAAAGATTCTTTTCCCGGATATCCTCAGGGTTCATCGCAGCCAGCTTATCCCATGTCATGCCTGCAGGAAGTTTAACTCGTACGCCCTCTTGGATTGGCTTTCCGCGGGACATGTTCACTCCCCCAACCTTATGGTCACTTAAATCATAGCGTTCATTGAGCAGATTCATCTGCCGCTGCATCGTCTCAGGTTTTGAAGCTTTATATCGTGCCATGATTGTTTCAAAATCCTCTTTAATGACAACGGGCAAATAACTTGAACTTTTCATTGAAGAATTATCCACTGTGACAGTAGGTTTCGGATGCATCTTATCTTTTGAACGTGCATTATCTAGTCCTGTATTATCTAAGGAATTGTTCGGACTCTTCTCATTGTTTGAATCTGTATTATCTATCCCGGTATAATCTGAAGAATGGTTTGGACCATCCATTCCAGATTCCTGGGCATAAACCACTCCCAATAAAATGAGCGCGGTAGCCAATACTACCAGTGCCCATGTCCGTTTTGGTATTCTTTGTCTCATATGTTACCTCCTAAATTTTTAGATGACGCTTAACCCTGAGATCCACATTATAGTGCCCCCATATGTGAAAATATAAATGCGGTTCCCTGCATTTTTGGAATAATAGTATTGCGAAAGAAGCATATACCAACAGATAAATTACTCTACTACCCTGTACCCCACACTCTAAATGATATTTTATGAACGTTTTTTTGTAAATATTCTTTCTTTGTGTCTGTATATATAACTATCGAGTCCAAGATATCCAAATTCTTAAGAATTTGGTGTATAAAAGCAGGATGACAATTCTCATAAAGCATTAAGTCCCAGAACATATATAGATGGTATATGAGATATTACTATTACCATTACTCATAAGTATATTATAGTAAGCAGTTGAGATGGGAGACTCAACTATTTAATTTATTAAGAAGAATTGAAACAGCCATAAATACCCTCAATTTATTAAAATGGTTGATTTTATGGTAATAAAAACCGAAAGCCTCACCAAGAAATACGGCAAAATAACAGCAGTGGACTCGCTGGACCTTTCAATCGAAGAAGGTGAGATTTTCGGGCTACTTGGCCCGAACGGCGCAGGCAAGACAACGCTTATTTCGATGCTGTGCACTATTTTAAAGCCCACATCAGGCAGGGCATGGGTGAACGGTTTTGATATCGTGAAGGAATCCGCGAAAGTGAGAAAGTCCATAGGCATAGTATTCCAGCAACCAAGCGTGGATGACCTGCTTACCGGGCGCGAGAATCTTGCAATGCACAATCTTCTTTTCGGTGTGCCAAGAAACGTCAGGAAGCAACGCATAGATGAGGTCCTGTCTCTTGTAAACCTGGAAAAGCGGGCTGATGATCTTTTAAAGACATATTCCGGCGGAATGCGGCGGCGTCTTGAACTTGCTCGGGGAGTGATGCACCATCCCAAGGTACTATTCCTTGACGAACCCACGCTTGGTCTTGACCCGCAGACAAGGGAACATATCTGGAAATATATACGCGAGCTTGCGGAAAAGGAGTGCACCACTATTATGCTTACAACCCATTATATGGAAGAGGCGGAAGAGTTGTGCGGCAGGATCGCCATCATCGACTACGGGAAGATCGTAGCCCTGGATTCGCCGCAAACGCTTAAGAATAAAATAGTCGGGGATATCGTCAGGATAAAGCAAAAGGTTACTGATATCAATTCATTGAAAAAGCTTGATTATATCAGGAATGTGCAGGAAAAAGACGGTCTGCTGTATCTTTCCATCAAGGACGCAAGCAAGCATCTCCAGGACCTTCTCATGCATACAGGCCCGATAGATTTTGTGGAAGTAAGAAGCGGGACTCTCAATGATGTTTTCCTTCATTATACAGGGAGGGAGATACGCGAGGCCGAGGCTGAAGGCGGTTTCTGGGAGAGGATGATGAAGAAATGAACGGGATTATAAGCAGCCTTGAGGGCATATATGCGGTATGGTTGCGGGAGGCCAAGATATACATCAGGGAGAAAGAGAGGCTCATCTCGTCTGCTATCTCACCGCTTCTGTGGATTTTCGGCTTCGGGGCGGGTATCGGCTCGACCGTAGAATCTATCGGGGGTTTTCCTTACATGGTGTTCATATACCCCGGCATACTTGTAATGGCAGTACTTTTCTCATCTCTTTTTTACGGGATATATATTATCTGGGACAGGAAACTTGATTTCCTGAAAGAAGTGCTTGTAGCGCCTGTGCCAAGGGCAAGCGTATTTGCGGGAAAGATGCTCGGCGGCGTGACCGATGCTATGGTACAGGTGATATTTCTTTTGATTATCGGTTTATTGATAAATGCCCCGTTGTCGCCAGTTAGTATTATTCAGGCATTTTTAATGCTACTTCTAATCTCAATAGCAATGGTGAGCATCGGGCTTGTGATAGGAGCAAACCTAAAGAGCCCCGAAGGATTCAGCCTTGTAATAAATTTTGTTATGTGGCCGCTTTTTTTCTTTAGCGGCGCACTTTATCCTGTGGACAAGCTTTCCCCGTGGCTTACCTATGCCACCTCTATCAATCCCCTGACCTATGGTGTGGATGCGCTTCGCGGGATTGTTCTGGGCACTCACCAGTTCCCCATATATCTTGATGCGGCTGTAATGCTCGTTTTCGCTGTAATAGCGATGGGACTTGGTGTGCTAAGTTTCAGGAGGATGTAGTAGTGCTCAGATTATTCAACAGTCTTAAGAGGGAAAAAGAGACATTCCGTCCTCTTGGGGAGGTTGTGGGTATCTACACATGCGGGCCGTCAGTCTACCAGTATGCGCATATCGGGAATTTCAGGACTTTCATATTTGAGGATATACTTGTGAGATATCTCAAATTCAAAGGCTACCAGGTAAAAAGGGTCATGAATCTTACTGATATCGAAGATAAAGCCATATCAACTGCCAGGAAAGAAGGAAAAACCCTGTGGGACCTGACTGGATACCATACTAAGGTATTTTTCGAAGATATGAAAACTTTAAATTTATTACCTGCCGACGTTTTTCCAAAAGCTACAGATTATATTCCTGATATCATAGCGATTATAAAGAAATTGATGGAAAATGGCTATGCATACAGTGGAACCGACGGTTCTATATATTATGACGTATCAAAATTCAGGGGTTGGGGAGAGCTTTCCCATTTAAAACTAAAGGCAGGGAAGAAGAAAATAAAACGCGATGAATGGGGTGAGGAATCGGCTATAATCTCTGATTTTGCGCTCTGGAAGTCATACGAAAAGGAAGATGGGGATGTTTTCTGGGAAACAGAACTGGGAAAGGGCAGGCCGGGCTGGCATATAGAGTGCTCGGCCATGTGTACGAAGTATCTCGGGACACGGTTTGATATGCATATAGGAGGGGTGGATAATATATTTCCTCATCACGAGGCCGTGATAGCCCAGAATTTCGGAGCATTCGGCGAAAACCCGTCAAGATACTGGCTCCATTGCAGGCATCTTATGGTTGACGGTAAGAAAATGTCAAAATCGGCAGGTAATTTCTATACCATGCGCGACCTTCTCGATATGGGATATGAGCCAATGGCGATAAAGTATCTCCTGCTGTCAATGAATTACAGGAGAAGGTTGAATTTCACATTCGAGGGGCTTGTGGATGCAGGAAGAAAGCTTGAAAAAATGCGAAACACAATTGAAATGCTAAAATTTTCAAACGGCGGGGATGACGCAGAAAATATGCGTAAAACCATGAAAAATTTTGAGCGGGCACTGGATGATAACTTGAACACAGGAAAAGCATTAAAAATAATGGAAGAGCTTACTGATGAGATCAGCAGGATTAATCCTGACAGGGAATCAGGTGAAAAGATACTTGGGACTTACAGGTTTTTTGACTCTATACTCGGGCTGGGATTTTTTAAACCCTCTTGATCTGCATCTCGCGCTTCTTGGGTTGAAGCTGGAGCAACAGCGATTTCAGCTTGGCATCATCGATCTTTGATGCAAGCCTCCCGCTCTGGGCAAGTGATATCAACTGGGCTTCGACACTTGCCACAAGCTCGGGTTTTGTCATTTTAAGAGTGTTTAACCTCTCCCTTGCCTCAGGCGTGAGTATCTGGCGCATGATTGCCTGTTTCTTTGCCTCGTACTCGGCGCGGGCCTGCTCCTGCTGGGCAGCCTGCGCCTGGGCATTGTACTGCTGCTGCTGCATTTGCTCAAGCTTGCGCCTTTTTATCTCTTCAAGATCCTCATCCATATTTACCAGTCCCCATAATACAGGGTTTAATATTTAGCCAGGTCAGGATTGGTTTTTACCAGTTCAGTTTTGACTTCGTTTGCCGTATTATCCAGAAGTGATTGCCCGGCGGGTGAGATTATCCTCCCGGTTTTCTGGTTCTTGACAAAACCCGCTTTCTCAAGCTGCTGAAGCGCTTCTCTTGCAACAGACCCGCTTCCTTTTGAGAAATGTACTGCCTTTACGCCGTTCCTGTGCCTGCCCCCATAGAAGCTGCGAAGTCTTGAAATACCTACAGGCCCGTCGATATATACCCGCCTTAATATTGAAGCGCACCTGACGAACCACCAATCAGCCTTATCAGGCGCAAGTTCCTTGTGAGCGCCTGTCTTGGCGAATTTTGCCCACTCCGGGGCAGCGACCTTCTGGTCATTTTTCAATTTCTGTGCCACGCTATTTATGAGTATCTCGGCGGGCACGTCATATACTGTTGTCAATGTAGAATCCTCCGTAAAATCATCTTAAACTTGTGGGTGGGTCTTATTTATCGGATAGTATTTAACCCTTTTCGGCGATGAACAGCCATATCTACCCTTTTCAGTGATGAACAGCCGTATCTACCCTTTTCGACGATAAACAGCCGTATTTCCCCTTACTTCAATAATCTCAGAGCCTGTCAGATCAGCCAGTTTTTCTGCCAATTCCTTTTTATCCCCTTCAAGAAATGCGGATTTAAGCAGTTTTACTTTCACCATTTTTCTAATCTTCAATTGCTTTTTTAACTCTTCAACAACTTTCTCTATGCCGGATTTCCCGATATGGAGTGTAGTTTCAAGCCCCGTGGCTTCTGCCCTGGATTTTTGTTTATTCATGTCATTATTTCTTTGAGTTTGGCTGCCGATTTATCAAGTTCCAGCAGGATCAACCCTAATCCTGTATCTGAGTTTACAAGCACCATAAGCAACGCTTTAGGTCCTGCGCCGACTGCGATCAACCTTCCATGGTCAGATTCGACAATAACCCTGTTTGGAATACCTTTGCCCAGTTCTGAAGTTGCTGTCTCTGCTGCTCCAAGCATTGTCGCTGACATAGCAGCAAAAGATTCTGCAAATTGTTCCTGCTGCATTAAGGCACGGATAAGCAGACCGTCGCGGGTTGCGGCAGCACATGCTTCCACTCCTCCAACTTTCTTCAGGTCCGCCAGAATCTTATCTACCATGTCAATAACGTGGGGCATCAAATCCCTCCTGTAATTTTATTTATCAATACTTCGAAAGCCTCAAACACACCTTTTTTGTCCTTTGCTGATGCGGGCACTATCGGGACGTCGCTCGGTAAATTGAATTGCACTTTTATTTCTTCTGGCGTCATAGCGCCTGGCAAATCCTGTTTATTGGCCACTACAACAAAAGGTAACCCGTAAGACTTTGTAATCTCAAGCATTTGTTTTGCACGGACAAAATCCGTCGGATTGGTAGAATCAACTACGAGGAAGATACCCATGGATTCGCCACTTATTAGTTTTATTATCGGGTCGAAGCGTTCCTGGCTGGGTGTTCCGAATATGTCGGCACTGAAGCCTTTATACTCAACATGACCATGGTCCAGTGCTATCGTTGTTCCAAGCCTGTCAACAGATATCGCCCGGGTTGAAAGCGCATGAACGAAAGTGGATTTCCCTGCGTCAAAAGGCCCTGTCACAAGTATCTTCGGTATGAATAGTTTAATCCCTCCGGGACGCAGTACCCTGAAAAGCATTGATTTCTTTGTTTCTTTTGCCCAGTCGGATTTAAGTATCCCGAAATACTGCCCGAACAGGACACGCTCGGCTATACCTCCTATGGATATTACGGCATTGAACATTTCCTTTTTCAGTAAGTCCAGGGTTTCCTGGGAATATGGCCACGCAGTGAAATTATAAACAATGATATGATCATACAGGATAGCCAGTTTATTCCAGTTCCTGACAGCCTCTATAGTCTCTTTCTCTCCACACAGGTCCATTATGGTAGAGAGTGAACCAAATACTATGGTGCTGGGGGGCAACTCCTTTATTACATCAGTAATGACTTTATTGAAATTTTCTATGTTGTCAGGATTCAGAACCACATACTTTTCCTTTGATGGCGCACCGATTAATGGATTATAAGCATCAACAAAAAATAATCTGTCATTATACACATCAATATTCCAGCCGAATTCCTTGAACTGGCCTCTTGTTGTATCCGGGCTTGTACTGGATACTATAAATACCCCGGTTCCTTTGCATTTCAGGGTATTGAAGATCGTCTGCATCCCGAAAACTTCACCTTCCACCCCAGGCTGAATATAATAAACAAGACTTTTGCCTTTAGGCACACCCCCGCCCAGAAAATCATCCAGTTTTGGGATGCCTGTCTCTATCATGCTATTTCCCCACGATATTTATACCGGCTCCTTCGATCTCATATTCAAACCACGGAGTTGGTTTTGCGGACAGGCCTGTTACCCGAACATAATTCTTATCATTCTCGGATTTTACCTCTATCATGCCGTCAAATAATTGTTTTAATGTCGCGATAGACTTTTCATCATGCATACCGCTCTCCAATACATATACACCGAGAGCCCCGGCGGATTTGATACGTCCTGTAAAAACATGAAGGAACCTGAAAACAGTCTGGATGTTCGAATACATCAATATTGTAGAAAGAGAATTAATATGAAGCTGGGTTTTCTGGATATTTTTTTTCATAAAGAATTCTTCAAAAAACTGGCTGATCTTCACACCGATACCTGTCAAATCCACAGGGCTGCTGGCAATCTTAATGTTTTCAGTTTCAACTGCTACACCGCTGAGAGTTTTTGTGACGCAGTCCACTATACCTATCCTTGACAGAGGAAGTGCCAGTCCGGATTCTTTGAACCAATCCAGGATATGAGTGGCTGACTCGCGAGTGGTTACCATAATAACTGCATTTTCATTTTTTACAGCTCCCTGGTACATCATATTATACAGGATAATCTCCTTCCCACTCATAGGCGGCCCTATCAGCATGATATTCGAGCCTTTCCTAATATTCTCAATTGCCGTATCCAGTTCCTTTATACCTATTGAATAATCACTCATCGTTATGCCTTAGTATATGCTTTAGTACAATTGATACTATTTAAATTTTAGTATATATAATTAGCTGCCTTCCCTGTATCATCTTTATACAAATAGAATCTTGCCTTCTTATAATTCATCAAGTCATGATTCTTATAGAAACTGCCAAGCTCTCCTTTTTCATTCCCGAAAGGTCTTATAATTAGATCAGCGCCAACTTGCTTTGCTATCTTTGCAATAGCTTCCTGGATATCCACGGGCGGCCTTATTGAGTATATAAGTGATGCATTGTTATATATGCTGATATCAGGATTGAGTATATCATCCATGCAATACTTGATACCTGTATATTTTCCATTAAATACAGGCTGCGGCTTAATGTCTGTTATGATAACTTCCATTGTATCCTTTAAGAGCAGTGCGACCTGCGGAAGGCTGCCCACACCAACCTCGACCACTTTTTTCCTGTAATTCATTCTTATATACTCTGCCAGGTCTATAGCGTCGGGGATCATCCATTTGAGTACTATTTCTCGGCTTTATTAAACTATCTATCGACAACATTAAAGTAGATTAATAACAATTATTTAGCATCAATGGGATCGCAAAATAATATTTCGGGATCATCCTTTGATGGGGTGGCAATAACAGATGAACTTGGAAGATTTGAATTTGGAAACGATTCTTTTTTTGAAATTATTGGCCTGCAAGGAGAAGAACTGATTGGTAAATGTTTCATGGAAGTAATACCTGAAGATATGAGGGATATACTGGAGCGCCGGAAGCAAACTGGTACTGATATACCGTATGAAACAAAGATAATGGCAAGGGACGGTGAAGAAAAAAACCTGTACATTTCCTGTGTCCAAACAGAAATCAATGGGACTAAGAAATACGTGATTATTATCAAGGATATCTCGGAACAAAAAAAGCTTGAATTGCACCTGAAAGAATCAGAGGCAAGGTACAGGGAACTCTTTGAGAACGCTGATGATGTAATGTACACATTTGATTCAAAGGGTTTTTTCCAGACTATAAACAATGCAGGTCTCAAGGCGCTTGGAGCGACAAGGGATGAAATAATCGGGTCACATGGATCTAAATGGATTGCACCTGATAGCATGAAAATTGCTAATGAAAGATTTATGAAACTCATCTCAGGTGTATCGATTGACGAAATGGCAATTTATGAAATTGTCTGCAAGAATGGAGAGCACAAATGGGCCGAGTTAAGAACACGTCCTATAAAGGAAGGCACAAAAATAACAGGAATACATGGTATAGCCAGGGATATAACTGAAAAAAAGAGACTGGAGGAACAGCTCAAAGAATATCATGAAATGTTGAAAAAATCCTATGAAGAACTCAAAGAATCCGAATCCAGGTACAGGGATCTCTTTGAGAATGCTGATGACCCGATGTTTACACTTGATAGCATGAATTGTTTTGTGGATCTGAACTATGCAGGACTTAAGGTACTTGCCTGTTCAAAGGAAGAAGTGATAGGGACGCACATCTCAAAATGGCTCACGCCGGATAGCTTTGAAATCGCTCAGATAGGCATAAAAAAGAGATTGTTTGGCGATACTATAGAGCCGCCCTCAATCCTTGAGCTATTGTGTAAAAACGGGAAGCACCGCTGGGTTGAAATAAGAAGTCGGGTTTTGAAAGATGGTGGAAAGATAACAGGAATACATGGCATAGCCAGAGATATCACTGAAAAAAAGAGATTGGAACAACAACTTAAAGAATACCATGAAAAATTAGAAAAATCATACGAAAAACTGAAAGAAGCTGACAGGTTAAAAACCGAATTCATTTCAAACATAACCCATGAGTTATTAACACCCCTGACATCAATTAAAGGATTTGCGGAATTACTCAACGATGAAACTATTGGTAAGATTAATGATGAGCAAAAAAAGAGCCTGGATATCATTCTGCGCAACTCTGACAGGCTGATACAGCTTATCAAGGAATTGATTGATGCAGCCTACTTTGAGCAAAATAAATTCAAATTGAAATTCGGAATGGTCTCTATAAACAATGTCATATCCAGATCACTGCAGGATATGCATCCACAGGCAAACGAAAAAAGGATAACAATCATCCAGGGTATAAAACCGCTTCCCGAAATATGGGCAGACGAGGAAAAAATCATCCAGGTTTTATCAAACCTGCTGTCAAATGCAATAAAATTCACGCCGCAAAATGGTATGATATCTGTAACCACAGTTGATGACACAAGCCAGGTCAAAATCAGTATAACAGATACCGGCATCGGTATCCCTCCGGATAAGCTATCCCGTATATTCGACAGGTTCTACCAGATAGACGGCTCTGCGAGCAGGAGATATGGAGGTATGGGTATCGGGCTTTCAATATGTAAGAGCATAATAGAGGGGCATTATGGTTCCATCTGGGCTGAAAGCAACGGCAATGGAAGTACTTTTAATGTTACATTGCCCAAATTGATGAAGAAAAAAAGGAGAATCAAAGGACATGATGAGAAATCCTGAAATCGGCAGGTATGCAGCTTCTTTTTATAAAAGCTGGATTATGGCAAAAAGGAATTTCTTCACCATCTTTGAGGTGATATTCTGGCCGTTCATCGGCCTGATGTCCATTGGTCTTATGGCAAGTTTCTTTTCGATGAATGAGAATACTATCTCTTTCATCCTGATAGGGGCCATTGCGTTCAGTATTGTCCAGATATGCCAGATAGATGTGGCTTATGTAATGCTTTTTGATATGTGGAGCAAAAGTATAAAGCACACGTTCATAGCCCCTGTAAGGGGATACCATCTCATGATTGGCTCACTGCTGTTCGGGATACTGCGAAGCATCCTTGTTTTTATAATCCTTGTTATTATCAGTTACTATGCCTTTGGTTTCAATTTTCTTGCCGGAGGGATCATACCTGTCCTTGTCTTTTTAGCCGGTCTTTTCCTGACATCGGCGTCCATAGGTATCCTTGTCTGCATCTCGATACTGAGCTTTGGCCAGCGCGCTGAGGTGGCGGCCTGGACGATTACAGGCATAATGATGTTCATATGCGGAATCTACTATCCGGTATCAATTCTTCCGCCAGCTCTCCAGATAATAGCGCGGGCAATCCCGCTTACGTATTTCCTTGAGTACATGCGTTCATTCTATGGTTTTGGGGAAGCGAACGTGATTCTTGGATTCGCGCTCGGGTTATTTTACTTCTTAGGTGGTATTATTGCCCTTGATATTGCAATCATAAAGGCAAGGAGTACAGGGATAATGTTGAGGCTTTCGGAATGATTATCCGGTCAATAACCTCATCAACCCGTACCCTTCCACAAGACCGAAAATACCCTCTTTTGCGGCAGATTCGTCGAACCTGTCCACATAATCCGCACTTTCAGAAGATGAATATATCGCAAAAGGAACTGGTTCCCTCGTATGTGTCCTCACTGATACGGGCGTGGGATGGTCAGGCAGGACCATAATACGGTAATCCCCGAACCTTCCTGCTTCGTTTAAAATACCTCCCACCACTTTCTCGTCAAAATCCTCAATAGCCTTGATCTTTGCTTCTATATTTCCCATGTGTCCCGCCTCATCCGGCGCTTCTACATGAACCAGTACGAAATCCCTCTCTTCAAGTGATTTTAAGGCATATTCAGCTTTGCCTGTGAAATTGGTATCCAGATATCCCGTAGCCCCCGGCACATCTATAATATCAAGACCTGCATATTTCCCGATGCCTTTTAATAGATCTACTGCCGAGATGATGGAACCGGAAATTCCATATGATGCCCTGAAAAGCGACATGGACGGGGCTTTCCCCTGGCCCCATGGCCAGATGAGATTTGCCGGAGCTTTACCGTTCTTTTTCCGTTTAATATTGACTTCATGAGAATCAAGAATGTGCCTTGATGACCTGATAAGATTAATTAGAATCTCTGAATCTTTTCCCTTTGGCAGGACATCATCGATTGATTGCCCGACAACATCATGGGGGGGTGTACATTGAGTCTCTTCTCCTTTTTCAGTGACAAGCAAATGCCTGTAACTTACACCTGCATGGAACTTGCAGGAGTCACCAAGCTCCCTGTCCACAGCTTCTATAAGGATACGGGCTTCTTCGCTTGAAATATGGCCAGCGCTGTAATCAGCGAGCATACCGTCCTTTTCTGTGATAAGATTGCACCTGAAAGCTATGTCATTTTTACCAAGAGTTATACCTATACTTGCAGCTTCAAGCGGGCCGCGGCCTGAATAACATTTTGCAGGGTCATATCCCAATATTGAAAGATTTGCCACATCGCTTCCCACAGGCATGCTATCAGGAACTGTCCTGGCAATGCCGCATTTTCCGTGCTTTGCGATAAAATCCATATTCGGGATATTTGCGGCCTGGAGGGGCGTCAGATCGCCAAGTTCCGGAACAGGGTAATCCGCCATCCCGTCTCCTACAAGTACTATATATTTCATATCCCTGTAAAGAATGGCTAATACAATAAAATATCGGTCAGGTAATTTTCCAAAAATAATTAACTTCTAATGATCAAAGCCAGTAATAAGACTACAACGACTACGAACTGCGGCAATAAATACCACTTTATCATTTTCTGGATTCCCGAAACGCTGCTGTTCAGTTCAGCCAGTTCTTCCGTCAGTTTTATCATGGATTCATCTACTGCCGGTAAAAGGACTGGTCTGGTGGGTTCAACCTGAGCCAGAATGGTATCTGGTTTCACTGCCTGCTGCACCTTGGCGGCCTGGTTGAGAGTATATGTTTTCTTAGGCCTGGCTATGACAGGCCTCTCTTTCTCTATTGGCTTGAAATTCGGATCTTTCCCTCTTCCCAGCGTGTGGAATATCTGGTCTTCTGTTACATCAAGTATTGACATTATGTACCTTCTATATTTTGATGATAATTTACTTATATTGTTGTAACTATTATATAATTCTTTGTCTATGAAAAAATGGTTAGTGATAACGATAGACACCATTTTTCGGTAATTATACAACAGGTATTTTATGCTCGCCAGATATGGGTATCCTTAAATTATATTAAGTCTTATTACCAGTTATGATTCATATCCTTGAAAATATTGACAAGTGGACGTGTGAATATAAGAAATGCGGGGCAAAATGCTGTGCAGAAGGCATTCAGCTTACAATTGAGGATATCAAAAGGATACATGGACTTGGATACCCGCTGGATGATTTTCTGGAATTTGACGAATCGAACAAAGCTTTTAAGATAAAGGGGAAGGACGAAAGATGTTTTTTCCTGGGGAAGAAGCTTGAATGCACAATCCGGGAGAACGAACCTCTCGTCTGCCGCCTGCTGCCTTTTAAGATAGTTGAAGTCTCTTATTCCGATGAACCCATTATGCGCTTAAAACCTGTGGTTGATTGCCCTGGAGAAGGGCGCGGGAAAAAAATCGATAAGAAAAGGATCGAGAATGATGCTACTTTATTCCTCCGGGAGAACCAGAAACTTATCAGGGATGTGAAGAAGAAAGGGAAAAAAGGAGTTATAGAGGATATTTAGATTTTATCATTCAAAAATCTCCCTCTGGTCAAGTATGTAATTTATTATTCCAATACATGCCGATGCCAGGTACGCCCGCCCTCCGACAGAAACCTTCTTGCCGTACCTGAGCACGAATTCTTCATCTTTTTTGGGAAGACCTACCTGGTCGCCCAGTACAAAGACCGGATTCTCGCCAAGATCGATTGTCTTTATACTCTCTCCTGATTCTTCAAGTACAAAGATGTTGCTTTTTTCTTTCACAAGCTGCTGGAGGCTGTTCTTCTTAACATGGATTCCCGGGTGAGCCCTGCCAGATAGTGCTTTCCTGAGCAGGTCTTCCCATGTGCGCTCATCCAGGCGCACATCCCTTAAATCCCTGCCGTCCACCATAAGTTCCAGGGGCGGTGCGGGCGGGCCACCGAGGATTGCATGGAAGATGACATCCCTTCGGATTGCATGTGACATAAAAAGCGACATCAGTATGCACTGGTAAACAACATCCAGTCTTCCTGCTTCCCTGAGACTTGAGAACCTGGGGTCTGTCCTTCCGGTCCTTGAGTAGAGGATGAATTCTCGCATAGGGATTCTGGATATGCCGGCCTGTTTAAGTATGTTATGATGACGGGGTTAATTTCAAGAGTTTAGGGAAGTGAACATCATGAAAGAACTTTTCGCAAGATTTATGTTAAAAACGTTGCGTACAGGCCGAACCCATCCAATAAATCATAATAATGAACCCCTCACTCTAATTTATGACAACAGAGGAGGGGTGGGGTAGAACCCCAGAGATATATCACCTTGCAGAG
>VEPN01000005.1 GCA_012026835.1 Candidatus Methanoperedens sp. | reverse complement strand
TCAACTCATTTATAGAAAAGTCTGGAAGAAATGATTCACCTCTTGGTGTTATTGTCATTTTAATACCCCCATTAAATAATCTGTTTAATGATTCTTAAAAATTACGGAGGCTTTAGAATCACGCTATATATCTTGCATTGACGGTGAGTTGAGAATATTGGAGTTTTGATTCTTTGCAGTATGGTTTAAAAGAATGATAGAAGGTGCAGTATTTTCCTGCATCCAACCAGAAATCATAATTAAAAAAATACCTACTACCATTCCTGTAACTATACCGCTGATGATTCCAACCTGAAGAGGTCTCTGATGCCATTTCTCTTCTTCTGAAGTTGCCATATTTTCGATCCGTGCATAAATTGACTAGCGAATATAAATATTCATCTTAAACATAAAGCGGGAGATATTTATGGTAAAATTTGCTGTTGCGAATACTTTCACACCCCTCTCAAAATCTTGATAAGTTAGGGGAGCATACAGGGGCAGCAAGGAGACTGAATTATGAATATATTTGAGTTAGATTCTAATTGGATTATTGCTTGGGCAACTGTAATCTTAGTTGTAATAACAGTAATCTCAGTTGGGGTAGCAGCATGGAATACAAGGTTAGTAAGGCTAACTTTAAAGGAAATGCAGAAAAGCAGAAAAGCAGAAATTATTGGAAGAAGACTTGAAGAATTATACAAGTTAAGGAGTAAGTTTAATAGTTTTGATATAGATTTTATTTTTGATAATATTGAGAAAATGAAAACTGTGAATACTGGTGATGGTGACCAGCTATTTAAGCAGGCTGTAGAAAAGTGTTCTCATTTTAAAAAAGATTTTGACGAAGTTGTTCCGTCCTTATATCTGGTTCCAAATGGTTTGGAAAGTTTAGTAAATAAATTTATTCAGATTTTTGAAGCCAATAATCTTTTCGTTGATAGGTGGGATAATTTAGGGGACAATGGTGTGCTTAAGGACAAACACAAATATGATAAAGCTCGTGAAATCAGAAACCAAGGTGCGGATAAAGAATTAGAGACGAAAAAAGATTATATTCGTAGTTTGTATTTGGGTATACTGCAAGAAGTAGATAAAGATATTATCCTTTTTAAATCTGAACTAAATAATTTAGTTGTTTGATTATATGAAATACGAATGCTTTGAAAATTTACCGAGCATCTTGCAGAAAAAAATAAAGAATGATTAATGGCACCAAGCCCATAAGACAATAGAGGCTGGCCAAGAGAAAGTAGCCAGAACAAAGGCGCACATAAAGAGGCAATTCAAATGTCCGAAGATAAGAAGATTTGTTTTGTAATTATGCCGTTTAGCGAGACAACGCCTGAACATACAGAAAAATACTGGACTGACCATTTCGATAATTTCTTAAAGCTTCTTATAGAGGAGAATCCAGACCTTGAAGGTCGCCGCTCAGAACCATTACGTGGAGATATTCTGAGACAAATCATTACAGACCTTGTTGTTTCTCCAATCGTGGTTGCTGACCTCACAGATAAGAATGCGAATGTTTTCTGGGAATTAGGGGTTCGCCAGAGTTTTAAGCATGGCACAATTACAATCGCAGAAGAAGGAACAAAACTTCCTTTCGATATTGGTAACAAAGGAACTCTCTTCTATAATCCAGAAGACTATATAAAGATGGCAAGCTTTCGTGGGAAATTCAAGCAAGCTATTCAAGATTGTTTATCGCATCCTGATAAACCAGACAGCCACGTATTAGATACTCTCTCTGGTCGTGGGACATTATTTGAAATTTTTTTGCGAGATGAAACAATCCGACGATTAGACGCATTTTTATTTGAATGTGATATGAACTTAAATTTCTTGAAAATAATTACTGATACGGCTAAACAAAATCTCGAAATATATGCCAAAGGCAATCATCCGTTTATTCGTCTTAGTACTGTAGCAATCGATTTGTTGATAACTGAGCGGTATATCGACATATCTCAAAACACTTATGAGTTAGCCGCACAAAATAGAATTCTTTTTGATTCATTAAATGATATTCTAATGAATTGGAGCATTCATCCTGAAGGTAAAATAAATGGACTAATAATATCCTCATGTAGAACTATCGCTACTGTTATCGAGCTTATCAAATCTGATGTGAAAGTCTATCGAGATAAAGTCAACAAGTTATTTTGATGTTTAATCTCTATCCATGCTTCCAAAGAGCAACATAGCCTGAAACAGTTATGTTTGTATGTTTTTTAACCACTGCCAAAAAATATATCCGGTTTTAAGTTAAAGATTATGGCATGGGTCAAGAGGCTGAAAACCAAATAAATTTTGAGAGCTTGAAAGCAATAGTCAACGATGCCATTGAGAATGAGAATATCTCAGCTATCCTGGCAATTGAAGATAAAAACCAGTTGAGATATATGCAGAAATTTGTTGAAGTTAAACTTTCTGAATTAACTGCAAATAAGTCTATTCCATCATTCATCCTTAGTGCATCTGGAATAGTTTTTGGTATTATTGCAATTGGCTTGACTATTTTCTTGGTTGGAGTTTCTCTGGACGATGTAGGTAAGATAATATATCGTGTCGCTGGTATCATTCTTGTTATTTACGGCATATGGTTGTTTAAAGATATATACAAATATAAGGGGAAATTCGAAAAATCTGGAAAGGAGATTAAGTTCATGTATGAAATTATACTGAAAATTGAAGAGACTCTTATCAAGAAGTCATTAGATAAGAAGAAGATGTCCTTTTGATTGGCATCCTTGTTTCGATGGGATTTAAAGAGAAAGGAAGTTTACAAAAGCTCGCTGAGTGGTAAGATTTGGGAGAAGGATATAAGGTTAGTGTCCATAGACCTGTATGGGTAAATTTCACCACAAAGTCGGCTATGAACTGGAAGTTCATAGGTAACAATGAAAAAGACACAACCGGGCGGAACACGGATGACACGGATTGGACGGATTTTCACGGATCCGTGTGTATCCGTGTCATCCGTACAATCCGTGTTCTACGTCACATTGTTATACTTTTTTCATACCAGCGCGCAAAGTTCGCAAAGATATTGCCGCTAAGCTTTGCGTTCTCTGCGAACTTTGCGGTGTGCACGTTCAGCTTTTTCCCAACAGGTAGCCGGATATTAATATCAGGCCTGGCCTACGATTCTTTCAACCTGTATTTGGCATAAGCAAGCACATTTTCCTCTATGAAACCCGGGGCTTCAACAGGTTCTATCCCCCTGCTCTGCAATGCCTCTGCTGCGCCTCCGCCAATCCTGCTGCAAAGTACTGCATCGCAGTCATTGATGAGTGAGATACTTTTTTCCAGCACATCGTCCGCATGACCGCCGTATTCAAGGGAGCCGCATGCCGGACGGTTCTCTCTTACTTCAAGAACCTTGATTTCCTCCCCATCCGACTCTATGATAACAAATCTTCTCGCCTTGCCGAAATGCTGGTTAATGACCTTATCATCGCTTGTGGCGATCGCCATCTTCAGGCTTTTTTTCATTTCCATCCCTCTATACCAGCGGTCTTGGCTGCCTCTCATCAGGCAGGACCGGAAGTTTCATTGTGTTTACCAGTATGGGATCCCTGACCTCTTTTGCACGCTCAAGCAGCAGTTCCCTTCCTCTTCTTGTGATTGCAAAAATGGGCACGGCAGTTCCAAACTGTGCTATTGTCTTACCTGCCACGCCTGCGCGAATCCATTTTGAAGTGCAGCCTGTGGCCATATCAATAAGTTCTATGAATTCTTTTGCCTCATTATCCGGCATGCCTGTAGCATGCACCCCGAACGCTGTTATCTCTGTGCCGCTCTCCTTTTCAATATTCCTTATTTCTTTGAGATCACCAAGAGCTGCCACGGATACTCCTATCTTCCTGTATCCAAGCTCGATGGCTTTTCTCACCCCGCGCACCTGGTCTATCGCGGCTGTATCCGTATCGAGAACAACGCCTCCTGCGGCCTGTATCCTTTCGATTATCCTTTTTATTGGTGATGTTTCTGTCAGTCCCGAAATACGCGACCCCATGCCCTGGCACAGCCTGGGATTGCTTGTGATTACCGTGCCTGCGCCATCGCAGACCGTTATTGTGATATCCAGAAGTCCCCGGCGAAGAGCGGTCATAAAAGTTTCACTCGCCCCAAAACCCACGAATATCTCCATCTCAAGTTCGCGGTTCTCGGTGAACATACCGAAGTCCCTCATCCTGAACTCTACGTTTTCCTTCGCTGTTTTTGGAGTGAACTTCTTTATTCCCCTGACTTTATCAAATATGGGACAATACTCGGTCATTGGCATTCCAACTTCTATGACCTTCCCGTTTTCTACAACAACCCGTGTTCTTCCCTGAAGTTCCATTACATGACGAGATTTTGACATATTTTGCCTCCTGGTACTATGAATATGTAGTCGCTACATACTTTTAATGACTGGCTTTTCGGCAAACTAGTCAGGGATAAGGCAAATTTTGCCTCATTTCAACAAAAAATCCAGAGCTTCAGTTTAGCTTTATCCCCGTAATGCTTGAGATATTGTTTTCCTGCATCGCCACTCCCACTGTTCTCTTTGCAGCCTCTATCATAGGCTTGCGCAGCGACACCACGATGAACTGCGCCCTGCCCGCTGACTGTTGTATTCGTTTTGCCACTCTCTCGGCGTTCACGCCGTCAAGGAACATATCTATCTCATCGAATGCGTAGAACGGTGCGGGTCTGTACTGCTGGATAGCAAAAAGAAGCGATAGTGCAGTCAGGCTTTTCTCACCTCCCGACATGGCCTCAAGCCGCTGCAATGTCTTTTCAGAGGGCTGCGCCCTTATCGTCATCCCGCCTGAGAACGGTTCATCGGGCTTTTCAAGGAAAAGTTCTCCGCTTCCGTCTGACAGCTCGGCAAATACCTGTTTGAACTGCTCGTTCACCCCGTTGAATGTGTTCATAAACGCTTCTTTTTTCAGTTCCTCATATTTCTTGATCCTGATAATTATCTCTTCCCGTTCGTGGAACAACGTATCGCGCCGTGATTTTAAGTCTTTCTGCCTGCTCTCGACCTCGTTATACTCGTCAATGGCCCTCATGTTAACTGGTTCGAGTTTCTCCATTGCGCGTGCAAGCGCTGCGATCCTTGAAGCAATGGATTCCGATGACGGAACCTCTTCATCCCTGTTCAAGCCGCGCCCGGCTATCTCGTTGTCAAGATTGATTATCTGCTCTGTGAGCGCATCCTTTGTGGAATTGAGGGCAAGAAGATTCCTTTCAATCTCAGATAGCAGCCTCTGGACCTCCTCAAGCTTTTCCTTGATCAGGACTTCATCCTTCTGGATGAGTTTTCGCTTATTCTGGAGTTCCAAGAGTTCTCCTCCAAGCTCTTTTTCCCTTATGTTCCTGGCTCCAAGGTCTGACTCAAGGTTTTTCATCCGCCCGTGCAGGTCTTTTATCCTTTCACGGTGCCCTTCCTTCTTTGTATCAAGCTCTGAAAGCCGTTCTTTTGTTTCATCGATTTTCGCCTGAGCATATTTCCTGTCAAGCGTGACGGCATTAATCCCTGCCTCGATATCCCTGAGTCTCCCTTCGAGGCGGTCGATCTCTTCCTCCACCTGTGAGGCTTTGTTGCTGAGTTCAGGCACCTCCGAACCCTTCAGGAGTTCCTCTATCTTATCTATATCACCAAGAAGAGTGTTTATCGCTGTATCTTTTTCGCGTTTCTGCTCTTCTATGCCATCCATCTGGTTTTTTATCCCGGCACGGGTTTCTTCTATTTCCTTTATCTGGTTTTTCCGAGCTTCTATAATTTCAACAAGTCTTGTGCCACGGCCTTTTATCTCGGTCATCTGCATTTCAAGCTTTGTTATCTCATTATCAAAGTTCCTTGACTCGGCCTTTATTTCATCAAGGTGCTGTTCCAGCTTTTCAAATTTGGATACTGCCGATTTCCGCCTCCCCTCATACTCTGAGATCTGCTCTGCTGTTCTTTTAAGGTTTTCTTCTTCTGCGCTTGCAAATGAGAGTTTTGACCTGATAGTGCCCCCTGTCATTGCGCCTGCTTTCTCTATCAATTCCCCGTCCAGCGTAACAAGCCGTCTTCCTCCCATGAGCCGCCGTGCGATCGTCATATTTTCAGTAACGAGCGTGTCCCTGAAGACGTACCAGAACACGGAGTTGAACTTCTTGTCATAATTTATGAGATTGATAGCATGATCTATAACCCCCTGTTTTTCAGTCTTTTGAAGGGATAACATGGCTTCCATTTTGTTAAGAGGCAAAAATGTCACCCTGCCAAGACGGCGCTCTTTCAGGTAATTGATCGCCCTTGCAGCGTCCTCATCCGTATCCACTACCACGGACTGCATCCTGGCTCCTGCTGCTATCTCAAGTGCAACAGAATATTTCTTATCAACTTTCCCAAGTTCGGCTATTGTCCCGTATATGCCAGGAAGTTCCTTGTTCTTTTTTGCACGAAGGACGGCATCAACAGGTTCGCTATAGCTCATTTCCGCGGCAGCCCTGATGCGCGCCTCGGATTTTGCATATTCCTGCTGGAACGTCCGCAACTGGTTCTCAAGGTCGGTTATAACATTCTTTATCTGCACCCTGTTTTTCTCAAGATCGACCACATCCTTTACAAGTTCCTGCTTCTTTGCTGTGATCTCCTCTATCTGGTTTTTGACATTGCCTGCATCAAAATCCGCAGACTGTATCTTTGATGTGGAATCCTGTATCTCAAGCTCCATATCCCGCGCCTCGGAAGACTTTCTCCTGATAGCATCAAGCAGGCGGTCTTCCTCGCGCATAAGTTCGTTCTTTTCGTTTTTGAGGGTTTCAAGGGCTTCTTTTGCAGCAGAAAGTTTATCACGGGTTTGTGCGAATTTTGCATCCACCTCAGCGATCCTGCTTTTTATTACCAGGAGCTGAGTGTTCTTATTGCTGATCTCATTGGAGAGGGTATCTTTCCTGATAGTTTCTTCATTCAGTTTATCGTTATATTCTTTCACTTTTTCCTGGGCTGCATTTATTTCAAGGAAAGCTTTTCTTCTCTGGGACTCAATATCGTTAATCTCATTCTCGGCAAGCTCAATGGTGCTTGCGCAGCGGGATATCTCACCCTTGATGGATTCTATCTCTTTCCTCAGGGCTATCTGT
Organism: Candidatus Methanoperedens sp.; assembly: GCA_012026835.1. Taxonomy (GTDB): domain Archaea; phylum Halobacteriota; class Methanosarcinia; order Methanosarcinales; family Methanoperedenaceae; genus Methanoperedens. The sequence goes on along the minus strand of VEPN01000005.1, from coordinate 85,233 downwards.
TCGCTCTCACCTTTCTGCTCTATCGTTGAATTCAGTTCCAGGAGTTTCTCCTCTACCTCACGCAGTTCGTTTTTGCATCCATCCACCTGCTTTGCAAATTCTTCTTTCCTTGTCTCCTTGTCCTGCTGCTCATGCGTTATTTTATCAAGTTCGTTCCTTGCATCCTTGAGCCTTGCAAGGAGGACGTACCCTTCATATTTTCGTTTCTCATCCCGCAGTGACTGGTACTTGAGTGCCTGGTCGCGCTCCTGCTGGAGCTTGGCAAGCTGGTCGTCCACCTCTGCAAGGATTATATCGACCCTTTCTATCCTCTCGCGGACTATCTCCAGTTCGTTCAAAGCCTGCTCTTTCTTGTCATCGAATTCAGCCACTCCTGCTATCTCATCGATGATTTTGCGCCTTTCTGTAGCCGTCATTTCAATAATGCGCGTAACGTCGCCCTGCATTACCACGTTATATCCTTCAGGAGTTATCTTGGCGCGCGACAGGTAATTATGAATGTCTGCAAGGCTTACAGGTGTGTCGTTAAAATAATAGTAACTATAATACCCTGATTCTGTTTGTCTTACTTTTCGTGTGATTACGATATCATCTGATTCCACGGGCATTTCACGGTCTTTGTTATCAAAGCGTATCGTAACCTGGGCAAAATCCTTCCTGCCGTTGCTGGCATTAAAAATGAGATCTGTAAGTTTTTCGGCCCTCAGTACCCTTGAGTTAGAAAGACCGAGAGCAAAAAGAATACCGTCGATAATGTTGGATTTTCCGCTCCCGTTTGGGCCGGATATAGTAGTGAAATCATCAAAGAAAGGAATTTTTACTTTTTTCCCGAAGGATTTGAAGTTTTGAAGTTCTATCTCTTTGATATGCACTTATCTACCTCTTCTTCGGGGTTTCAAATATTTCCACCCCTTCCTTCAGCCTCTCACTCCTTTTGACCAGTGAGCTCCGTTTTTGTTCTTTCTCCACAGGTTTATCTTCAGCCACAGCGGGTTTTTCATCCTCTGCCTCTATGACTACCTGTTTTCTTTTCCTCTCCTGTGGCACGTAGTTCTCGGCAATTATATATTCGCCCTTTGGCTTCGGTTTCTCTGAGGGTTTGATCTCTTCCCTCGGCTTAATCTCCATTTTGACCCTTGGTTCCTCTTTCACTACTGGCTTTCTGGGCCTAAGTTCCTGAAGTATGGATTTCTGGTCAAGGAGTTCCTTCATTACGCCATCATACGCATTGTTGAGTTCTATGAGCCGTTTCTCAATTTTTTCCATCCGTTTTCCAGCTTCATGTATCACGGTTTCAGACTTTCGCTGATCAAGTATGGAGTCCCTGAGGGATTTATTCATTTCTATTATCTCATTGACTTTTTCAGTGAATTTCATCTTGATCTCATCGAGAGTGGACTCGCGAAGCTTGATCTTGTCTGCAAAGTGCTTCTCCATTTCCTTGATGATCGCTTCCCGCAGCGATTCCTGCATCTGTGCAAATTCCTTGTCCCTTGCAGCCAGTTTTTGCTCAAGCCTCTCAATTATGATGTCCCTTTCAGTACTCATCTCTTATCCCTCTTATAATCGGCAAAAATAGTCAAATAGTTTTTGGTAAGTCTTGACATTTTGCACAATAGACATATCTTATTACGTTAAATAATTTATGGGGACAGGCGTCTCCTGTCCCTCGGGAACAGCACGACTTCGCGGATATTCTCGATTCCCAGCATTGTCATAAGTAACCTTTCAGCCCCAAGGCCCCAGCCTGCATGCGGGGGCATGCCGTACCTGAAGGCCTTGAGATAGAACTCAAACCCGTCTGCATTCAACCCCTGTTCCGTTATCCTGCTTCGCAGCAACTCATAGGAATGGACGCGTTGCGCGCCTGAAGAAAGCTCCATGCGCGGGTGCATCATGTCAAAGGCGCGGCAGATTTCCGGCTTGTTCTCATAAGGCATTGCATAAAAAGGTTTTATCTTTGTGGGCCAGTCGGTTATGAAATAATGCTCTCCTATGGTTTTCCCGATCGAATGCTCGGATTCGGTTGTCAGGTCGTCTCCCCATTCGATAGTCTCGCCATTTTCGCGCGCTATGCCGATAGCCTCGTCATAGGTAATGCGCTTAAAAGGCGTTTTCGGGACTTTGAGTTCAACACCGAGCGACTTTAAATGGTTCGCACCTTCATCTGCCACGCTCTTATAAACATGGCTGACAAGGTTCTCAAGGATTACCATGACATCCTCGTTATCAAGAAAGCTCGCTTCAATATCGATAGAGGTCGCTTCATTCAGGTGTTTTCGCGTATCGTGTTCCTCTGCCCTGAATATAGGCCCTATCTCAAACACGCGGTCAAGCCCGCCTGACATCATTAGCTGCTTGAATAACTGCGGGCTCTGGTTAAGGAAGGCCTCGCGTTCAAAATACGTTATCGGGAAAAGGGCTGTTCCTCCTTCTGTAGCCGTAGCCACAACTTTGGGCGTTGTGATCTCAACAAAACCTTCCCTGTCAAGGAATCCCCTGATGCTTTTCAGTATAAGATATCTTATCCTGAATATGGACTGGGTGTACGGGCGGCGAATGTCCATGAACCTGACATCAAGCCTTGTATCAAGATCAGCGTCCACTTTGCCCGTGGTATCCATCGGCAGCGGCGAATCCGCTTTCCCAAGCACCGAAACCGCAGTCGGGACAAGCTCATAGCCGTTGGGCGCTTTTGCTTCTTTCTTCACGTTCCCTGTGACCGCCACTACCGATTCCCGCGATAAGCTGCGGACAGTCTCAAGCACGTTCTTATCTATTGTCTTTTTGAAAAGCGTTACCTGCACGAGCCCTTCCCTGTCCCTTACAACAAGAAAAGTTATTCCCCCAAGGTCGCGTATCTCATGCGCCCAGCCGCATATCGTGACGCTCTGGCTGTTCATATCAGGTGTTATCTGTGTTGAGTAGTGAGTTCTTATCATAGGCATCTTCGCTCTTAATTGGGTAATTCTGTTATTAATCTATTGTTTGATTTTACAGACGTTTTCAAAATATATTTTGAACCGATATATATATAAATCATCTCAATCATAATAAGTTTGAGGAATATTAATGGCAACTAAAACAAGAACCACCACTCGAGCAGTATCCTCGTGGTGGGAAGAGAGACATAAACTATTGGCAAGCATAACAAAACCCGGACATGCAAGGGCGAAACCAAAGAAAGCCAGGGTAAAAAAAGCGACCAGGCAAAGAAAAGTTTCAAAGAAAATCGTAAAGAAATCTGTCAGGAAAGTAGCTAAGAAAACAATAAGAAAGGTCTCCAGGGCAAAAAAAACTGTAAAAACGAAGAAAGGCAGAAAACGATAAAACAAAAATAAACTTATAATTTAATTTTTTTTCTTTTTAACTATATCCGGATATTGCCAGCGGATGGCCAGGATTGAAGTCACTAAAAATACCAGTGTAATTACAATAAAAAATAACCTGATTGAATATTCAGAAATGCTAAACGGGTTATCAGGATGCATAATTCTTCCAGCCCGTACTATCAGGATCCACACTGACAGAGCAAGCCCTATTCCAAGGAAAGATATTGTTCTGGGATTTTCTGAGGCAGAGGATATCAAATAAATGCTTATAGATATCAGGGAAATAGTTATCATGGCTTGAAGCCGCGGTTCCCCCCAGAAGATCCCGCCCCAGGCAAGCCACGACGTTATATTACCTGTTACGGTAGCCGCTACCCAGAAAATAATAGCTGTTTTTTCGATAGCAAAGAGAAGGAAAAAGCCTGGACTGTTCCTGAAAAGCGATGCCAGGCTCAATAACCCCACAGCAGAAAATAAAAAAAGACCTGTATTTACCAGGGCCCCGTGAAGGTATATTAATTTTAATATCTGGCCTAACTCCCTGTCTTCAGGGGCAATCAGGATTAACAGGATTCCAGTAATGAGGGATAGTATTACACCTGTCGGCAACTTTTTGTAGTTTTTGTAGTTCATGATAACACCGGAGATAGCTTGTATATATTGACCTGGGTCACCCTACTCAGTCTTATTCCTCTGCAACGAGCTTGAAATTATGCTTTGCTATTATTAATATTTCCCTTGGGTAGTACCAGGAAAGCTCCTGTTTATTGCAGCAGGTCCCCAGTCGTTCCAGACTGTCCAGATTTCGTATTTATATATCAAAAAGACTAAATCAGTACTAAATAATCCGGACTTAGGAATTAAATGAAGGAAAATTTTTCAAATAAAACAATACAATAAGGATAGAATTTTACATATCTTGTACGAAGGTCATCATGTTAGAAAAAGGCAACCAAAAACCAGTCAGTGTTTCTCTTGTGATTCCGGCGTATAATGAAGAGAACAGGATTAAGAATGTTATGACCAGATACTTGAACTTCTTTCCTGATTTCGAAATTATCGTGGTTTGCGATGGTACTGATAATACAGCATCAATCGTCAAAGAATTTATGGATAAGTATGCGCAAATAAAATTATTGGAGTTCAATGAAAGGCTGGGAAAAGGAAAAGGCATTATCGAAGGCATGAAAATCGCCAGAGGCAATAATATCGGATTTGTTGATTCTGATGAATCTATTGATCCAGGGGATGTTGGAAAGATGGTTGATACACTCTCTGGCTCAGATGGCGTGATTGCATCAAGAAGGCTGAAGCAATCAAGAATCATTATAAAACAATCCCTTATGAGAAGGATCTCAAGCAGAGCGTTCAATATTCTTGTGAATATCATTTTTAACCTGGGATTTGAAGATACGCAATGCGGCGCAAAATTTTTCAGGAGAGGAGCGATCTGTGATGTTTTAAATGACATGAAGACAAAAGAATTCGAGTTCGATGTTGAACTATTGTGGAAATTGAAAAAGAAAGGATATAATGTGGTGGAATATCCGATCACCTGGAAACATTCTGAAGGATCAAGCTTCAGTTTATTCAACGGCCCAAAGATGATCTTTTCTCTGCTGAGAGTGAGATTATGGAGTTAAATATTAATTCTTAAGCCCCAGGATAAGCGCCTGGCTTTCACCATTTTTTATTGGTTTCTGTGATACATACAGGTCGTTCCTGAGCAATGGCTTATACTCATTGGAAAATATATACATATCCAGGTTGCTGATTAAAGCAATATACTCATTTTTTTGTCTTTGTTCTTCAACATTGAGAGACGATAGAGATTTTATTTCTATATCGCAGCGGCCCTTCAGGCAAAGCAATGAATGTAATATGTCGGAATTTATCTGGCCGCCGAACTTTTCATGCTGTTCATAGGGGATATAATATATTACCCCGTTTTCAGGAACATTTGTTTTTAGATATTCAATAGATTCCTTAAAGCTTGTTTCAATGTCTGACATCATTTTATGATAATTATTTGTATTCTCAATTTCAGAAAATGCAGCAGGCAACTGTGCCAGTAATATAAGTATCACGATTATTATATTTAATACACCCAGAACATGCAAAATGGCATCACTATCGGATTTCTGTTCAGGGCTACGGTATCCTGATGAGAAAATGTGCCTTATATATTTAGAGATAGTAATACCGAGGAACATCACCATTCCCATGTTCGGTTCAGCCAGGTAAGTCGGCTGCACAGGTCCCAGGGATACGAAAAGAAGCGGGGCAAACCCTGCGGCAAACCATGCAAGCCCTATCTTCTGGCCAATATCACCGATAATAAAACTTACTGCCAGTAATAATACCAACAATGCTGATGTAAAACCCAGGTTTCCATACAGGGATGAAATAAATACAGCCAGGATGATCACTACAGGTGTGGCGTTTTTTATAAGGCTGACATGGAGACGGCCAAATTTTTCCTGTTTGAATTGATGGAAAAAAATAGTGCCAATACATCCCAGGAAAATAAGATACTGATTCTTGAACTGCCATGTAAGTTCCTGTTCGATATAATAACTAAAACGGGTTTTAGCCAGCTCAATAAGAGAAGTTGATTTTGATATGGCAACATCGGGTGAGAAAAAAGTGATTACGGTATAAAAAACCAATATCGGTACAAGGTTTAATATAATAGCCAGTATTTTGGTTTGTTTCCCGATAGCAGGGCCTTTCCATTTGTATAAGATATAGGTTATATTCACTAACGGGATTATTATAATACTCTGTTCTTTTGAAAAGAATGCAAAGATAGCCAAGAGGATGGCGAGGACCAGGCTTTTTTTATCAGATTTTTCAAAGTAGTGTATGGAATAATATAAACTTGCAGTAATGAAAAACATCTCAGCAATGGATGTTAAGTAATTCATTTTCCATACGAGAATAAAACTTGCATCCAGTAAAAGATACAGTAAAACAGCTATAATCGCCGACAGCCTGTCAGATACCAGCTTGATTATACAATATAAAAACACCATTGATCCGGCAAAAAATACCCCGTTCAGCAAATAATAGTAAGCCTCATTTGCACCCCACAGGGCATAGCCGATCCCGTATAAAATATTTATCACCGGCCTGTAACCATTGCCCCATCCCTGGGATAGCAACGTTAACGGCTGGCCTATATGTTCTCTTGCCCAATAGACCCATCCTATGTCATCGGCGTATGAAAAAATATAATACCTGGAAGCTGCTGCCCTCAGGGAATTAATCAAGGAAAGTGCAATAATGATAGGTATGAAGATATCGATTTTATAACGATTTGTCCAGTTCGGCTCACTCTTTTCTGTTTTATCCAGCTCCTTCTTTTTTTTCCGGTTTTTTGGGTTCAAAAGACCACCATCGTTTAATATATTTTATTGGATGTATTCCCTGTACACTCTTTCTATCCCATCCTTTAACTGAATGCTCGCCTTCCATCCAAGCCTGTGCAGTTTTGTCACATCCAGCAGCTTTTGGGGTGTCCCGTCAGGCTTTGAATGATCATATATTATCTTCCCATGATAACCAACAATATTCTTTATCAGTTCGGCCAATTCCCTTATAGTAATATCCCTGCCTGTCCCGATATTGATGAATTCACCGATATCTGAAAAAGTATACTTTTCCATCAATAATATGCAGGCATCAGCCATGTCATCCACATGCAAGAACTCGCGCCTCGGGCTCCCGGTTCCCCACACAATTACCTCAGGCTCATTATTTTTTTTAGCCTCATGGAACTTACGGATTAAAGCAGCCATGACATGGGATGTCTTCGGGTCATAATTGTCATTCGGACCGTACAGGTTTGTTGGCATTACTGATATGAAATTTGTCCCGTACTGCTGGTTATAATGTTTGCACATCCTTATCCCGGCTATCTTGGCTATCGCATAGGCTTCATTTGTCACTTCCAGTTCCCCGGTCAGGAGGTATTCTTCTTTAAGAGGCTGCGGCGCAAGTCTCGGATAGATGCACGATGAGCCAAGAAAGAGCAGTTTTTTCACACCGTTAACGTACGCGGCATGAATCACGTTCGCCTCTATCATGAGATTTTCATATATGAATTCCGCAGGGTACGTGCTGTTTGCCATAATACCCCCTACCTTAGCAGCGGCAAGGAACACATATTCAGGCTTTTGTGATGTGAAAAATTCGTTGACTGACTGCTGGTTTGTCAAATCGAGTTCGCCGCGCGTGCGGTACAGAAGGTCTGAGTAGCCCCTGGATTCAAGTTTTCGTTTTATGGCCGAACCTACCATACCCCTGTGGCCAGCAATGAATATCCGGGAATTTTTGTTCATGTCATCGTGCCCTGGTTTCAATTATATACTCTCCAATTCGGATTTCCTGGTGCCTGTGAACCCATTTGCTCCTGTTATTAGATAAATTATCATTGGTTCCTGTCTTATTTATAGGATGCTTCTATATATATCCAGTGTTTCACTTATCGCTTTATCCCAGTTGAATTTTTTCTCACGTTCGAATCCGAGCCTGATGAGTTCCTTCTTCTTTGACTCACTCTTCTCCAGTATACCAATTGCATCTACCAGGCTGCCTTTTGAAATAGGATCGAACAATAACGCAGCCTTGCCTGCGACTTCAGGTATCGAGCTTGTGTTGCTTGCAATGACCGGGCATCCCATCGCCATGGCTTCAAGCAAAGGAATCCCGAATCCTTCATATAGGGATGGAAACACAAAACAAAAGGCATTTTTATACAACGACGCAAGCAGTTTATCCTGCCCGTTCAAATGGATGATATTCTTTGACAGGTTGGACTTCCTGATAATTTTTAATTCATTTTTATTGAACCCTCCTCCTCCAAAACAGACAAGGTCGAACTTATTTGAAAAATTATCTATGTATGCATCAAGCAACAATGAAAAATTCTTATATTTTCTCCGGTCTCCCACGTATAAAATGTAAGGTTTTTTAATATTGCACCCGGCTTCGCTGGCTGTTGATACTTCTGATAACTGCATCGAGGAAGCATGGTAAACCACCTTGATTTTGTTTTCCGGAACATCATATATCCTGATAAGGTCTTTTTTCGTATTCTCCGAAACGCATATAATGACATCAGCCACATCAATTGATATCTTCTTGGACTCAATGACCCATTTGCTGTTCCAGAACTGGCTACTGTACAGTTCATGGATCATATCATGGACAGTCAGGACAACAGGTTTTTTTTTGAATTTATGCAGATCTTTCCTGTAATAGGTGGGATGGTAAATATCAAAATCCGATTTTGAATATACCTGGTTGAACCAGAGCTTGTTAATTATCTCAAATGTATAACCTGCATACTTAATTTCAGGAACCTTAAAACCCCTGTAAGCATTAAAATTATTCTTCTGGCCCGATAATCCGTATTCATTGATATGGAAACCTTCAAAAAGGTTGATACCTGTATCTTTTTGTGACGAAAGCCTTGTGATCAATTCATAAAAATACCTGGAGATACCGCCATAACGCTGGAGCCTGAATATCGAATGATCGTACAGTAATTTCATGAACTTACACTATTTTTATTTCTTTATTTATTTAACCATCGTTTTTGACATTTAACGCCGTTTACGTCATATTTATACTTAATCAGTACGTTATAAGAGAATTCTTAATAGAAATCCCATCCATCCGGGATACATAAACTATGCAAAGAAAAAGAGACCTTGTATCTTGTATTGTTCCTGTTCTGAATGAAGAGGAAACTATACTCAATTTTATTCTGAGTTTGCATAGGCAGGATTACAGGCCGATAGAATTGATTATCGTTGACGGCGGCAGTATGGATGATACTATTAATATAATAAATACTTCCCGTGATGACCTCAACGATGAATCGTTTTCATTAAGATTCTTCGAAGAAAAAGACTTTGGTACAATTGCCAGCCCGGCCAATGCCAGGAACATCGGTCTTGATAAAGCGGAAGGTGAGTTTATTTTTTTTATAGACTCTGATACTTGTTTTATAAGCAATTCTACTATAAGTGCAGCAATTACCGAAATCGGCAATCGGGATTTTATTATTATTTATTTTAAACCTATAATTGATACAAAATTAGAAGAATACATATCAAAGACCATAAAAATGGATGGAATTATTCTGTACAGAAAAAGAATAATAAAAAACATACGATTCAATCCAACATTGGGTTTTGGAGAAGACCGTGAGTTTAACTTTCGTTTATTTGGAAATCTCAGGTTTGATGGACAAATTCCATGCTCAGAAACTATAGGAAGGCACCATCCACATACAAAAACCGAATTGAAAAGACAGAATGAATGGTATGGAAGGACTATTATCAGATATTTAAGTGCAGTATATCCTGTAAACAAAAAAGAATTTGTGAATCAGACTTCATATGTTTTTTATAACTTTTTCACAGGCTTATTTCCATTTTTTTTAATAATAAGCTTGGTGATTTTACCTCGATTTGCCATAATATTACTTATCCTTTTTACTGCACAAATACTTGTAAGATTTCTTAAGTATAAGTGGAATAACCTTGACCAGTATGTATTTTTAATTTGGTATTCTATTTTTAATGGATTTTTTTTCATTAAAGGGATGATTTTGGGTTCCTATAAAAAAAATATTGCAGGCAGGAATTCGTAGCATGAATATTCCAAAGGCATGTTCCACATAATCTTCAAAATAATCCTGTCTCATGTATGAGATTATTTTCGCTATTCAAAGTGTATATATATCATAATGTTTATGAGATAACAGAGGCAAAGGAGGGCAAAAAATGAAAACATCTTTAGTCATTCCTGCTTATAACGAAGAAGAGGCCTTACCATCAGTTCTTGAAGAATATATGGATAAAGTAGATGAGATAATTGTAGTCGATGATGGTTCAAATGATAAAACATATGAAATAGCAAAAAAGAATCATGTTCAGGTGTACAAACATGAAATAAATAAAGGGAAAGTAGCCGCATTGCGGACTGGCGTGGCAAATGCCAGTGGGGATATAATTATTTTTACAGATGCAGATTGTACTTATCCTGCAAAATATGTTCCCCAGTTTATATCTGAAATTGAAAAAGGTGCGGATTTAGTATTGGGTTCGCGTTTTCTAAACGGGATAAATAACATGCCGTTGCTAAATATGATCGGAAATAAGCTATTTTCACTTATTGCTGCATACATTAGCTGCATTAATATTTCTGACGGGCAAACCGGTTACAGGGCTTTCAGAAAAGAAAATTTTGGTAAATTAGATGTAAAAGCAGTAAGTCTTGAGTATGAAACCAAAATGACAGTGCGTGCAGCAAAACTGGGTTATAAAATAGTTGAAATCCCGATTGAATATCGAAAAAGGGTTGGAACATCTAAACTAAGACCAATTCGCGACGGTGCCATGATGTTCAGGGGACTGATGTCAATTGCATATAAGGAAACGTCCCTTATTGCAAAGATATTTATGATGCCAAGCATATTTTTCATTTTAGTGGGTTTTTCTTTTGGGGCTTATTCAATATATGAAAAGGTATGGAATAAAGTATTACAACACGAATTTTATCCCCTTATAGCTTCATTATTCATCTTAATTGCATTGCAATTAATCTCTGTTGGATTAATTATGGATTATATAGTAAAAAAGTTAGATCGAATTGAGGAAAAATTGAAATCCGGTTGAATAATTTTTAAAAAGGAGCTTAAAAATAATCATGATTCTATTAATAAATCCGCCTTATTATATAGATAATATATTTAGAAAATCCCTGACAAAAGTTGGAGCTTTACTTCCCCCGCTCGGGCTTGCCTATATAGCGGCTGTTTTAGAGAAAAACAATTATGATGTTAAAATAATAGACGGACCAGCATTATCTGTTAGAGAAGGTTATGGGTTCAATGACCTGAAAAATGACATAAAAAAATATAATCCGGACCTGGTCGGGATTACTGCAACCACTCCGCAGTTTATTTTTGCTAAATCTACGGCTGAAGCAGTCAAGGAAATAAACCCCGATGTCCCCATTGTACTGGGGGGCGCTCATATTTCATGCCTTCCAGAGAAAACCATGTCTGAAATCAGGGAGATAGATTTTGGAGTGATTGGAGAAGGAGAAAATACTTTTCTGGAACTTGTCCGAAAGATCCAACAAAAAACAGATGGAACAGTAAACGGAACTATATACAGGGAAGACGGCACAATTAAGCTCAGTCCTCCAAGGGAATTTATCGAAAATATAGATAGTATTCCATACCCGGCATGGCATTTACTCCCAATGGACTTATACAGGCCATCTCCTTTAAATTACAGGCGCCTTCCGGCAACAGCTATTATGACCAGCAGGGGTTGTCCTTATCGGTGTGCTTACTGCTCAAAACCAATCCATAGATCTAAATTCAGGGCACATAGCCCGGAAAGAGTGGTTGGAGAGATAGAGTATTTAATTAATAACTTTGGAATAAAAGATATACAGATATTCGATGATACTTTCACAATGGATAATGCAAGGGCCGAAAAAATCTGTGATTTGATAATAGATAAGGATATAGATATAGTCTGGAACTGTATGACCCGGGCTGATAAAGTCACAAAGCATCTTTTGAATAAAATGAAAAAAGCCGGATGTTATGGAATTGGTTTTGGAGTAGAATCGGGCAACCCACATATCTTAAAACGGATAAGTAAAGGGGTAGGCATGGACCAAATCCGTAAAGCATTTGCCTGGACAAAAGAAGAAAAAATCCAAACAAGGGCCTTTTTCATGATCGGTTTTCCGGGAGAAAATGAAGAAACAATAAATGATAGTTTGAATTTCGCGAAGGAACTGGACCCGACAGCTTTACAGCTAATGGTGGCCACACCTTATCCAGGTACTCCATTATGGGAATTAGCACAGCAAGAAGGTACTCTTAATATAAAAGATTGGACAAATTTTACATTCTATGCTCCAAAAGAAGTTCCATACGTTCCAGAGGGAATGGAACAAGAACAAATGCTTGAGATGTATTCAAAAGCTTACAAGTCCTTCTACCTCAGACCATCTTTTTTATTAAAAAGAGTATTAGAGATAAAATCTTTTGGGGATATTAACAGATACTTTATGGCTATGCGTGCTGTAATAGGGATGTAAGAAATCATGAATGTTATTCTATACATTATTGCCGGGGTGCTATTAGCCGCATTTGGACAATTTTTTTTGAAAATCGGGATGATGCAAATTGGGAGCGGACAATTAAATATAAATACGGTAATCTTGATTTTAACAAACAGGTTTATAGAATTAGGGATATTTCTTTATGGTTTAAGTACCGTTTTTTGGTTGATTTCTCTTTCAAAAAAAGATCTAAGTTATGTCTATCCTTTTATTGCCGGCACATATATTCTTGTTTTATCGCTTTCATATTTAATTCTTAATGAACATTTTGGAGTATATAAGCTGGCTGGAGCAGGCATAATTTTGATTGGTCTTTTACTGATTATCAAAGGGGGGTAATATAACCTATCGCGAAATTTTTATTTTGTTATTAATCTAAAATCCCCTCTTTCATAATACTTCTCACCTTCATACCCAGGGTTATTATCTAAGTATATGCTTTTTCTCACTAAAATCCCATCAAGATCCATTTCATTCATTAAGACATTAAAGCCTTTAATATTTAAGTTATCTTTAGAAATTTGAAATATTCTCCGTCCAAAATGTTCTCCAAAGAAAGGATAATCCCAATCATCACTGCCGATTACTAATCCTAACTTTCCGTCAGCAGGTATTTTTTGATTTACAAGTTCAAATGTTAAATACCCCTCAGGATAATTAAAAAAACGCTTTTGTGTTCTATTCATTGTCAGGATGGTTCGTTCTTTTAAAATAAGTGGTTTTGCGGGTGATATTTCAATATTATTTATTGAAAATGCTTTTTTTTCAAATCCTATTGGAATAACAGGTGAGGTATAATTTAAAAAAAGACATAAAAATGATGTAGTAATAATAGAAATAATGATTAACTTCATGAAAAATTTATTTATTTTAGGATATTGTTCAAGATTACTATACAACAAAGCAACAGCGGGCATACTTGTTAGAACAAATGCAACCAATAAACGTCCACCCCAGGGCTGCCATTTTAGAAGGAAACTAAATACAAGAAAGAAAGATATTGATAATCCCAGAATAGCTATAACATGAGATAACTTACTGTCTATTTTTTCTTTTTTAAAATATTTGAATATCAAAACCAATATTGCAGCTATGATTCCTGGCCAGATAAGGAAAAACCCGAGAGGTCCAAAATAAGCACTATCCTGCGATAATATTATTTGAGCCACATCAAATTTACCGATTGTAGTCCTTTCAGATGATATGCCTATTCCTATAATAGAGTGAATCAAATCAACAAAATTATACAAGACATCTTGAAAATAACTGATTGGTAAATCAAAAAAACTTATCCAGTAACGGATAATATTTGAAATTAAAGTTGTTATGTTTGGGTCCACGACTTTTGCATATTCCGTGGAATCCCCATCCGAGAGAAGATTTCCGTAACTTGCAAAGTTCTGAACCCAGTTGTAAGTAGAGAAAAGTAAAATACCTAATAGACAGCATCCAATATACATGAAGGATTTGTTAGTTCTCTTTAACTCTTTTGATCTGGAAATAGTTAATAATGAAAAAATAAAAAAACCTGGTAAAAAGAACAGGGCGTATCCTTTAGTCCCAACTGCTAATCCTAAACTTAATCCTGCAAGAAATAGATGAGGCAGATTAAGCTTGTCATTATTTAGTCCGATAAAAGTAAAATAAACTGCGATCATGATAAAAGCCGCTGTAATCAAATCATTTTGAGATGTACTGGCCTGTAATATCACCATCGGTAAGCTAAGAAAAGTCAGAGTTGTTAAAAGAGAAGTTTGTTGCTCGAAACCGAACTTACGGCAAACCGCATACAGTGCAACAGACGAAAAGACCAGGGATGTCCACTGGATCAGGTTCGCAAAAAGATCTTCTCTGGCAAAAAGGAAAGTCCACAAAATACCAATTTCAGCTACCACAGGATTTACATTCTGCCTTAGGTTGTTTGTAAAAAAATGGTCAATCGTGCCATGCTGATACCAATATGCTGCCCGGGACATATGATACGTCATTGAGTCCCAGTTATTTGAAGGCGTTATAATTGAAATAAAAACTGTAGTTATGAAAATAAATAGAATAAATAAAACATATATTCTTTCCGGCTTTTTGCAGGCGAAATCTTTAGTTTCATAAATAATTTTCTTGGCTGAAAGTTTTGGTAATGATATTTTTTTCAATCTTATATAAGAAAAGACAAACAAAAATAGCAATAAATGCCAGAAAAAAATTGCGTCTTGCCTTACCATTTTAAATATGGAAAGTAACTCAATTCCTATGACAATTTGTGCCCATGAGAGTACAAACCATGCAAGAATCATGCTGAATTTTTCTTTTATATTTATTAGAGTGACGACCAGTGTTGATGTCAGGAATAAAAGCGTTATAGAAACAAAGAATAACACTAAATCAAACAACATCGGTAAAACCTCTAAAATTCAGACTTTTATCCTCGTATTTTCGTACAAAATTCCTCAAAATCCCTATTACTTCCTTAGAAACATTTGACAATATGGTAAATTTGAATGTTGAATGATTGTACAACGGGTTCATAAATTCATTCATTTTTTAGCTACAGCAAAGAAAACCGGGCTTAGAATCTTCGGGTTCAGATCGCCGTTAACCAATCTCCTTATCCGAACAATATCAAGATACACTTGTCTAACAAATGTTCGAATAATGTTTTTTAGGCTCCAGCCGATAATAATCTCATAAGGATAGAATTTTATATCGGAAAACCCTGCCAGCATTAGAAGCTGATTTAAAGAGTGTTCTGTGAAACCAATCTCATGAGTCATATCATTATACCGGTGAAGGGCAGGGTCAGGCGATTGCATATTTGGGACCTGGATGATAATTATTCCATTATTTTTTAAAGCTATACCTGCTGATTTTGCAAATTCAATGACCTTATTTTTTTCTATATGTTCTAATACGTCGCATAATGTAATCATGTCAAATTGTCCATGATGCTCAGTAAGATAGTTTTCCGTATTTTGTATCTGGATACAATTCAATCCGATATTTTTACAAAATGAAATAGTAGAGGGAGATATATCGATACCAAGATAGTCCCGGTATCCTAAATTATTAAAAACAGTAAGCATTTCCCCACGACCAATGCCTATATCGAGAACTTTGGAATCCAAATCATCTGGGAAGAACCGCGTATAATTATGCATTATTTGATTGATTTTAAAACCAGCCTGTTTATAGTCTCCAAAGGCATGTTCCACATAGTTTTCAAAATATTCCTGTCTCATTTTTAATACCTTTATAATCTTTTATATCTACATACATGCTCCGAATTAATAGCTTTTAGAGAACATTTATTAAAATGATCGAGAATTTGATTCCAGCAAGCTTTAATAGCCATCGTTCATTATCATAATTTTCTTGTTCCATTATATATTTTTGGACTGCACCGACTCATCCAGAAACTATAAATAATAGTATCGTTAACCCCTATTGTCAGATCTTTCTGGCGGTTAAGTGGAGGTAATAATGAAAAAGATTAGCTTAATTGGTATTTTAGCCATTGTTCTCATCTTTGGGAGCCTTGCTGGCTTAAATGCAGTGAACGCATCATCTGAGAAAACACTGGATGAACAAATTTACGGAAATATTCAGATGATCAAAAAAGAAACTAATGATGCATCGAGGGAAACCGACGAAGAACAGTTGCCTGATGACAAAATGATGACTTCCCGGGATCACATGAAAAAAGACCCGGTTCTAAATAATGCACAGAAGATGGTCATGGAAGGCAGGCAGATCTTCCGCTTCGATACCTTCGGTGATGAGGCGTTCTGGGGAGATACGCTTCAACTCCATAAGGCTATTGCAGGCGAAAATTTCGGAGGTGTCGGGCCTGGCGTCAGCCCGAAGACCGCCCTGGCTGTGGGCCTGAAAGTTGATGTCGATGCTCTTCCCAACAAGCTTGTAAGAGACCTCAAGAAGGGTAAAGTAAATCTTGATGACCCGGCTACAACGCTTGCACTTCTTAAACTCAATGCCGTAGTGGGGGTTAATGGCACATTTGATAATAATGGAACTCTTACAACGATGGGCATTACATGCGCTTTATGCCATTCCACAGTCGATAACTCGCTGGCTTTCGGGGTCGGCCACCGTCTTGACGGCTGGGCGAACCGCGACCTGAATGTAGGGGCAATAGTAAGTCTTTCCCCCAACCTGAAGCCTGTTGCGGATCTTCTTGGCACAGATGAAACCACTGTCAGGACTGTATTGAACAGCTGGGGGCCCGGGAAATTCGATGCCGAGCTATTCCTTGACGGCAAGGCATTTAATCCACAACAAGTTACTGACGGCGTTGTAACCGGGACAAATGTATCTGGCGCTACATTGCTTCCGAACGCTTATGGACTGGCAGGATTCAACCAGCATACGTGGACAGGTGCATGGGGCAGTGTCCCGTACTGGAATGCCTTTGTTGCAAATCTTGAAATGCATGGGAAAGGGACATTCTTTGATCCCAGGCTTGATGATGCAACGAAATTCCCCATAGCTGCTGCCAATAAATTCGGGCACGTACAAACCGATCCTGATGAGGATATGATCACCTCGAAACTTCCGGCACTCCAATTCTATCAGCTTGCTCTTCCATCGCCAACGCCTCAACCAGGTGTAGACTTTGATCAGGAAGCGGCTGAACGCGGTGATGAACTCTTCAGCGGGAAGGCTCAGTGTAACAACTGTCACGTAGAGCCACTCTGGACTGAACCCGGCTGGAATCTGCATAAACCATCTGAGATTGGTATCGACAGCTTCCAGGCAGATAGGGCTCCGGATGGGGTCTATAAGACTATGAACCTGGGCGGCATATTTGTACGAGAAAACGGCCTGTTCATGAAACCAGAGAATAAAGGCCGCTTCTACCACGACGGTCGTTTCGCAACCCTGCTGGATGTCGTGAACCATTACAACAAGTTCTTTGACCTGAAGTTGAGTGACCAGGAAAAGGATGACCTGGTAGAATACCTGAAATCGTTAAGTTCGCCTTAGTCTTGAAGTTTCGATAGCATAGATCTCAAAAAAAATTGGAAAACTAAAAGAGCATCAAGCCACCGGTTAATTATCCGGTGGATTTTTCTTATTTTTAATGATATACTCACCCGAAGAAGCCCCTGCTTTTCACCTTCTCGCCGCTTGCCTCTGCAAATTCACGAAGCAACTGTTTTTGCCTGTCGTTCAGCTTTGTCGGGACTTCAACCTTTATCCTCACAAGTTCATCCCCCTTTCCCGATATGTGAAGGCTTGGAAAACCTTTACCCCGCAGGCGGAAAATCTCGCCGTTCTGGGTACCGGGCGGGATTTTCATCTTGGCCTTACCGTCCAGGGTAGGAACAATGATCTCATCTCCGAGGGCAGCCTGAGTGAAACTGATATTTTTCTCCATAATAATATCATTTTCATGGCGTGTGAAGATGGTGTGGGGCTTGACATATATTTGCACATACAGGTCGCCGGGGGGCCCGCCTTTCTCTCCGGCTTCCCCTTCCCCTGCCACCCTTAGCCTTGAGCCCGTATCTACACCGGCAGGGATTTTTACCTCAAGCTTGCGCCTTCTCTGGACCGTGCCTGAGCCGTGGCAGTTTGTGCATGGCGAATCGATTATCTGACCATTCCCGCGGCAAGTCCCGCAGGTGGAGGTGGTCATGAACCTTCCAAAAGGCGTGTTCTGTGTCCTGCTCACCTGGCCCGTTCCTCGGCATGTAGGGCATGTTCTGGAAGATGTTCCGGGCTTTGCACCACTCCCATTGCATACATCGCATTTCTCAGTCCTTGGGATTTCCAGGTCAATGGTTTTCCCGAATGCAGCATCCTCAAAATTTACCGCTAATTCGTAAAGTATATCCGAGCCGCGCCTTGGTCCTTCACGTCTTCTTTCCCCCCCGAAGAATATATCAAAAATCCCGCCACCGCCTCCCCCCCGGCCAAAACCAAATCCACCAGCCCCGAAATCCCTGAGAATATCCTCAAAGTCCACCCCCCTGAAGATATCCTCCTGTGAATACCTCATATCTATGCCCGCATGGCCGAACTGGTCGTACTGCTGGCGTTTGTTCTGGTCAGACAGCACAGCGTATGCCTCTGAAATCTCCTTGAACTTCTCCTCGGCATCAGGGGCTTTGTTCCTGTCGGGATGGTACTGCATCGCAAGTTTACGATATGCTGATTTTATATCGTCTGGTGATGCTTTTTTGTCCACACCGAGAATCTCGTAATAGTCGCGTTTAGTAGCCATAATTTAGAATCTTAATGACTTCCAAAGTAAAAAAGATATGTCCGATTGCTGGACAAGCGCCAGGAGAAGGGTATGCATGCATACTCCTTCTCCTGTTGTGAGAAGTCGTTATTTCTTGTCGTCGTCCACAACCTTATATTCCGCGTCCGTCACTTTCTCATCTTTCTTCTCTTCCCCGGCTGGCTCCTGCTGTCCGGCCTGTCCGGCCTGTGCGCCCGGCTGCCCCTGTTGCTGCTGAGCCTGCTGCTGGTATAGTATCGTGCTTATCGCATGCATCTCTTTTGTGAGATCCTCGATTGCAGCCTTTATCCTGCCCGCATCATCACTTTTCATTGCATCCCTTAAATTTGCCACAGCATTTTCGACCTTTGCCTTCTGGTCGCCTGAGACCTTGTCGCCAAGCTCCCTGAGCGTCTTCTCGGTCGAGTATATCAGCGTATCAGCCTGGTTGGTCACCTCGACTTTCTCCTTTCTCTTCCTGTCCTCTTCGGCATATTTCTCTGCATCCTTTATCTTCCTGTCAATCTCATCCGAAGCCATTTTGAGCGGCGCTGTTATGGTCATCTTCTGTTCTTTTCCAGTGCCTAAGTCTTTTGCTGTAACATGCAATATTCCGTTCGCATCGATATCAAATGTAACCTCTATCTGTGGGATTCCTCGCGGCGCGGGCGGTATCCCGACAAGGTTGAACCTTCCGAGGGTAACATTGTCATATGCCATAGCCCTCTCTCCCTGAAGTACATGAATTTCAACGGTTGTCTGGCTATCGGCAGCAGTCGAGAATATCTGGCTTTTCCTTGTGGGTATTGTGGTATTCCTGTCTATGAGCTTTGTCATGACATGTCCCAGGGTCTCGATTCCCAGGGTGAGAGGTGTAACGTCAAGCAGCAGGATATCCTTTACCTCGCCTGTCAGCACGCCTGCCTGTATCGCTGCGCCCATGGCAACGCATTCCATCGGGTCAACACCCCCTTCCACTTTCTTTCCCACATAATCTTCAACGAATTTCTGTACTATGGGCATCCGGGTCGGCCCGCCTACCAGGATTATTTTATTAATGTCATTTGGAGTCAGCTTGGCATCAGATAATGCCTGCTCAAGAGGCGCCTTGCATCTGTCTATAACAGGGCGTATGACCTCCTCAAGTTTTGCTCTTGTCAGGGTCATTGTCAGGTGCTTTGGCCCCGATGCATCCGCTGTTATGAAGGGCTGGTTAATCTCAGTTGTGAGCGTCGTAGAGAGTTCGATCTTTGCCTTTTCTGCGGCATCACGCAACCTCTGGTTCGCAACCCTGTCTTTTCGAAGGTCGATACCGTGTTCTTTCTTGAATTCCTCGGCTATGTAATCCACAAGCCTGTTATCCATGTCTGTGCCGCCAAGCTGCGTGTCGCCCGCCGTGGATTTGACCTCGAAAACCCCGCCTCCCATCTCCATTATGGTCACATCAAGAGTACCTCCTCCAAGGTCGAATACAAGGATCTTCTGGTCCCCTGCTTTATCAAGACCATACGCAAGGGATGCTGCTGTGGGTTCGTTGATTATCCTTACAACTTCAAGTCCCGCTATCTCCCCGGCATCCTTGGTGGCCTGTCTCTGGTTATCGTTGAAATATGCAGGCACAGTGATCACTGCTTTTTCGACCTTGTCGCCAAGAAAAGCTTCAGCATCCTGTTTTATCTTTTGCAGGAGAAAAGCTGAAAGCTCCTGCGGTCTGTATTCCTTCCCGCGCAGGTTGTATTTGAAATCCGTCCCCATTTTTCTCTTGAAAGCGAAAGCCGTGCCTTCAGGATTTGTTACAGCCTGTCTTCTTGCAGGCTCCCCGACGAGCCTCTGGCCGTCTTTTGTGAATGCCACATACGAAGGGAAAGCCTTCCCTCCGAGGGATATTCCTTCAGCGCTCGGTATTATTACAGGCCTTGTTCCCTGCATTACTGCAGCGGCCGAGTTGCTCGTACCCAAGTCTATTCCTATTATCTTAGCCATTATTTCACCTCATTTTCTTCCTCAGTTTCTTTCTTTTTCGATACTCTTACTTTAGAATAACGAATGACCTTACTGTTCAACATATAACCCCTCGCAAATTCTTCAAGTATTGTATCTTCTTCATAGTCGTCCGTGAGCGTCTGCATCATAGCCTCATGCCTGTTGTGGTCGAATTTTTCCCCCACAGCCTTGATAGGGACAAGACCATTTTTCTCAAGGACGTTTTTGAACTGCTTATATACAAGTTCTATGCCTTCTATCAATTTATCTTTATTGTCTGGCTTCCTGGCATTTTCTAATCCTCTCTCAAGGGCCTCGAATACGTCTATAAGTTCAAGTATTAATTTTTCATTCGCATATTTGGTGAATTCTTCTTTTTCTTTCTGTGTCCTTTTCCTGAAATTATCGAACTCCGCGTTAAGGCGAAGAAATCTGTCTTTTTCCTCAGCGAGTTGTTTTTTAATAGTCTCAAATTCTTTTACGAGCTCTTCTTTACACGGTTCCTGTTCTTTTATCTCTTCACCTTCATGATCGGAAGTTTCACTTTCCTTAGTTTGCGCTTCTTCCAGATTTTTACCTTGTTTATTTGCCATCAGATAACCCCATGATTAAATTCCGAATAAATATCTGAAATGCTGAATTAACAACCCGGCAGGCGCCGGGTTTTGCATTTTGATCTATTGATCATTCATCATCGTGTTCAGGAGGGGCCATTCCGTCATAATAATTTGCCGTATGTTCGGGTTTGACGTCCATCATGCCTGTTTCTTTCGCCATCAGGATATCATCGATACGCAATATCATATTGGCCGCATCTGTTGCTGATTTTATGATCTGTGTCTTTACACGTAATGGCTCGACTATTCCCAGCTCCAGCATATCATCGGTTCTACCTGTGAAAACATTCAGGCCCTCGGTTGTCTTTCCTTCGCTGTGTATTTTCCGCAAATCCACAATGGTGTTAATGGTATCAAGTCCCGCATTCTCAGCAATGCCTTTGGGTATTTCCTCAAGCGCATCTGCATAGGCCGATACTGCAAGCTGTTCCCTCCCCGAAAGCGTGGTCGCATAATTCCGTAATCTCATTGCAAGCTCGATTTCTGGTGAGCCGCCACCTGCCACTATCTTGCGGTCCTCTATTACATCACCTACCACGCGCAGCGCATCATCAAGCGCACGCTCGACTTCTTCTGCTACGTGCTCTGCACCGCTGTAGATCAGTATGGATACGGCTTTGGGATTTGCACAGCCTTCCACATAAACCATCTTGTAGTTGCCAACACCGCGCTCCTCGACAAGTTCCGCTTTGCCGAGGTCTTCTTCTTCCACGCCGTCAACTTTTGATACGACGCGGGCGCCTGTTGCTTTTACCAGTTTCTTGATTTCTTCGTCCTTGCATCTTCGCACTGCAAACAGGCCTTTCTTTGTAAGGTAATGCATCCCTATGTCGTCTATGCCTTTTTCCGTGAATATGACGTTTACGCCGCTTTTTGCAAGCGCTTCCACCTTCTCCTCCACAAGCTTGCTCTCCTCAAGCCGTGCTTCTGTAAGCATATCAGCCGATGATATCTGGAGCTTGGACTTGGATTTTGTTTTCTCGACTTCGATGCCGGTATCGAGTATCGCGATCTTTGCGTTCTCGACTTTCTTGGGCATGTTTTTATGGGCCCTTGACTTATCTATCACGATCCCATGAATGAATTTTGTATCTTTGATGCTTCCACCGCGCTGGTGGATGATGTTGATATTGTCCTTTACATTCACCTTTCCGCCTTCTTTGATAGACTGGGCGGTCTTTACGCATAATTGGACAAGCGGTTCAAGCGCGAGATCTGCGCTTTTTCCTGTGAGTGCAGTCCTTGCGATATTTTCAAGAACGTCATCTGTGGCATCAATGGCCAGTTCATCAAGAATCTCAAGAGCTTTTACCGAAGCAAGACTGTAGCCCCTCGTAATCGTTGTCGGATGGACATCCTGCTCTATCAGCATCCTGGCTTTGTTGAGAAGCTCTCCCGCAAGAACGACTGCGCTTGTGGTTCCGTCCCCGGCTTTATCTTCCTGCGTACGGGAAATCTCAACCATCATCTTGGCAGCCGGGTGTTTTATATCCATTTCCCTTAAAATTGTTGCACCATCATTTGTAATGACCATGTCTCCGACAGGATTTACAAGCATCTTGTCCATGCCTCTCGGGCCGAGCGTTGTCCTTACTGCATCTGCTATTGCTTTTGCCGCCGTGATATTGAAATTGAGCGCTTCTCTTCCCTGCGTCCTTGTTTTGTCTTTATCTAATATAATAATAGGCTGTCCACTTAATTGCCCTGCCATAATGAATTACCTCCAATGTAAAGGTAATTCTAAGTGTTTGTGGTTCTATAAATAATTTGTGAAATAAAAAAGTTTTTATCTATTCATCAAAAAATTTAGATAGCCTCCTTCCCGCGCTCTCCTGTGCTGATACGCACGATATCTTCAACAGGATATATGAATATCTTACCATCACCGTTCTTGCCTGTTCTCGCGGCCCTGATGACAGCGTCTATCGCGATGTCTACATCTTTATCGTCCACGATTATATCCATCCTGACCTTTGGCAGGAACTCTACACAGTATTCGCCTGCACGCCACTGCAGGCAGACGCCTTTCTGGCGTCCGCGTCCCTGCACTTCTTCGACCGTCATACCAACGATACCTTTCTCTTGAAGGGACACTCTAACCCCGTCAAGGTCTTCAGGTCTTATTATTGCCTCTATCTTCTTCATCCTGTTCACCTCACGCGTAAGCTTTCTCAGCATGCTGGGAAATATCCAGCCCGACCGCTTCTTCCTCGTCGTGTACTCTCAAACCGATTGTTGCATCTATGAGCTTTGCCAGTACGAATGTCACGACAAAAGCGTATATCCATATCACACCAACTGCAATTATCTGTGTTACGAACTGTCCCGGGTTGCCATAGAGCAGGCCGTTCGCACCTGCAGGATTTACTGCAACAGTAGCAAATATACCTGTGGCTATGGCACCCCAGGTCCCGCCCAGGCCGTGACATGCCCAGACATCAAGGGAATCATCCACGTTCTGCCTGCTTCGAAAGAGCATGGCATAGTAACTGATGACCGCTGCCACCGCACCTATTACTATCGCAGCCAGCGGGGTAACGAAACCAGAAGCAGGCGTGATTGCTACAAGGCCCACGACACCGCCTGTCGCTGCACCGAGAACGCTTGGTCTCTTATGGTACCAGCTTAGCAGTGTCCACATCAGCGCTGCTGCGGCTGCGGCTGTGTTGGTTACGACAAAGGCGCTTGCTGCAAGCCCATTGCTTGCCACTGCGCTTCCGCCGTTGAACCCGAACCAGCCAAACCAGAGAAGGGCTGCGCCAAGAACGACCATGGGTATGTTGTGCGGTTCCATGGCCTGTTTCCCGAATCCCCTGCGTTTGCCAATCACAAAGGCGATTGCAAGAGCTGATACGCCTGAGCTTATGTGTACAACGGTTCCACCTGCAAAATCCAGCGCACCAAGATTGCGAAGCCAGCCCCCTGTACCCCAGACCCAGTGCGCTATCGGGTCATATACAAGAGTCGCCCATAGCAGGGAGAACACCATGAAGGCCTTGAAGTTTATACGCTCCACGAATGCACCTGAAATGAGCGCAACCGTGATTATGGCAAACATCGCCTGGAATATCATGTATGCCAGTGCAGGAATGGTCGCTGCGTAACCTGCATTGGGCTCCTGGCCTACGCCGTTAAGTCCGAGCCAGTTGAGGTTCCCGATTACGCCTCCGATATCAGGTCCAAAAGCAAGGCTGTAGCCGTAAAGCACCCACTGAACGCTTATTAATGCAAGGATCGCAAAGCTGAACATTATAGTCGAGAGCGCATTTTTCTTTCTCACCATGCCGCCATAGAATAAGCCCAGTGCAGGGGTCATTATCATTACGAGCGCTGAGCTTATAAGAATCCATGCAGTGTCGCCTGAATCTACCCTGGATTCTTCTGCTGCCAGAGCAGTTGCAGGAAGCAGCAAGAGAAGCATTATCACTGACCAGTACATCGAATTTCTTGATATCATCTGATTTTTCCTCCTGTTTTGCCATATAGGCATACGGCTATCTACTGGCGATTTAATATTATTTAAAATTATCGTAAAAAACTTTTATCTATTGATAAAGTTTATATATTATTAAACCTCCAGTAGGCTGTCGTTTACCTTATAAGAGGAGAAAATGAGACAAATAGCAATCTATGGAAAAGGTGGGATCGGTAAGTCCACAACAACACAGAACCTTACCGCTGCACTTGCTTCGATGGGTAAGCGGGTGATGCAGATAGGCTGCGACCCAAAGGCAGACTCAACAAGGATGCTGCTTGGAGGAAAAGCACAGGCGACCGTGCTTGATACCATGCGGGATAACGGCACCGGGGGTGTGACTCTCGATGTTGTCCGACACACAGGTTTTGGTGGAATAAAGTGCGTGGAGGCAGGCGGTCCCGAACCGGGCGTTGGCTGTGCAGGAAGAGGTGTAATTACGGCCATAAAGCTCCTTGAAGAACTCGGTGCTTACAACGAAGAATTTGACTTCGTCTTCTACGATGTGCTCGGTGACGTTGTCTGCGGCGGCTTTGCCATGCCCATACGGGAAGGTTATGCCAGGGAGATATACATCGTGGCAAGCGGAGAACTCATGGCTCTCTACGCTGCCAACAATATCTGCAAGGGTATAGTGAAGTTTGCCGAAAACGGTGACGCCCGTCTGGGTGGCATAATTTGCAACTCCCGAAACGTGGACAATGAACTGGAGCTGCTCATCGAATTCTCAAAGAAAATCGGTTCCCGGTTGATACAGTTCGTGCCGAGGGACAATATGGTCCAGCGCGCGGAGATCAACAGGAAGACGGTGATAGATTTTGATCCTGCATGCAAGCAGGCTGAGGTTTACAGGTCTCTGGCGAAGAACATCATAGGGAACAGGGATTTCGTGATACCAAAACCAATGGCGATGCAGGAGCTTGAGGATATGATGGTAGAATTCGGTATTGTGGAAAGGTGAGAACATGAAGATGATTCGTGCAATAATCAGGCCAAATAAGGAAGAGAAGGTCGTAGAACGTCTGGAAAAAGAGGGTTTCTATTCACTCACGAAAATGAACGTTTTCGGGCGCGGCAAGCAGAAGGGCATCAGGGTAGGGACGGTATGTTACGATGAACTGCCCAAGGTGATGCTGATGCTGGTCGTGGAGGACACGGACGTCCCAAAGGCCGTGAACGTCATCCAGAACAGCGCACGCACCGGGAATATCGGCGACGGCAAGATATTCGTTACCGATGTTTCAGAAGCTTACACCGTAAGGACAGGCGCGCCGGGATTATAGGAGATATCATGAAGGAAGTTATCGCCATAATACGAAGACACAGGTTACAGGAGACCAAGGCGGGTCTTCTGGGGATTGGTATCCCTGCCATTACAATGGTAAGTGTGGAAGGCAGAGGCAAGCAAAAGGGGCTGCCGGGCTGGAATTATGAACTTGATCCGGCACTTACAGAGGTGGAAGAAAAAAATACAGGCACACGCATGCGCTTTGTCCCGAAGAGGATAATATATGTAGTGGCCGAGGATGAGGATGTTCCGAAAGTGGTTGAGACCATAATCAGGACAAATCAGAGCGGCCACATTGGGGATGGCAGGATTTTCGTATGCCCCGTGGAAGATGCCGTGAGAGTTAGAACAGGCGAGAACGGAGAACAGGCAATTAAGTAATAACGGAGTATAAAATGACGACAATATTACCGGAATGCGATATACCGATACCGCAGCGCCAGCCGCACATCGTATGTCATGAACCCGGCAACATGATATTGCCAATGTGCAATGTCCAGACAGTGCCGGGAGACTTGACCGAGCGCGGCTGTACGTTCGCGGGGTGCAGGGGTGTGGTAGGCGGTCCCGTGAAGGACGTCATCCAGCTTATACACGGCCCCATAGGATGCGCCTATTATACATGGGGTACGCGCAGGAATCTTTCGGATGTGAAGCTCCACAGGAAATACTGCTTCAGTACAGACTTGGCCGAAGACAGCGTGATATACGGAGGGGCAAAAAAGCTCTACAACTCGATAATTGAATCGCATGAACTATTCCCCGAAGGCAAAGCCGTGTTCGTTTATTCAACATGCGTGGTTGGGCTTATTGGTGATGATACAGAGGCGATATGCAGACAGGCGCAGGAAAAAATCGGGATACCCGTAGTTCCCTTCCACTGCGAAGGTTTCAGGGGCGTGAGCCAGTCTCTTGGGCATCATATTGCCAACCGCACGCTGTTCGAGAAGGTGGTGGGAACTGAGGAACCCGGAACAACTACGCCCTATGATATGTGCATAATTGGTGAATTCAATATTGACGGGGATGCATGGATAGTCAAACCGCTGTTTGAGAGAATGGGCATAAGAGTTCTCTCGGTATTTACAGGAAATGCCTCTTATCATGACATACCCCCCATGCACAGGGCGAAGCTGAATATTGTGCAGTGCCAGAGATCATCAACCTATATTGCAAAGATGATACAGGACAAGTACGGTGTCCCGTATATCAACGTGTCCCTGTTTGGCATGGCTCAAACTGCACAAGCGCTTCGCGACGTGGGGAAATTCTTCCACCTTGAAGAGAATGCAGAAAAGGTAATAGCAGAAGAGCTTGCGAAGTACCAGTCCAAGATCGATCAATATAGAAAGAAGCTTGAAGATAAGAAGTGCTTCATATATCAGGGAGCTCCGCGCGCCTGGCACTGGATGGGGCCAATGCGGGAGCTTGGAATCGAAACGATCCTTACGGCTACAACGTTTGGTCACAAGGACGACTATGAAAAAATAATGGAAAAGGCAAACCCAGGGCATGTCTGCATAGATAATCCCAATGCGCTTGAGATCGAAGAATACCTTATCAAACTTAAGCCTGATTTCTTTATAGGCGGCCTGAAAGAGAAATACCTGACATACAAGCTTGGCATTCCCTTTATCAACGGTCATTCTTACGAAGAAGGACCATATGCAGGCTTTGAGGGATTCGTGAATTTCGCAAAGGACATTGATGTTGCGGTGAACAGCCCTGTGTGGAAATTTATTAACCAGCCTCTGGAGGCGAAGTAAATGGCACGAAATGTAGCTATCAACCCACCCAAGATGTGTCAGCCAATGGGCGCCATTCTCGCCTACATGGGAGTTCACGGTTGCGTTCCGCTTGTCCACGGTTCCCAGGGATGCAGCACGTACCCCCGCTACAATATCGCACGGCATTTCAGGGAATCAGCGGAAGTAGCAGTTTCCTCTCTTGCAGAAGATGCTGCCGTCTATGGTGGGGCAAAGAACCTGACAGAGGCGATAAAGAACGTGAAGTCGCGTATGAATCCAGCCCTTATCGGCATATGCACAACCTGCATGAGCGAGACAATAGGCGATGATGTGAAGCTTATCTCAAAGAAGGCTCTTCCCCCGGGCGATGCCGTGAAGATAATCCCCGCATCCACTCCAAGCTATGTTGGAACCCATCTCACAGGATATGATAATGCGATGCGGACTCTTGTGGAAACACTGGCTGTAAAGGGTGAACCCAATAAAAAAATAAATTTTATCACAGGCATAATAAACCCTGGGGATATCAGGGAGATAAAGAACATGCTTCGCATCATGAAAGTGAAGAACATATTCCTGTCCGATATTTCGGAGACCCTTGATACACCTATCATGCCAGGCGGTCACAAGCCCCTGCTTCCTGATGGTGGAGCGCAGCCTTCTGATATCATCGATTCGGCAAATTCACTGGGAACTATCGCAATATGCAGGGCAGCAGGTTCTGCCGCAACGTATCTCCAGAACAAGTTCAATGTGCCTGCTGTGATTGCTCCAGCACCCATAGGCATTGCAAACACTGACAGGTTCGTGCAGAACATTGGTATGTTAAGCGGCGCTTCGATCCCGGATGAGATTATCAGGGAGCGCGGGCGCCTGATAGATAGTATTGTTGATGTACATCACTATATGTTCGGCCGCAAGGTCGCGATATTCGGAGACCCTGATCTTGTGTCTGCAATCGTGCGGTTCTGCGCGGAAGCAGGAATGAATCCTACAGTTGCGATGACAGCCACGAAGCAAAAGGACTTTGCGCCTGATATAAAGGCGGTAAATACCGAATATAAGACAGATACGCAGATCCTTGAAGGCACTGACCTGTATGAATTCCATGAATCTATAAAAACCTACCGTGCAGAACTGATACTTGGAAATTCAAAGGGCAAGGACATAGCGGATGATGAAGGTGTTCCGCTTGTGCGCTTCGGGTTCCCTGTGTATGATCGTGTCGGAGTTTACAGATATTCCATCATGGGCTACAAAGGCTCGATATACCTGCTTGACCAGATGACGAACGCGATCCTCGGGCATAAGTATGACCCCGACAAGCTTCACCAGTGAGGTTGAAACATGGAATACATAACCGGGATAACCGCATCTGGCGGAAGCTGGACGCCCGCCTTTGTGGTAAGAAGCAATATCAACGACTGCGGTTGCTGCGGAAAATGTTTCAAGACATGCGGCCGCGGCGTTTTCGAGTACATAGATCATCCGAATGCCGATGACCTTTGCGGGGCAAAGGTAATGACAGTGGCACATCCGGAGAACTGCATCGGCTGCGGCGCATGCGCGCGGGGATGCCCGAAGAAGAATATTGTATGCGAGCCGAAGGCCAGGGTCAGGTGAGAAGCAGTAACTTGAAGTGGAACACAGATGGCGCGGATTACACGGATCGACATGGATTAAAAATACCGTGAAAATCTGTGCGCATCCGTGCCATCCGTGTTCTCGCGGTTTTTACTGATGATAAAGAGGTTACATAATAATGTCCAAAATAAGTCATATCCTCCTGAAAAATCCGGTGGTAGTTCCCGCCGGAACAAAACTCATTGAGGCTGCGAAGCTCATGAAGAAGAATAAAATATCAAGCGTACTGATCACGAAAAATGGCAGGATTGCTGGCATTATCTCAGTGGAAGATATCATGGGCAGAGTGGCTGCCGAAGTCAGCATTGACATTGCAGCAGAAGAAGTAATGCACTCACCAGAGATAACAATAGATTCGGATAAGTGGCTTATGGATGCCATTGCGATGTTCGAGCGCTGCAAAGTTTCCCATATAGCAGTGATTGAGAATGGCGAGAAAATAGGCATTATGAGGGCTGAGGATATACTTCATACGTATAGGTTTAATAAAGAATGATATCTGACTATATTTGAATTGGTATGAATGAGATTCAGAAGTTAATAGCAAAATGCTATATTGAAGGAAAACTTTCGTTTGATGAGCTTGCGGACATCCTGGGTTATGAAGAAGCAAAGAAGATTGCATGCTATAAAAATATTGCAGAGGCATCTTTTGCAAATGGCTTGGCATAAAAAAGTCTCTGGAAGTGCTGGTCAAAAATTATTAGGGAAAAAAATGGTATGAAATAATGGTGATGTTGATGTTCATTTTAGATAAAAGCAAGTTTTGTGAGTTCAATTTAAATAACGTCAAGGAATTTATCAAGTTTTGGAAACAATTTTATCCGGGTGATAATGTGAAGATTTTTGATTCTGATAATAAAATTTCTTATATCAATGAGTTAAATCTTAAAAACGATTTGACTGAAGATAATGTAAAAAGACTGTTACGCTGGAAAGATCCATTGCGGTTAACAGAAAAAATTGGCAATACAAGAAGAGAAAATGAAAAAGTCTTGCGTGTTTTGGAAAAAATGGGCGATATTAATAACTTCAGGAAAAGGAAAATCTCTGAAAGCGATTTTTTTAAAAAAACGCGTGATATTTTTCCAACAGGATTCGTTTGGCAAGTATTTCTTTTTCATATTGCTCGCCCAGTTGAATATCCTATTGCAGATAGGTATGTTTATCGCGCATTCACAGTTCTAAATGAGAAAAACAAAGTTTTAGAGGGTTGGAATGGTTACACTAAATATAAGGAATTCTTTTTCGATATCGTTAAATCCGCAGAAATTAACCCGGAAAATAAAAATGATACATCAGATATTGTATCACGATTGAAAGAAATAGATAATGCACTTTTTGCTTTTGGTCAATTTTTGGACAAATATCACCCTCAATCGGAGGACATGTAGAAAATGAGGCTCCATTCCCTTGAACACGAACCCTTCGAAGGCCTAGCAAACATCGAAGTATGGGCAAAGAACAGAGGCCACAGCATCACAAGAACATTGCTCTTCAACAAAGAAGAACTCCCCGATATTGACGATTTTGACTGGCTGGTCATTATGGGCGGCTCGATGAACATCTACGAAGAAGAAAAATATCCCTGGCTTGCGCCTGAGAAGGATTTTATCGCCGAGGCTATTGCTGGCAAAAAAATTGTCCTGGGAGTATGCCTTGGCTCCCAACTGGCCGCCGATGTCCTTGGAGGCAGGGTCAGCAAAAACAAATACAAGGAAATCGGGTGGCACCCCGTGAAACTCACAGAAGAAGCAAGAAGCTCCCCTGTCTTTCACAGCTTTCCGGAAAAATTCATTGTTTTCCAGTGGCATGGCGATACATTCAGGATACCTCCCGGCGCTATACGAACAGCCGAAAGCGAGGGATGCGCAAATCAGGCATTTGAGTATGGGCGCGTAATAGGATTGCAATTCCATATCGAATATTCTATTGAGAGCATCAACAGCATGCTCCGGAATTGCAAAGATGATATCGTGGACGGGAAATACATTCAGAAACCTGAGGAAATCGTATCGCAGAGAAGCAACGTTGCGAAAACGCAAGCTCTTTTAAATTTATTGCTGGACAATATCGAAAGGGAGTTCGCTTAGCCGGCTATATGGATGACATAATTTTTCTATTCATCCTTATATTCGTGGCAGGGCTGCTCTACTCATCAGTTGGACATGCCGGAGCTTCAGGTTATCTGGCGGCAATGGCATTATTCGGACTTGCCCCTGAAGTAATGAAACCTGCAGCTCTCATGCTTAACATTCTTGTCGCATCCATCGCCGCCGTGCAATTCCACCGGGCCGGGTATTTCTCGTGGAATATCTTCTGGCCTTTTGCTGTGAGTTCGATTCCTTTTGCATTTATCGGAGGGACTTTATCCATACCGGGCTCTTTCTACAGACAGGCCGTTGGCATTATTCTGTTGTTCGCAGCGTATCGGCTTTTTCAAAGCAGGCAATCGGCAGTCATAGATCCAGTCAAACCTCTTTCTATCCCATGTGCTGTTTTTTCCGGGGCGGGGATCGGACTATTATCGGGAGCGGTCGGCGTGGGAGGGGGTATCTTCCTGAGCCCTCTGCTCCTGTTCATGGGCTGGACAAAGACGAAGCAGACCGCCGGGGTCTCTGCTGCTTTTATCCTCGTGAACTCAATGGCAGGCATTGCAGGGCATCTGGCAAGCGTGAAATCCCTGCCTGATGCCATCTATCCGTTGGCATTTGCCGCAATACTCGGGGGCATAATCGGCTCAAGGCTGGGCAGCCAGGGATTTGCGAATTCCACCCTGTACAGCCTGCTTGCAGTAGTTCTTGTCATTGCCGGCGTAAAATTCATGCTTGTGTAAAGAAACCTTTAGTTCTTATATCTCATATTAGCATCATGGACATCAGGCTATCCCGCCCATGCATCGAAGACCCGACAAGGTATATAGCTGAATGCCATATCGGAAAAAAAGTGAGCATAGAGAAACTATGTGGCATTCTGCGAAATATCAACGCAAAAGAGCTGAAATGTTCAATAAATCTCGGTGTTGCACGTTTTGAACTGGAAGGAAGAAGCGTGATGATATACCAGAGCGGACGCGTGGATATCAGAAGGATACGAACCACAGATGAGGCCAGCGATATGATGAATCGGATAATCCGATTAATAGAGAATGCACTTTAGCGGTATATCCTCTTAGAAAATTCACCTATCGAATTACTGGTACTCTCTGCCATTGCATCCATCTTTTTCTCAAGATTCTCCTCGACACCTTTGATATTGATCCTGAGGGAACGCTCTTTTGCATTAATTGCTTCCTCAAGGTTGCTTAATCTTGTATCAAGTAACAGTATCATAACAGCAAGAGAACCGGCGAGGATCATAGCTGATATGACAATAACAGGATCAGAATCTCCAAGCCTTGTGAGCCATTTATATGTCAACACCAGTGAAGATACTATCATTACGACAGCAAGACTGATATATTTTGCATCCATTCATCCACCTCTGAAGTTTGTTAACAATTATACCTGTGAATATAAATAGGTTTAGATTTTTGCCTTGATGGAGGGGAAATATTATTAGAAATGTTTACAAATATACCTCCAATGTTGAGAAAGTTGGAGATCAAATGCCCCATGTAATGGAACTGTTCGGAAAAACGCGTGTCGTGGTAAAAGACGGAAAAGTAGTAGAGGTGGGTGAGCCGGTCGCAGACTGGTGCCCTGTGTTCAGCAAGGTTGCAAATGTCCAGAAACTCACTTCCCTGGAGGCAAAAAAGAACATGGAATACAGGATACGCGAGCTCGGTATGTTCACGCCGCAAAGGAAGTTCGACCACGGCGTTTTTGTTAATTTTGGTGTAAGTGAGATAATGATGACCGCCCTTCGGCGTGGTCTTATCGATACCACAGTAACAGTATGCGATGGCGCAGGTACTGTGATCACGAGCAATCCACAACTTGTGCAGGGTATGGGCGCTTTGATGTCTGGGCTTATAGAGACAGAGCCGATATGTGAAATCATCAAAGGGATTGAATTGCGTAGAGGCATTGTTCTTGATAAGGGAAATGCAATGATCGACCAGACAAGGGGTATCGTAAAAGCCTGCGAACTCGGATATAAGAATATCGCTGTCAGCGTTGTGGCTCACCATGAAGCCAGAAAACTTCGCGACATCGAGAAAGAACATGACATCAGTTTGATCCTAATAGGTGCGCATCTCACGGGAATACGGTGCGATGAAGCGCGCGAATTCATTGGTTTACTGGACATTGTGACTGGCTGCGCCTCAAGGACAGTGCGTGATCTGGTAAAGCCGGTTCTCCAGGCCGGTGCTTCGGTACCAATGTTTGCCATAACGCAGAAAGGGAAAGAACTTCTTCTTGAAAGGGCAAAAGAAGTTGATTCGCCACTTCTGATAAATACGGCGGAATTGCCTGTGCTGCCGGGGCATAAGCAGCCAAGGCCGCTCGGATAAAACTGTCAGAGGGCTTTTCTGTCAAGTTCGCCTGTCCTTATCCTGACGGCTTTTTCCACTGGAAGTATGAATATCTTTCCATCTCCGATATTCCCTGAATAAGCTTTTTCCCTGATTATCTTCATAATTTCGTCCGCTGTATCGCTTGATGTGAATATTTCGATCTTGACTTTCGGAATGAAGTCCACAGTGTATTCCCTGCCGCGCCATATTTGTTTGATGCCTTTCTGCTGGCCACGGCCTTTGACCTCTATCACTGTCATGCTTCCAAAGCCCTTCAAGTCTAAAGCCTGTTTTACTGCCTCCAGTTTTTCGCTCCTGATTATCGCTTCAATCTTCTTCATTGCTGCCTTCCGTCTCTGGTATTTGAGGTAAATTCAGGATATGCCGAAATACCGTGCTCACTAATATCGAGTCCCTGGAGCTCCTGTTCAGGCTTGACCCGGAGGCCGATGGTGTGGTCAATGAACGAAAATAATATGTAACCTGTGCCAAACGCCCAGACGATAGCGGTTATAGCGCCGATCGACTGGACATAAAGCTGGTTGGTGTTGCCGGCGATCAATCCTGTTACCCCCTGGTAGGTTCCGTCTGCAAATATCCCTACAGCCAGCAGCCCCCAGATGCCGTTAGCCGCGTGGCATGCGATAGCGCCTACGGGGTCATCTATCCTGAGCTTCCATTCCACGAACCAGTAAGCTTTTACGAATATTATTCCACCGATCAATCCAATCAATACCGCAGCCCACGGAGCGACATATGCGCTCGGGCCGGTTATTGCAACAAGCCCGCCAAGAGCGCCGTTGCAGATCATTGTGATGTCAGCCTTGCCTGATTTGCTCATTAGCAGGAAGCATGCTGAAGTAGCGCCCGCGGCTGCGGCCATGAACGTGTTGAGGGCTATAACAGAGATGCGGAGATCGGTTGCGGCAAGCGTGCTTCCCGCGTTGAAGCCGAACCATCCAAAAATCAAAATGAAAGTCCCGATGACGATGTATGTTATGTCGTGCCCCGGAATGACATTTGGCTTCCCGTCCTTATCGTATTTGCCCAGGCGCGGTCCGATAAGGTACGCCCCGGCAAGAGCTACAAACCCCCCCACGGCATGCACGGCGCCCGATCCTGCAAAATCCCTGACCCCAATCTGTGAAAGCCAGCCTCCTCCCCATATCCAGTGCCCGTAGATCGGATAAATTATCATAGTTACCGCCAGCGTGTACATGAGGTATGCCCTGAATTTCAGGCGTTCAACAACAGCACAGGCGACTATCGAGACGGCTGCCGCTGCAAACATTATCTGGAAAAGTAAAAAGCCGGCAGAATAGTTATCATTTGCCTGGCCTGATAGCAAAAAACCGCTGTATCCCACAAGAGTATTTCCCAGGTCAAGGCCGATTGAAGGGTTCGAACCCCCGAACATCAAAGCAAAACCAACAGCCCAGAACGCAAGCGCGCCGAGTGAAAAATCCATAAAGATCATTGTAAAAAAATTTAATGAATTCTTCACGCGTATTATACCTGCCCCGAGCATGGCGAACCCGACCTGCATGAAAAATACCAGAAAAGCCGCTACCAGCAGCCACGTAAAGTTAATAGATTGGGCAAAGTCATTGTTCGAAAAGTCAGCCGCTCTTACGGGGGTAATAAAAAAAGCCAGAGTAATTAGATAATATATAGTATACCTCATAACCAACAGGATGCCTTTTACCTTGTTTTTCTATATAAACTTATCTATTAAAAATGTTTTCGTCGTATTATTTGTGGTGTAATATTTACCTTCGAAAGTTGAAAGAGATTTTAAATAAGGAGATTGAATTGAATGATCAAACTTTGTGCCCATATTGTTTCCCGCGGATGCGCGGAAGGCGAGGCTCTTGTCACTTCCCAGCCCCTGTCATTCCTTGGCAGTGTTGATCCACAAACAGGAATTGTAATTGAAAAAGACCATGAGCTTGCCGGGAAAAGCATTAAAGATAAAGTCCTCGTGTTCCCGGGTGGAAAAGGTTCGACCGTAGGCTCATACGTGATTTACCAGCTTAAGAAGAACGGCGCTGCTCCCTCTGCAATAATTAATATAAAAGCCGAGCCAATTGTTGCTGTGGGTGCAATAATCTCGGATATCCCGCTTGTGGACAGGGTTGAGAACGACCCTCTGAGGACGATAAAGACCGGGGATAAGGTTTTAGTGGATGCGATTGTAGGATGTGTCGAGATTTATGAACGATGAAAAAGGATTCATGGAAATAAAAATGAGCTCAGGATGGTTCATGACCATATCGATGCAGAAAAGCGACAGGTTCGATGAAGAAAAGGAGTATGTCGAGATAGCAAAGGAAAGAAGCGGCCAGAAGCGCGGAAGGTTCAACCTTAATCCCAAATATGTGAGAGCCCTTGGCGAGGCTCTTGTGAAGTTCGCGGATGAAAATAGTCTTTAAAAAAAGAGTTTGTAGAGGATTACAAGATTTTTATGGATAGGATAGGTGGTGAATCTTGAAAATTAAAATAATTTTCCTCTACAACTCTAAATAGACGTTCTCGTTAAATATTGTTTTTCCAAGATTACACCCAAATTATATCCAAATCAATTTTCAGAATGGCTTAAATATCAGGAAAGAGTCTGTGGATTATTCTTTATGACCGCAAAACGACTGCAAAACATCACAGAGTCGGCGACTCTGCGGATATCAAACCTTGCCAGCGAATTAAAAAGCAAAGGAAAGGATATAATAAGCTTCAGCCTTGGTGAACCCGATTTTACAACCCCTGGCCATATTATTGACGCTGCAAAGGCCTCCCTTGACCGCGGCGAGACTCATTACACGCCTTCGCCCGGGATACCTGAACTGAGGAAGGCCATAGCCGAGAAATTACAAAAAGAGAACAATATTGAAGCTAAACCAGGCAATATAATCATTACTCCCGGAGCCAAACAGGCCATTTTTGAAGTCATGCTCTCAATGCTTCAGGAGGGCGATGAAGCAGTATTATTTGACCCGGCATGGGTGTCGTATGACCCGTGCATAAACCTTGCAGGTGCAAGAACCATCTGGGCACAAACTGCCAGGGATGACGGTTTTGCGCCTGTTGAACCCGGAAAATACATAACGAAAAAGACAAAGCTTATAGTGATTAACAGTCCGTGCAATCCTACAGGCGGTGTGTACGGAAAAGAGACATTAAAAGAGATCGCGGATCTTGCTATTGATAATAATATCATGGTATTATCAGATGAGATTTATGAGAAAATAATCTATGGCAGGGAACATATTAGCATCGGTTCATTTGACGGGATGCAGGATTTAACAATAACAGTTAATGGCTTCTCCAAAGCGTATGCAATGACAGGATGGCGGCTCGGGTACGTGAGCGCTCCAAAGGAAGTTTACGAACAGATGCTCAAGCTCCACTCGCATTCTGTGAGCCAGGCGACTTCTTTTGTCCAGTATGCAGGGCTGGCAGCGCTTCAGGGCGATCAAAAATGTATTGATGATATGGTAAAGGAATTCAGGGCAAGAAGAGATTTGCTTGTTAGAGGGTTAAATAAAATCGGTATCAAATGTGCCATGCCGGACGGCGCATTCTACGCCTTTGCAGATGTTAGCGGTTATGGAAGCGGCGAAGAGGTGGCTGAACTCCTGCTAAATAAAGCGTTCGTTGCAGCTACGCCTGGCTCGGCGTTCGGTAAAGCGGGAAATGATTTTATCAGGCTCTCATACGCCACATCGCAGGAGCGTATCAGGGAAGCGCTGAGGCGCATGGAAGCGGTGCTATAAGATTAATTACATTTGGTCACAATGTAATCAATATGGAAAGTATGCAGGTAAGAATTAATGATGAAAACTTGCGAATGAAAATAGCTATGGACAAATATATTGATGATGAGTTTTCCCTGTGCAGAGCGGCAGAGTTTACAGGCGTTTCTATACAACAGATGGCAAAGTACCTTTCTGAGAAGGGATTACCTTTTTTTAACTTGAAAGATTCCTGCATCAGCCCCGTCCGTTCCTTTTAAGTATCTTTCGTATAATTGCCGCACTGCTGCAAAGCTCGCATTCCTGAAAAGACTGTATTCTTACCACCTTTGCTTCTATGCTATGGTTTCTAAGGCTGGCTTCAAGCTCCTTCTCGTTGAAAAACTGGTTTTTACCGAGTACTATAATATCGGGTTTTATCTGGTAAAGGGGTTCGAACATATCCTTTTCGCTTCCGAGCATTGCCTTATCCACGATGCTCAGAGCCTGGACCATGGCAAGCCTCTGAGTTTCGGGAACTATTGGCTTTGGCTTGTGTTTTATCATCGACTCGCGGGCCACTATCACATAAAGCTCATCTCCCAGCGCCTTTGCTTCTGAAAGAAATAGCAGGTGGCCTGGATGAAGGATATCGAACGTACCGGTTGCAAGGACTCTGACCATGGACATCCAGATTATTTTTAACTGGTAAAAACGTTTGTAAATAAGCTTATTTATCGGCCAGACAATACCTGATTCGGAGGTAAATCATGGGATGCCAGCACTTTAAAAACGCACGCTGCATGCTTGACCCGAAGTATCATAAGCCGGCGCAATCCGAGATCGAAAGCTACTGCGGCACTGAGAATTATTATAACTGTCCTGTGGTCGGCAAGTACAGCGGGCTTGAAGGAATGTCATGTTAATTATTAGGTCTTAACATTAAAAATTTATTTTCAAAATCATACGTATATAGTGCAATCAATGTCCAGATACATCACGCAAGCCTTTTTCCTACCCCCCCAGTGTTTTGAGAAATCTACATCTATTGTAACGCTGGGAAGGTTCTTCACAGCATTTACAAGGTACTTGTTCATTTCAAGATTGCATGACGGGAGGCAGATTATATGGTCGCTGGCCTGCTTGCACTCAAGCAGCAATTCATAGAACGGGTCTATCACCTGCCAGGCATAATCTATCTCATGCCCCATGAATTCACAGAACTCATCATAATCGCTTTTCTGGAATGCATCACTCAGGTCTTCTTTCTCAAGAAGCGCAGTAAAGCATTGTATATATACTTCCTGGAAAGATTTGGGCTTGAAGGGAAGATTGAATGCATCACAGCAAACCACTTCAAATCCCTGTTTCTTTGCCTTCCTGCAAAGATCCATATTGATGTCTATGCCCACGAACAGCTCCCACTCGCTGCCTTTTGTCTCATACAGCTTTGAGTGGTCTCCGCAACTTATTTCCAGGATTGAGTCGGGTTTTATCATGTCATTTCAGCTTTTTATCAATAGAATTTAATAAGGTGTAACTTTTATTCAATTTTGATTTTATAGCCTTGAACGCTTTCTTTCTCTTTTTTGTCGATTAGCTCATTAATATAATTTTCATCCCAGTTAGCAATATCTCTAAATTCCATTTCTCTTTCTTAATTTCCTTTAAACACGTTATTTACATATTAAATTTAGTGCCCGTTAACTGCATAGAAAATATTTGTTACATGAAACATGCCACAATATGTTTATGGGCATTACACTTAGTTTAAGTCAGGTTATACAACAAGTTTTAATATCTGCTGTGACTTCTTAAATTCAGTGATTATTTGAACATCAGGCTCCCATACTTTAAGCAGGAAAATTGGTACACCTGCGGACCAGCTTGTTTACGCATGGTTCTTGCTTTCTTTGGAGTCACAAGAACGGAATCAGAAGTAAAGGCAGCTTGCGGTACTACTGAACTCGGTACAACGCCGATGCAAATATCAGCAGCCGCCCAAAAATCCGGTCTGAAATCTACATCGGTTAAGAATGCAAACATTGATGACCTCAAACAGGAAATAAAAGAAGGAAAGCCTGTAATCGCATTGGTTGACTCAAGTTACCTTTACGGTGGCGTAAGTGGCTTTGGTCATTTCATCGTAATACTTGGCTTTACAGACGAAGAACTCGTTTATCACGACCCTGATGTATCTGAAG
The DNA here is from genome assembly GCA_012026835.1 of Candidatus Methanoperedens sp. Classification (GTDB taxonomy): domain Archaea; phylum Halobacteriota; class Methanosarcinia; order Methanosarcinales; family Methanoperedenaceae; genus Methanoperedens. Next base: position 45,352 of record VEPN01000005.1, on the reverse strand, counting down.
GAAAATTCATGAAGTGCAAACTCGAAACATTCAATGCAGCATGGAATGCCACTCGCTGTTGGATGATCAAGATTGAGAAGGAGTAATATGTATAAAGAAATCTATGAAAAGGCAAAAGAATATCTTATCGAGAATATGGGTGAATTAGTATCAGCAGGCGATATTTACTTTGATGCACAACAGAACACATGGAACGTTAAAATAATTGCAAAAACCCCACACGGAATGTTGATATTAGGAGAAATGCGTCTAGATCAGAATAATAACATAGTCGAAGTACCAGAAAAAGAGACTCTCCTTGACATACTGAAAACCAAATTACAAGAAGATCGTGTACTTGTTGATGTGCCGCGTGCTGAACTGCCGCGAATTAAAAGTATGATACGTGGTGTGCGGATTTACGGTTGATTAAACATTCAGCAGTAAAATTTGCAATCTATTTTTGTTATCTTCCAAAATAGCAGAACAATTTCAAAAACCTTATAAATAACACATGCGATTCTCTCCCATGTGATAAAATATGGTCGTTAAGATAGGAGTTATAAAACTTGGAAATCTTGGCACCTCACAGGTAATAGACTTATTACTGGATGAGATTGCAGCAAGAGAAGGAATTGCAGTACGTGTATTCGGAACAGGGGCAAAGATGGGAAAGGATGAGGCCGCCGAGACAGAATCCTTTAAGAAATGGGGGCCGGATTTTGTGGTCATGATCAGTCCCAATTCAATGGCACCAGGCCCGACAGCGGCGAGGGATGTCTGGAAAGGCACGCCGACAATTGTGGTTTCAGATGGCCCGACTAAAAAGGAAGACAGGGAGAAGCTGGAACAGGCAGGATTCGGCTACATCATACTACCGGTTGACCCGTTAATCGGTGCAAAAAGGGAGTTCCTCGACCCTGTTGAGATGGTGTCATTCAATAGCGATGCTGCCAAAGTACTATCGGTATGCGGCCCTATCAGGCTTGTCCAGACCGAGATGGATATGGTCATAGACCAGGTCGCAGCAGGCACAAAGCCCCCGGCATTACCCAAGATTCTTGGAAAACCGGAGAAATGCGTGGAAAGCGCGGGATTCGTAAATCCTTATGCAAAGGCTAAAGCACTTGCAGCCCTCCATATCGCCACCAAAGTAGCAGAGATAGATTTCCCTGCATGCTTTGTATTAAAAGAGGTTGACCAGATAGCAACTACTGCGGCAGCCGGGCACGAAGCCATGCGCGCAGCCGCCAGGCTTGCAGATGAAGCCCGCGAGATGGAGAAGGCGAACGACTCTGTTCTCAGGAAGCCTCATGCAAAGGACGGAAGACTGCTCACCAAGACAAAATTGCTGGAGAAACCCCAGTAATAAAGTATTTAAAGGAAGTGGCCTTCACTTCCTTTGTTTTCTTTTACAGCCAAATTAATAACTCGAAAAAGATCTATCAGATCATATTAAAAAAAGGATTACACCTTTATTTGTTCAGGTTGGAAACCTTTCTGGATAAGGACAGCTTTCATCCTATTCTTATGATTTCCCTGAAGTTCAATAACATTCTCTTTTATCGTACCGCCGCACGCGAACTTGGACTTGAGATAACTTGTTAGCTCCTGCAGGTTTATCTCACTCGGGTTAAGACCCTCTATCACTGTCACTTCTTTCTTATATTTTCGCGTGTCTACCTTGATGACGATTCTCTGCTGTTCTTTTGCCACTTCTTCGCATATGCAAAGCTCTTTTGGCAGTCCGCAGACAGTACACATTTCTGAACTCATTTGTTGGGTTAATACCTCCATTCTTATATTACACAAGAGTGTTATATAGCTTCTTAATGCTTCACGTATTAAAATATAATGGTTTGGAGATAGCGAAAAACATTGACTTTGCCCGCTCTATAAAAGCTAAAATTTCAGGTTTGATGTTCCGAAAAAGTATCATGCCTGACTATGCAATGATATTCGTACTGGACAAGCCGTCTCCAGTTAATATTCACATGCTTTTCATGCGTTTTCCCATTGATGTTCTTTTCCTAGATGAAAAAAAGAGGATTTCAGGCCTTTTCAGGTTAAATCCCTGGACAGGATTCAAGGGTATGAAAAATATCAAATATGTAATTGAAATGGAATCAGGAACGATCGGGAGGCATAATCTTTCAGTCGGCGGACAGATGGAATTCGAGGACTTTTGAGGATAAACATGTTATTACAGGGAGAATTGACCGGAAATATAGTAACGCTTGGCAGGCAGGCAACCGAGGAATTACATAATACAAGTTTCTACGGCCGCCCGCGGGGGGATGGCCTTGAGCTTTCCCTGGCCGAGAGTGCGTATCTTATCTATATGGAAAAGATAGCAGTTATATTTGATGGGAAAGAACTTGATTTTAAACGTTTTTTCCTGAAAGCCTCGGCTCTTGCTAACAATTTTGAGCTGTTTTATATTGTTTATAAAGACATGAGGGAACGGGGTTATTATATACAGCCCTCGGTAACTGGTTTCAGAATATATCCCCGGGGAGGTCATCCTGGAAAGACGCCTTCTGAGTTCTTTATGCTTGTGACTTCTGAGAGAATCCCGTTTTTACTTTCCGACCTTAACCGACATCTTGATACCATCGATAACCTGAAGAAACGCCTTGTACTTGCAATAGTGGATGAAGAAAGCGATATCACATACTACGAAATCAGGAAAATTATCCCGAAGGGCTCATACGAATTAGAACTTGGCACTTCATTATCAGTGGCAACTCTCCTTGAGGACAGATGTATGGTCTGGGACCCGGAAGTCTCCGGAATTCTAAAGCAAAGCGGGTTTTTCGGGAAACTGATGGATGAGGGACATCTGCAGCTATCGCTTGTTGAATCATGCTACCTTTTAAATAACGGGATTCTGAAAATCGAAAACCGGGATCGCGAAAAACTGGATTTCGCTGGTTTTTCAGGGCTTGCTTCCAGGATTGAATCAGATTTCTTGATAAAATACAGGGTTTATGAAGAGTTGCGCAACAGAGGGCTTGTTCCAAAGACAGGGTTCAAATTTGGTACGCATTTCAGGGTCTATAAAAAGCTTGAAACAGGCGCAAATGTATCACATTCGGATTATCTTGTCCACGCTATAGACAAAAACCACGTCTTTTCCTTGCAACAATTATCCCGCGCCGTAAGGCTTGCCAACAGTGTCAGAAAAGAAATGATTTATGCAGCAGTCAATACAAAGATCTATTTTTTTATAATAGGAAGAATGCGACTTTGACTGCTGCTATGATGTAATAACCCCTTACCCGTTTTTTAAATTTCCTCTTCTTCTTTCCTCTTGCGCTTTACTACCTTCTCAAGTTTCTTAGCCCACATATCCTCGACCTGCGTATATTCGCATTCAAGAAAATGCGTGACCGCCTTGGCAAGAGCATCTTTGGTGCTGCTCTCCCCGGTCTTCTGTTTCAAAGCTTCAATATCTTCCATTGTAAGAACCGTCTGTGCATGCATTATTTTTGCCATATTTTTACTCCTTATCAAAAAGGGACACTACAGTATGTTATATTGCAGTTGTCCCCTTGTTGAATGCTATGATGATGATGACTCTATTTAAACATTGCGAAACAGTATCATAAATAATAATTGAACATCAATTATAGTTCATTTTTTCCTTCTTAAAAGTGTTATGAAGAGCAATATCCCGATAACCGGTAATGCCCCTGATGCAGGGGTTTTTTGGCTTTCAGGCGTTTTTGTCGTCTGTCCGGTGGCAGTTCTATCAGAGGCCTGAAGGCTTTTTTCCGCCTGATTCATTTCATTGTTTGCAGAATCCAGCGAAGCAGTAGCGTCTTTTTTTCCCCAGAATTCATCAAGTGCCTGGTTATTGTAATCCTTTGCATTTGAAAGATGTGCCTCAGCAGCTGATACGTCCTTTCCTTTTGTCTTCTCAGTTTTAATGCTGTCTGATAGCCTCTTGAATCTTCCATTTGCTTCAACTATCCTGTTCAGTTCATCTGAATAAGAAGCTTTTATGCTCATCACATCCCCGATGTTCAATTTGAACCACGTAAGCACTATAAGGTCTGCCCCTGTGTCTGCCCCTGTGAATTTATTATACTGTAACAATTTCTTGTAGGCAGGTTTTTTAGTTGCCGGGTCAATTGACGGTTCAACGAAGGTTGGATTCACCGATTTCGGGAGGAATACCTGGCTCCTGATTTCAGGCTCGGCAGGAATAGATATCCTTGTATCTTTTCCTGAGATGATGGCCTGCGGCGCTTCAACAGGAATATTAATGGAGTAATCCTGCCCCACTTTTTCTGCCCAGTTATCTGCATTAAATTCGATGCGCCCATCCCATTTTTTTCCGGTTTCAAGCTTTGAATTGAAATTAATAGTTACCTTTGTCCCTCCTGTGACTGGTTGCAGTTGAACCTTCTGCCCGTTCGGAGAGAATGTCGAAATTACCGGCTCTGTTATTTTTGACGGCGGGACCACAAACGAAAAACCATCAAGCGGGGAAGAGCCGCCATTTTCGATCTCAGTTTGTATTATTTCTTCAACAGTTCCATTATCATGAATTATAACGTTAAGTGCCCATCTGTTAAGGGTTACTTCGCCTGCTGATGCCGGATATATGGCCAGCAGCATTGCCAGGGAAAAAAAGATCATTTTTTTGGCTATCATAAGATCACACCAGCCATAACACAACTATTACTAATAATTTTTACGCTTGCATCCCTGGCACTAACTTTTCAAGCGGGGTAATCTCTTCTTTTGCGAGGGATATTTTTGCAGCTATATTCTTGAATTCAGGTATTCCTTTTCCCCCTGTTTCACCCGATATAATGGCATTTGACCAGGGGCTATTCACCATAAAGGCGATTCCCCCTGGCTCATCTCTTTTGCTCTCCTTTACTTCCACCACGACGCTGCCTGAATTGCTGGTCAGCCTTACCCTGTCCCCGGATTTTAATCCCATTTTCCCCAGGTCACTTTTACTCATCGTGATAGCTGCTGAAAGCTTCTTGTATTCCTCCCCGAACCTGTCATGCTCAAGCGCTTCCACCTGGAAAATGTCCCTGTACGTTGTGATTCTGATTTCAAAATCAGGACTTTTTATAAACCTGCCAAGATCCATTCCCATCAGACCGCCTCCATCAATCTATTAAGGATTATTTCATCGCTTGCGTAATTATTTTCCACGACCTTTGATAGTTTTATAACTTCCCCATCCATCCTTACGGCAGTGCCATCCGATTCTACTCCCGACACCGCACATGGGATGGTCACAGCCGCTATTTTTGATGTCAGGGTAGTGCATGGATCAATGCAGATAACAGGTATAGCAGAAAGGTGCTTTACCACAGTACCGGGAAGGCTCAAGAGCGGGTCTGCACCTATAACAAGAAGCGCATCTGTCCGTTTTTCTTTTAAAATCTCCAGAATGGAATATTTATCTTCGTGGATTACATTTCCGTTAAATTTTACCCTGTTCACAAAGCCCGTCTCCCTGAATAAGCTCTCATTGAACCCGCGCATGTTATAATGGCCGACCATTGGCATGATATGGAAATTAGGGAGTAAATCTCCCAGGGTCAGGAGGACACCGGTATCCTCTTTTATCGAATACGTTAGCCCTATGCCTGCAAAGACCATCCCGAATTCGGCTTTTTTCAATATGCCTGCAAGTTCCAGTATTTTTTTGGTATCATAGGAAGGCACTTTCCCTGAAAGCGCATCGATAAGGGCAAGTATGAATTCCCTGTCGCCTTTTAGCGGTATCCTGTAGAAATGGCCTTTGCATATCTTCGCAGTATTTGACTCCCTCACATCTATGGCAATGGCGATTCTGTCTTCCTCATATCCGCGCTGTCTTGATTCTCCGCGCGGGAAATACGAGAAACGCGATAGATGTCGCGGCTGGGAGTCCTGTGCGTCCGAACCCCAGTATATAAGTACGTCTGCCCTGTTCCTGGCATCTTCAAGTGAACACGTCCTGAACTTTTTCTGGAGAACCTTCTCGATCAGCATCCCCTGGCAGAAAGAAGATGTATCGTCAATCATGGCGTTCAATTTCCTGGCAAGACCTATGCCTCTTACCTGGGCCTCGCATGTCGAGTTGCTAAAGCCAAACAGCATGGGCGACTTTGCACTTTTTAATATTTCAGCCGCCTTCCTGATTGCGCTGTCGATGTCGGATGGTTTTTGGTATATGGACGGTATTAACCTGTTAACACAGCCCTTCATCCTTGAAGTACCGCGTCTGCATGCGTTCCGTATTTCTTTTATCCTGCCGTTCTCAACAACGATCTCAATATCGTCGCATAGCAGTGCACATCCGGTGCATGTAACCATAATTTATCACCTATACGAATTCGATAGCACCTGTGGGGCAGGGGTCGATACAGGCGTAGCACAGAACCTTGCTCTTCCCGAAGCGCCTGCATTCCTTGATGTTTGAAGCCACTACTTTTCCTTCCACTACTTTGAAGATTACTTTATCGTTAGAAGGAGCACGCCCTATGGCTGCCCCTTTCGGGTCGTTCGCCACATCCACCGGGCAGGCGACCACGCAGTTGCCGCAGCCTGTACACAATTCGGTATGTACAATCAGCCCGGTTTCCTCCGCGCCTGCTGTTGGCAAAAGAAGGGCTTCCAGTTTCTCCCTCTGTTTTTTAAAATTTTCCTCAAGTAGAGGCGTACATTCCGGGACTTTCCTTTTTCTTGATAACAGTGCGACCGCAAATGCCATGCATGTGGATTCCCCGCATTTCTTGCAGTTGGTTTTTGGCAGAAGCTGGTAAAGCTCCATTACTGTGAGCATGAACGGCGGATTAGTTTTGTAACGGATAAAGGTTATGATTCCACGGACTCTTAATCAGTGTTTGGTGGAATTTAACGTAATCACTTCCATATCTTCCCGTTATAACTATCCGTCACCGGACATCCAAGACACCTGTTCGATATGTGGTGATGGCAGTCCTTGCAGTTGCACCCGTTGCCGCACGGCGGCAGGTTGCTGTTATTAAAGTTCATCCTCAAAGGCATTATCAGGTCTTTCATAGGCGTTATCACTATACTAACCTCTGCACTTTTGACAAGAGGATTGTTCCGCAGGTGCCCGTCCACGATGGCTTCAAGGGTTGCGATATCCTCCCCGATGAAAAAGAGGCAGAGGTTGTGCCTTCCTGAAACGATAAGACCGTTCAGGAAATAGGGGCAATCCTTGAATATATCAAGGACCGATGAGGTATTGCTTGCTATTGCATCGACCTTTGCCATATAAAGATTGACTTTTTTAAGGTTCATTCCCACGACATGGGCAAGCGCTCCTTTTTGTTTGAGTTTATGTATCCTGGCGCTGACGGAAGGCTGTGATATTTTTAGCTTTTCAGCCATGTCGCTCTGGGATATTTCAGGGTTCTGCTCAAGCAGGGATAGAAGTTCCCTGTCTCTTTTATCAAGGTCAAGAAATTCTCGCATATTACCTGATTCTCACATATATATAAATAATTAACCTATAACTCAAAGGCATTAACTTATATAACTTATAATATACAACCAATAGGCTTATAAAATATAAAATCAATATAACAGTGATGTATCATGAAAAGAAAGATAGTGTCGATAGACGATGAGAAATGTAACGGATGCGGCCTATGCATACCGAACTGCGCCGAAGGCGCGATAAGGATCATAAACGGGAAGGCAAAACTTGCAGATGACAGGTTCTGCGATGGCCTTGGGGCATGCCTCGGGCACTGTCCGCAGGACGCCATAACGATAATCGAAAGAGATGCCCCGGATTTTGACGAGGAAGCCGTAAAAGAACATCTCAATATAAAGAAGCCTGCAAAACAGCACTCAATACCTCATGCATGCCCCGGGAGCATGGCGGTGGATTATAGAGGGGAGAAGAAAACTGCCGGAAAACCTTCTGCGCGGCAGGGCTCTGAACTGAGCCAGTGGCCTGTGCAGCTCATGCTCGTTTCTCCACAGGCACCTTATTTCAAGGACGCCGAACTGCTTGTGGCAGCAGACTGTGTCCCTTTTGCCTACCCGGATTTCCATTCTGATTTCCTTGCAGGGAAATCATTGATTATAGGCTGTCCGAAACTGGATGATGCCGAGTTCTACATAGATAAACTCACAGAAATCCTAAAGGAAAACAACATCAAAAGCATTACTCTTGTCAACATGGAAGTGCCATGCTGCTTCGGGTTGCAAAGGATCGTTGAAGGGGCTGTACAAAGAGCAGGCAAGGTCCTTCCAATAAGGCAGACAGTGATAACGATCAGAGGCGAAAGAAAATAAGAAACAGCATCATCTACCCAGTTCTGCATGGGCTTTTGCCAGGTGCCTGGCTGCCAGTGCCCCGATAAGCGAGATCTCACCAGCAAGTACGGCAGCGGCTATTATCTCGGCAAGTTTCCTTGAGTTTGTACCAGGTGGATTGCCAGACCCTGCTACACCCAGCATACCCAGACATTCCTGCTGGGTAGCTCCACGTGTTCCCCCGCCTACTGTGCCTACGGCAAGCGAAGGCAGGGTTACAGAACAATAAATACCATTCCCGGCAGGCTCCATCGTTGTCATGGCGTTGCTTGCCTCCACTGCATGGGCTGCATCCTGCCCGCATGCAATGAACATCGCCGCAGCCACATTCGCCACATGGGCATTGAACCCGAGTGATGCTGCGCGCGCAGAACCGATAAGATTTTTCCTGTAATTCACCTCTATCATCTTTTCTGCTGTGGTTTTTAGTTTTTCAACAATAATTTCCTTTTTGATGATCACATCGGATGTTACTGATTTCCCCCTGCCGTTTACGGCATTGATGCCAGCGGGTTTCTTGTCAGTGCACATATTGCCTGACAGGGCGACAAGTTCGACATCATTTTCCGAAAGAATAATATCGATAGCTACATCTGTGGCGATAGTGACCATGTTCATACCCATCGCATCCCCGGTATCATATGAAAAACGCAGGAACACGCTCTTTCCTGCAACAAAAGGTTCGATCCTGAGCAAAGTGCCAAAATTCGTGGTCTCCTCAGCTTTCTCTTTAAGGCGCAGGAAATTTGCAGGCTCACTCACCCAGTCAACAAGGCTTTTTGCGCCGATGACATCTTTTGCCCGAAAGACCGGGGCCCGCGTCATTTCATCCCTGAAAATCCTGACATTTGCCCCCCCGCATGCGGTGATGACAGAGCATCCCCTGTCCACGCTTGCAACGAGCGCGCCTTCTGTAGTGGCAAGCGGGATGCAGTAATTGCCGCCGGCATATTCGCCATTAACCCTGAGCGGTCCTGCGACCCCAAGGGGTATCTGCACAGCCCCGATCATATTCTCTATATTGCGTTTTGTAACTGTTTCGACATCAAGTGAAAATTTACTTATGTGATCGAGTTTTGTTCCCGTCATCTCTGAAACCGCAGAACGCCTGAGTTCGACGGCCTTGCCGATGCCGAGCATCCCGTCAATCCCGTGAAAACCCAGCTCACCGGTTTTGATTTTTTCAAGGAGTTTCCTGTCCATAGGGAAGCGTAATTAATTCCAATGGTTAAAAAGATATCAGAGGGTGATCACAAGCTGTCCTTCCTCGCAGTACTGGAGCATCAGGTCTGCCACCTCGAACGAGTGTATCATCTCAACGCCTTCTATAAGCTCATCGCACTCAAAACCTATCATGGATGAGGCCAGCTCACAGCATTTGAACCTGACACCCAGGTCTATACATTCCCTGACGCGCTCATCATAGGGAGGAGTGCCGTGCTTCCCTTTTTTTGCAAGGATGACCCCCATCGGGCCCCATAAGACGACCACCACGTCCAGTCCTTTCTTGCGGTAATATTTTGCAAAGCGAAGTGTCTCCATCGGGCTTGTGCTCTCGTACACCATATTCTTGAGGAACAAAAGTACTTTTGAGACTTTTCCGGGCGGCATTAATGTATATTCTGGATGGAAGATATTTTAACCTATCTGAGTGCCCAGAATCAAAGTGCTGTTGTTAAAGCCTCAAAACATTGTTTTCATTATATTCAAGCGACGTGTAATACTGATTTTATATAGAATATATAGAGTCTTGGGAAAAAATATATATTATCAACTATCCTGAAAACTCATATTGAACGCAGAAATAAGAAAAGTCCAGGTGACAGGTAAATCAACGTTTGTTGTATCTCTTCCCAAGAAGTGGGCTATCAATGCAGGGATAACCTCAGGTTCCCTTATCCACATGTATCCACAGGAGGACGGTACTCTTCTCTTAACTTCAAACGGCGGTTCTGCACCCCAGTGTCAAAAAGGTATGAACATAGATGGAAGAGCGGGCGAGCCGCTTATAAGGGATATAATAGCCACATACGTTGCAGGGTATCGTTTAACCGAACTTAAAGCCAAAAATATAACACCAGAGCAGAGAAAAGACATAACATCCGTAGTCAAGAAATTGATAGGTATTGAGATTATAGAAGAAACACAAGAGAAGATAGTTATCCAGGATATCCTGAACCCGGGAGATATGCCTATAGACGTGAGCTTCCGGCGCATGCATATTAAAACGCAGTGGATGCTTGACAACACTATCAGGGCGATGAAGACGGGAGATATTTCCCTTTCTGGAGAGATCATACGGCAGGACGATGATATAGACCGTCTCCATCTATTGATTTCAAAACAGTTCATGGATATACTGCTCCATTCAAAGATATCCGAAAAGAGTGAACTGGGATTGACAGGTGCCTTCTACTACAGGCTGGCAAGCGACCGGTTAGAGCGCGTATCTGACCATGCGGGCAAGATTGCGGGCATAATGCTGGAATCACATGAAAAGATCCCACATGATATTCTCGATGAGATGGTGAGAATATGCACCATCTCTCATATGCTTGTTAATGACTCGGTCAATTCATTTACAAAATGCAATGTAGAGCTTGCAAACAAGGTTATCGAAGAACATAAAAAAACAGGCGAGGAACTGCGCAGAACCAGGCGTCCGGGAACGACCCTGAATCCCGATGCAGTCATGTCCATAGGGCTCATGGCAGACAGCGTGAAAAGAATAGGGGATTATGCCGCAAATATCGCCGAGCTGGCCATTGACTTCTCTAAAAGTATATAGATTATATATTATATACAAAAGAACCCAATACTATTTTCCGGGCACAGAGAAAGCTTTTAATGCAAATTTTTATCTATTGCATAGCTATAAGAATCGACTATATATTCTCTATAGTTTATGAAGAGTATCTTAAAATAGTTTATGAAACCAAAATAACCCGGCGGCACAAACCGGGCCGCTCAACACAACATTTCACATGAGTATGAAGCCCTCAATTTGCTTCCCCTTTTCTGCCTTAGCAGGGCTTCATTAATCCTGTAACAGTGCCACCCAATGTCCGTCAGAAGCGCCATTCGCCGGGAACAAAAAAACTATATAATTCTCTATAGTTTACTATGATTACAATAAAATAGTTTGTGGGATTAAAGTAATGTGGTGGTTAAATACCGCCAAACCTGCCCACAGTAAGGGGAGTACGAAGCCCACAAAATAACATCCTATTTCTGCTTAGTACCGGGCTTCATTATCCATGGAACGGCGCTCCCGGTCGCACAACAGGGCGCCGGTTCCATGTAATATAAAAAACGGACAGTTTCTATATAGTTCTATTTTTTCTATTTTTTCAGGCGGAGAGCCTGTATTTTTCAGGATAAAAATAGACTATATAACTCTATATAGTTTATGGTGATTATCCTAAAATAGTTTATGAAATTAGTATATGCTGGTGATGCTATAAATCCGTATCCGCCATGCTTCGAATTGGAAAATGATGATATAAAAGAGGCAATACCGGTCGGCATCACCAGAAATAGAATGGAGAAACAAAATGAAAAATACTAAAGGAATAAAAGCATTCCTGCATTGTTGATATGAAATATTCTTCAGGAGATACTGTAAAATTCAAACTGAAATCAGGTGAGATGCTGGAAGGAGCTGTTCTCTTTATCGAAAGCAGGCAGCATGAGAACGTATTGTATATAAATGGTTCTGACAGGTGGGCATATAGAGTTCCTGAAAAAAGGATCTTAAGGCATGTATCGGAAAATACAGGGGTAAATATGCGCGGAAAGCTTGATATTATTATCGATATTCTTGAAATTGCGAAAAAGGAAGTAAATAAAACAGGTATTGTCTATGGAGCGAATCTGAACTTCACGGTCGCAGAAAAATATCTTGTTTTACTCATGAAAAATGGATTTGTGGAGAACAGGCAGGACAAATACTTAACAACTGACAGAGGAAAAATGATACTTGAAAAAGCGAAAGAAATCGCTCCCCAGTTAAAATAGTTCTATGTATGATATTTTTGCCCTTAGCATATTAGGCAACGCAGCCCTGCTGACAATCGTCGCATTTCAAAACTCGCAGGTAAACATATCCGGTCGGTACAGGATTTTGAAGTGGTAGATAGCAGGGTTAAATCCCGTTTTAAATGGGGCGGTGTAGATATTAATGAGAAAAAAATCAGGGAGCTTAAAGCCCTGTCGGAAAAAAGCTTAATTAAAGATGAAATCTGGGTTACACCGGGCCTGCCGTTTATGATTCCCATAACCGTGGGGTTTTTTATGGCCGCATTTTATGGCGATTTGATGTCTGTGTTAACCTGACTTCGCACCTTGATGGTTAACTGGCGAAGTCAAGCTAATATCTTTTCGAAATGTCCTCTGTTGTTGCTAAATTATCACCCATATCCCTGCCACCGTCGCCGCCGTACCCAGGATGAGGGCAGGAGTGACCGTTTCCTTCAAAGTCACAAGGGCAAGCAGGCTTGAGAGAAATGGAGTTATCGCTGCAAGACTTGTGGCTTTGGCGGCGCCAATCAACGTAAGGCTTACAAAGAAAAAGTAGCTCCCGAATCCCATACCTGCGATCCCGCCAAGCCCCAGCAGTATGTACGCCTCCTTCCTGAATTTAAAGATGGTCTTTGCCCCGTTGTTCATGGAATAAAAAATATATAAAAGGGCAAGCGGTATCGGCATACTGATAAGGGCGGACTGGAAAGGGTCCACGTATTCCAGGCCAGTCTTTGTTGCAACAATTGAAAACGCATATAAAAATGCCGCAATAACAGCCACCGTAACCCCGAGTTTTATATTTTTTTCACCTGCGGATCCTTTTCCCATGCTGAGTATCCATATCCCTGTGACTATCAAGAAAGTCCCTGCCACCACCTCCTTATGAATATTCTCATTCAACAACAGCCCGCTTAAAAGTATTGTCAGGAGGGGAAATGTAAACAGGATAGGGATGAATCTTGAAACCGAGATGTTCTCAAGTCCTTTCATATATGCAGCTCCCCCGATAATAAGCCTGAGAAGACCCCCGATGTTCAGGAACATAAACCCGACAAGCGTAAAATCAAAACGCCCGCCCCTGAGTATCAGGAACATTATTAGAAGAAAAAGCATCGCAAAAAAGGTGCGGATAAGAACCGCAGGTATCGCCCCGGCACCTATACCTTTTTTATAGAAAACGGCTGCAACCGACCAGCAAATTGCAGCAGCGAGGGCGTATATCTCACCTTGCATGTGTCCTGCTGTGATGAAAGATTATATTATCTTTCGGCTCCTTGATTCCTGAAAAGTTATTTTCATATGGTATTTCATTCCCTTTCCTTCACAAGCGTATCCACGACAGATGGATCTGCAAGCGTAGTCGTGTCCCCCAGTTCATCTATTTTCCCGGATGCTATTTTCCTAAGTATCCGCCTCATTATCTTGCCTGAGCGTGTCTTGGGGAGTGCGTCGGCAAATTGCAATTTCTCAGGTTTTGCGATAGGACCGATAGTATTCCTGACATGGGTTATGAGTTCGGATTTCAGATTCTCGCTTTTATCCACCCCTTCCTTGAGTGTCACAAAAGCATAGATAGCCTCGCCTTTTATATCATGCGGATACCCCACAACAGCCGACTCTGCAACAGTGGGATGTGAAACAAGAGAGCTTTCGATCTCAGCAGTCCCAAGCCTGTGCCCGGAGACTTTTATCACATCGTCTATCCGTCCCATTATCCAGAAATAGCCATCCTCATCTTTCCTTGCGCTGTCGCCTGTCTGGTAAAGACCGGGGAACTGTGAGAAATAGGTTTCCTTAAACCGCGCATGGTTACCGTAAACAGTCCGCATCATGCCGGGCCAGGGTCTTTTAATAACAAGCTGCCCGCCTTCGTTGATTGCCGCCTCTGTCCCATCCTGCTTTACAACCATAGGTTCAATGCCAGGAAAGGGAAATGTCGCAGAGCCAGGCTTAAGAGGCGTGGCGCCCGGAAGAGGCGTGATCAATATCCCGCCTGTCTCTGTCTGCCACCATGTATCCATAATAGGACAATGCCCCTTCCCTATGATATTATAGTACCACATCCATGCTTCGGGGTTTATCGGCTCACCCACAGTACCCAGAAGCCGCAGGCTTGACAGGTCTCTTCCCTCTGGCCATTCATTGCCGCTCCTCTCAAGGGCCCTTATTGCTGTCGGCGCGGTGTAGAATATCGTAACTTTATATTTTTCAATAAGTTCCCAGAACCTGTCAGGTTTTGGATAATTCGGGACACCTTCGAACATCAGGCTTGTCGCCCCGCTTGCCAGCGGCCCGTAAACGGTATAGCTGTGCCCTGTTATCCAGCCTATGTCAGCCGTGCACCAGTATAAATCCTTTTCATGGTAATCAAAAATCCATTTGAAAGTCTGCATGGTATATAATAAATAACCGCCCGTGGTATGCAGCACGCCTTTTGGCTTACCTGTACTTCCGCTTGTGTAAAGTATGAAAATCGGGTCCTCGGCATCCATCACTTCAGGCTCGCATTTTTCGGTGGCTTTCTTCATCTCTTCATGCCACCAGGAATCACGGCCGCTCTTCATACTAATGCCAGTGCCCGTGCGATTAAAAACGATCACTTTTTCCACAGTGTCGTTAAGCGCCTTATCAACGCTTTCTTTTAAAGGTATGACCTTTCCAGCCCGCATTCCGCAATCCGCCGTGATTACCATTTTACATGAGCTGTCTTTAATGCGGTCGCGGAGCGAGTCGGCGCTGAATCCCGCGAATACAACGCTGTGGATGGCCCCTATCCTTGCGCACGCAAGCATTGATATCACAAGCTGGGGAATCATGGGCAGGTAAATCGCCACCCTGTCGCCTTTTTTAATTCCATTATTCTTCAGGACGTTCGCGAATTTGCAGACCTCGGTGTATAACTGCCTGTAGGTATAACTTGTAGTTTCCCCGCCGTCGCCTTCCCACAGTATGGCAATCCTTTCGCCCCGCTTCTGGAGATGCCTGTCAAGGCAGTTGTATGATGCATTCAGCTTTCCCCCTTCGAACCATTTGCATACCACATTCCCGATATCCCATGAATATACTTTGTCCCATTTCTTAAACCATGATAAGTCATCCGCTTTTTCAGCCCAGAATGAAGCCGGGTCTTTGATAGAAGCCTCGTAAATCTGTTTGTATTCGTCCATACTTTTGACGTATGCCTTTTTGCTAAATTCCGCAGGCGGATAAAATATGCGTTTTTCAAGAAGCAAGGATTCAATAGTATTCTCAGCCATTTTCTCACCTGACATTACTAATTATTATAATCAATAAAATAGTTTATGTAAGGTATAGATTAGCCACTGATGGCCGGGGGATAGTCTGATAAATGTACGATAGTATTTTAATAAGATATTATTATCCTGTTCAGGAAAAGAATTATTCTTAAACGGAAAGACATAAATAGTCACTTAAATTAAACCATTAATTATGACAAAAAGTGAATCAGCATGTAGCAGGACTATTTCTCATAGTTCAACTATATCAATACATGGTAGTTCAAAGTATAACCTGGTTTGCGCAGGCTGTTCAGGTGTATATTTTGATGACCGCCTGAAATGCCCGGATGATAGCGGTCTCCTCAGGACCAAATACCACAACAGGCAGATAATATTAAAAGATGTTCCCGGAATGGGAAGATTCCATGACTGGCTGCCCGTCCATGATGTCATCACTTCGGATTCAGGTCCTGTCACCTATAAAAGCACGGAACTTGCTGGTGAACTGGGATTGAAAAACCTGTTCATTTCGTTTAACGGGTACTGGCCCGAAAAAGGGGCGTATATAAAAACATGCAGCTTCAAGGAACTGGAAGCCTTCCCGACCATACAGAAGCTAAAGAATTCAGGGAAGTCACTTGTCCTTGCTTCGGCAGGAAATACGGCGCGTGCTTTTGCACACGTCTCTGCAATGACCGGGGTAAAAGTATATATCGTTGTCCCGGCAAGCGGGGTTTCAAGAATGTGGCTTCCAGAGGAACCCACTGATTCAATCCATATTATCCAGATGGGAAAGAATTGTGATTATACAGATTCCATACACCTTGCCGAGCGCATTTCAGCTCTTCCAGGCATGATGGCCGAAGGCGGGGCACGGAATGTGGCGCGCAGAGACGGGATGGGAACTGTCATGCTTGATGCATCAGTCCATATGAAGAGGATGCCCGACCATTATTTCCAGGCAATAGGGAGCGGGACCGGAGGCATTGCGGCATGGGAGGCCTCGATGCGTCTTCTTGATGATGGGAGGTTCGGCAGGAGACTGCCGCAGCTCCACCTGTCCCAGAACCTGCCTTTTGCTCCCATGTTCAATGCATGGAATGCCAGAAGACGTGAGATAATCAAGGATACTGATATGCCGGATCCCAAGAAACTCATACATGAGATGTATGCAGATATCCTCTCAAACAGGGAACCGCCATATTCTATGGCAGGCGGCGTTTATGATGCACTATGTTCAACCAACGGAACAATGTATGGCATCACAAACAACGAGGCAAAAGATGCACAGGAATTCTTTGAGCGCTTTGAGGGTATAGATATCTTCCCACCTGCCGGGGTTGCCGTCGCATCATTGCTCCAGGCTGTAGAAAACCACAATGTGGATGCAGACGACCATATTGTGCTCAACATAACCGGGGGCGGGGTGAAACGTCTTGAGATGGATTACTGCCTGCACAGGATAGAACCTGCAGCATATGCTGAGAATGCAAATGTGCCCCTTTCCGAAATAATCCACAAAAAGGTATTTGCTTGATTGAATGCCCTGAGGAAAAAGTCGTAGAAATCCTTAAAAATAACAGGATCGATATCGCTGCCACGCTTCCCTGCGACAGGATAAAGGCACTGCTCCCCCTAATTAGCGGGAGTATCGATACAATCCCACTTACACGGGAAGAAAACGGTGTCGGCATATGCGGCGGTGCTTACCTTGGGGGCAAAAGGCCGGTCATGATCATCCAGAGTACAGGGATCGGCAATATGATAAATGCGCTTCTTTCCTTTAACCAGACTTACGGGATACCGCTACCTGTACTTGCAAGCTGGCGTGGAGTCTATAAGGAATCAATAGAAGCCCAATGGGAGTTTGGCAAAAAACTTCCATCGATCCTTGATGCCGCGGGTATCAAGTTTACTATCATCAAGAAGAGGGATGAGCTGGACGGGATGGATTTAGCGATAAAGGACGCTTTCGATAATTTGCGCCCGCATGTTATACTTGTTTCTCCTGCTGTATGGGAAAGTTCATCATGCAATGTCCCGGAACCTTTAGAAATAACACCAAGGATTTCGGAATTGGACTTTAAATCCGTGATAAGAAAACCCAAAATAGCAAGATACGATGCTATAAAGGTGCTTGCAGGAGTTGTGGATGATGATATCATAATTGCGAACCTTGGAATCCCGGCCAAGGAGTTATATGAAATAAAGGATAGGGAGCTTAATTTTTATATGCTGGGTTCAATGGGCCTGGCATCTTCTATCGGCCTCGGAGTGGCGCTTGCACTGAAAAGGCATGTCTATGTTATTGACGGTGACGGAAGCCTCCTCATGAACCCGAACGCGCTTGTTGCCATCGGTTCTTACAATCCTGAAAACCTGACAGTTGTTGCCATAGATAATGCGGCATATGGTTCCACGGGAAACCAGGAAACAGCCACCGGAAGCCAGATAGATCTTGAGTTGCTGGCAAAAGCATGCGGGATTGCAGGCACTGTAAAAGTGCATACACAGGATGAATTAAAAGAAGCTTTATTGAAAAAAACAGGTTTTATCCATGTGATCGTGAAACCTGTGAATGCGAAATGTAAAGAAATACCTATCTCAGCAAGGGAGATCAAGCAGAGGTTCATGAAGGCAATCTGTCTGTAACGCCTTATTTTTTTGTAAAATTATATATGTTTGAGAAAAGTATATACATTAGTAGATGCTATTTATAGACAGGATTATGAAACCTTTGAACATGCTTGCCATATTACTGGCATCTATGCTAATCATTTCTCTTGTTATAGTATTGGCCAATAAAGATGTCCTGGCGCCTGAGCCTGAAAAACCCCCGGCTTTCCTTTCCATCCGTGAAGTGGATGTCAGCCCTGTAAAAGTAACAAGCGCCGAGATAGAGGTAAATGTTTCAGCATATATAGACCACTATGGCGGAAAAACAAGAGATGCAGTCATGCTGATAAGGGCTATCAACAGGGATACAGGATTCCTTACAACGCAGGTTTCTGCACCCATCGAGGCAGATGAATCAAGAAATGGGGAAACCCTTTTAGTCTCCCAGAAATTAAAAGTAGAAAGGAAAGGCGGATATGACCTGAAAATTCTTCTTTTCGACAACGGCAGCATCAGGGATAGCGGTTCTGTGAACATCCGCGGCCTTGAGGCCATAACACCGTTTTCAAAGACGAGTGGTATCGTGTTGAACAATATCGATTTCACTGTAGGGAGTGTATCGGCAGGGAAAGTTTCCATAAAATCCGATATGTACCTTGAAAACAACGGGCCGGAACCTTCCGAGAACCTGAAAATTATTGTAAAAGCAAGAGAAGGAGCCTCTAACCTTCTGGCTGATAAGACAAGCGTTGAAACCGGAGTTATACCAAGCGAAGCCACCATAATTAAAAGCGTTGAGCTCACAGTGCCGGATGAATATAACTACATGGTAATGGCAGAACTCTGGAAAGAGGAAGTGCTGATAAACTCATGGGAGAAACCCGTGCTTCTTGCCCCGACAAAAACAGTTCCAAATGCGAGCGTTGAGAAAAAAGTCGAGATCGAGGTTTCAAAGTTCGCAAGGGAAGGAGGAACATACGATGCAGCAAAACCACAGGAAGCTGGCGCACCTTCCAGCCAGCAAGCACCGAAAGAGCCCGGGTTTGAAGCGCTTGCAGCAATAACAGCAATAATAGCTATAATCGCCTTGAAGAGGAGGTCATAATGGTCAACAGGGAAAAAATCGAGGATTATTTTTATATCGGGATTTTCCTGATAACGATGCTGTTTGCATTGATAGCGACGGTCAGGCTGTATTTCTCAATCGAAGAGATAATAGGAAGCTGGTTCAATTACAAATACAGGCCAATATTCCAGGTATTTTTCAGCCTGTCGGTACTGGCGATCTGTATTTACATAATAAGAGAGAGAATCATAAGAAGACAGTAGAATCAATTGCAATTAAAATGGTGCTTCAGCAGGCTTTGGTCTATATTGCTTCATTTCTTAAGTTTCTTAATAGTCTCCTGGAGCGCCACCATCAATTCTTTGATTTCTTCTTTCTCTGGTTCCCTAACAACAACAGCCTCTCCCTTTATCTTTGATTCTATGAGCTCTTCCATCTTTTCCCTGTAGCCATCCCTGTACCTGGTTATATCAAATTCCCCGGAAAGTTCATTAATGATCTTCACAGCAAGTTCCATCTCTTTTTGTGAAGGTTTTTTAATTTTTGTAAGTTCTTCTCCCACACTCTCCGGGATAACAATCTCATTTGCATAACGCAGGGTTGTCATTATTAAAACCCCTTTGTATTCATATACAACTACGGGATATTCCTTTGTTCTCAAAGTGATCTTCCCCAACCCCGCTTTTCCCATTTGCCGGATTGCTGACATTAAAAGACTATAGGCTTCTTCGCTTCCGTCAGGAACAAGAAGATACGACTTATTAAAATATACCGGGTCGATAGAGAGTAAACTAACAAATTTATCGAGCTTGATCTTCCTGTCGGATTCAGGTCTTATGGCATCAAGTTCCTCTTTCTTGAAAACTATAAACTCATTCTTTTGTATCTCGTATCCTTTTACTGTATCCTTCCAGTCAACCACCTTATTATCCCCGGTGCAAATCCTTTCATATTTCAGCGGCTGCCCGTCATCATCATGTAAAAGCCTGAAAGAAAATGCCTGATCACGGATCATGGTATATATCTTGATCGGTACATTAACAAGCCCGATAGTGATACTGCCGCCCCATATGGGCTTGTAGGACTGTTTAGTTGTTTCCTGATTCTCTGCCATTTTATTCCACTTCCAGTTCCCGCTTATTTTCCAGTAACCCTTCCCACGGATTGTTTTTCCTTTTCAGGACACTGAATATGTTGAACTCCTCAGGTCTTAATCCTTTCTTAAGCTCATTCCATTCATTTGCATTGTCCTTCACTCGCAGATCAATTTCCCCAGGAACTTCGTATACATCTTAAGATCGTCTATCGAGATGTTCTCATCGTTGGCATGTGCATTGCTTTTGGTTCTTCTCCCTATGCCAAAACAGCATGCGGGCAGTCCTGTGACCTTTACGGCATAAGCAACATCAAGACTTCCCTGCGCTCCTGCAAGCTGCATTTCTTCTCCTGTCACTTCATAAGCTACCCTCTTTACTTCCCTGACCCAGGGGTGTTCCATATCTGTAAGCATCGGCCCGTAAATCTCATCGCAGCTCCATTCAAGGTCTATATCCGGGTTCTTATTCTTCATATTTGAGATAGCATCTGAGAATTCCCTGCATACCTCATCGTATTTTTCCTCGGGAATAAACCTGCGGTCACCTTTCAGCGTGCATCTGTCAGGCACAATATTCTGTTTTACTCCCCCGTTAATTACTGTAATATTAAGAACGGGCACAAGGGTATCGATCCCTGTCTTCCGGCTAATTATACTGCTGGCAGGCACATTTGAGCGCCTCTTTTCGACCCTGGCCTTCAGTTCCAGCAGTTCGCTCATCACAGGTACGGATTTCTCTATTGCGTTCACGCCAAGGAAACTGCTCCCGCTGTGGTAAGATTTCCCGAAAACGTCTATCTGCCAGTCCGCGTTGCCGTTCGAGGCAATCGTGATATCATCGCTGTCCCCGTCCATGCTCAGGAAATAATCAGCTTCAAGTTTCCCGAGGTCTGCAAGGTAACAAAGACCTGAATACGGCCCCATTTCTTCATCAGTGGTCAGGGCAATATTCAGGTTGTACTTTGGTTTTATGCCAAGTTCCTTCATGGCCGAAAGCACTGTTAAAAGCGCGGCCGGCCCTCCTTTTGAATCTGCGACGCCGCGCCCGAAAATATGCCCGTCCCTGACAGTACATTCAAAAGGCGGCACGCTCCAGCCGTCACTTACAGGAACTACATCAAGATGAGTGTTTATCAACAGGGTTTTTCTGGCCCCGGTATCCAATTTTGCGGATAAGTTCACCCTCTCCCCCTTAAGATGCACAAGCCTGGGATTTTTTTTCTCGAATAATTCACGCGGCATGATGAACATCTCAACATCAAAATCAAGTTCGTGCAGTTTTTCTGCCATGAACTCCACGGCTTTTTCATAGTTCTCACCTGGCGGGACATGTGTGGGAATGCGAACAAGTTCATCAAGCGTCTTTATTGTTTCTTCGATCTTTGAATCAAGATATTCTGATAGTGCCTTCATCCATATCTTAAATGGTCTTTTCTACCCAAATCCTTTTTGCCTTGCCTATATCTATTAGAGCCGATGACGCTGGAAGATGACATAAAGGCAGTCGAAGATGAAATCTCAAAAACGAAATATAATAAGGCTACCGAAGGCCATATCGGCCGCCTGAAAGCAAAAGTTGCCAGACTAAAGGATGAAGTCCAGAAAAGGGCCTCATCAAAATCAGGCGGTGAAGGTTTTTCTGTTAAAAAATCCGGTGATGCATCGGTTGTACTTGTCGGGTTCCCGTCTGTGGGAAAAAGCACGCTTTTAAATAGTCTTACAGGGACTGAGTCCGAGGTTGCAGCATATGAATTTACCACCCTTGATGTTGTGCCTGGCGCGCTGGAATATAAAGGGGCCACAGTCCAGATACTGGACGTGCCGGGTATCCTGAAGGGAGCAGCTTCAGGAAGGGGACGGGGAAAGGAAGTCCTGGCTGTTGTAAGGAACGCAGACCTTGCAGTGATAATGCTGGATGTTTTCCAGCTTGTCCACTATGAAGTGCTTGTCGAGGAATTAAATTATGCAGGCATCCGCATCAATGCCAGGCCTCCTGAAGTTACAATCTGGAAGAAACCTAAAGGTGGCGTCAGCGTCAACAGTACAGTCGGGCTGGACCTGGATGAGGATACAATCAAATCCATTCTGGGAGAGTACAGGATACATAATGCCAACGTGGTTATACGCGAGAACATTACTATTGATCAGTTGATAGATGCAATCCTTGGCAACAGGAAATACATCCCTGCTATAGTTGTTATAAATAAGATTGACCTTGCAGATGAATATACCCTGCGCAGATGCAGGGAAAAATTCCCGGATGCGCTTCTCATCTCGGCAGATAAAAAAGTCCATATAGAAGAGCTTAAAGAAGTGCTGTATGAGGAACTCGGATTTATCAGGATTTACCTGAAACCGCAGGGCAAACCCGCTGATATGGATGAACCCCTTATAGTCAGGTACGGCTCGACAATAGGCGATATCTGCGACCATCTCCACCGTGATTTCAGGAACAGGTTCAGGTACGCCCAGGTCTGGGGCGATTCCGCAAAGCATAAAGGCCAGCGTGCAGGCATAGACCATCTGCTTTACGATAATGATATACTTACGATAATCCTGAGGAAATAATGAGACCAGTAACACCGCTTTTGACAGTCGATGCTTTGGTCATATTTAAAGGGAAAATTGTCCTTATAAGAAGGAAAAATCCCCCGTTCAAGGACAAATTCGCGCTCCCGGGAGGTTTTGTTGAAGTGGGAGAGACAGTTGAAACCGCAGCCGCCCGCGAGGCAAAAGAGGAAACCGGGCTTGATATAGAGATAATGAAGCTTATTGGCGTCTATTCCGACCCTTCGCGCGACCCGCGCGGGCATACAGTTTCAGTGTGCTTTCTTGCAAAAGGTAATGGAAACATTAAAGCTGGTTCTGATGCTAAAGACACAGGGCTTTTTAGCTTAAATGAAATACCTGAACTGGCGTTTGACCATAATAGGATAGTAGAAGATGCCAGGAGTGATATAAATGGAATTTTGTCCCAAATGCAAGAGTATGATGATGCCCGCTAAAAATGTTTTCAAATGCAGGAAATGCGGGTTTGAAAAGGAAATCCAAAAAAGTGTTGTCTCAAAGACCGAAAGAAAGGAGCGCGAGGTCACAGTACTGGAAGAGCGGGAGATGGGAATGCCGACAACCCGTGCAAAATGTGAGGATTGCGGTAATGATACCGCATACTGGTGGCTGCGGCAGTTAAGGTCAGCAGATGAAAGCGAGGTAAGGTTTTTCAGGTGCACAAAATGCGGGAAGACCTGGAGAGAGTATAACTGAATTTGGAATTGCAAAAGAATCTATGACCTAAAGAGAACGGTATGTTCAGGAAATTGAGATTATATGCTGATTTTGTAGTCCTCAAGCATACTGTGTTCGCAATCCCTTTTGCTTACCTTGGCGCTTTTCTTGCAAGCAGGGGAATTCCTGAGTTAAGAATATTATTCTGGGTCGGCCTGGCATTCCTGGGGGCAAGGAGCGCTGCAATGGCGCTGAATAATCTTATTGATAAAGACATCGATGCTGGGAACCCGAGGACCGCTGACCGGGAACTGCCCTCAGGGAGGATAAAGCTGTGGGAAGTATGGGGGATAATACTTGTATCTTATTTCCTGCTTTTCTACTCATCTTACAGGTTGAACTGGCTCTGCCTGTTACTTGCGCCAATAATTCCGCTGACTTCGGTTATTTACCCGTATCTTAAAAGATTCACCCCAATATCGCATTTTGCCCTCGGCCTCAACCTTGGTTATGCGCCTGTGGGAGGATGGCTTGCAGTCAGGGGTGCAATCGATTTTCCCTTTGGTACGACTGAATTTGCAATGCTGTTGCTGCTGCTTGCGGTCACTTTATGGGTCGCGGGATTTGATATCATATATTCCCTTCTTGACCTGGATTTTGACAGGAAGAACAGGCTCTATTCAGTACCGTCTTTTTTCGGCGTAAAAAATGCGCTCCTGCTGTCGTTCGTGTCGCATGTTTTGATGCTTGTGTTCTTGTTAGGGTTGATGTACGTGCTTGACCTTGGGGTGATATTTAAGGTCGGCCTCGTCATTATTGCGGCCCTGATATGGTATGAGCATACGCTTGTCAGGGCAGATAATTTTATGAATATTCCCGTGGCGTTCTTCAACGTGAATGCTGCCGTGAGTTTAAGCATGCTGGTTTTTACGGTGGCGGATGTGCTTTTAACCTGAAAGTATCGGTAGAAATAAAGTAACTTACGTAATCACTTTCCCATCTTTTATTCTTATTATCCTGTCAGCCATCTCGCCGAGTTCAGGCTCATGTGTTACCATGATGATCGTCTGCCCCCTGCTGTTCAATTCCCTGAACAGGCCAACTATCTGGTGCGATGATTCAGTATCCAGGTTGGCTGTAGGTTCATCAGCCAGGAGTATCGCCGGCTCATTTGCAAGCGCGCGGGCGATGGCCACCCGCTGCTGCTGCCCGCCTGATAGCTCATTTGGCGTGTGGGTAGCCCTGTCTCCCACACCGACAAGTTCCAGTAACGCCGCGGCCCTATCGTATTTCCGATCATCCATTATCATCGGGAGAGCGACGTTCTCAAGCGCATTCAACTCCATAAGCAGGCTGAAGAACTGGAAAACAAAGCCAAGTTTTTTCAGCCTGAAATCCGCCCTCTCGTTTTCGTTCAGGGAAGATACGTCAATGCCGTCAATTACGATTTTCCCGGCTGTGGGCGAATCCAGGAGTCCCATCATGTTAAGCAGCGTGGACTTTCCGCTCCCTGAGGGGCCCATGAGTGCCACGAACTCACCGTTTTTGATATTTATATCCACACCTCTCAGGGCAGGTACTTCTATCTTACCCATATAATATATCTTCTTGATCCCTTCAAGCTGTATCAACCTATCCCCCCCATATAGCTTTAATAATATTTGTCTTAGCAGCCACAGATGCGGGGTAAATCCCGCCTATGATGCATGTCAGGAGGATAGCCAGATCGGTCGCAAGAATTGAATCAATCGAAATCCAGGGGGTAATTATAAGCTTCATACCATATTCAGGCTCCATTATAAGCGGGTTTTGCTGCATGATATTTATCAGGAACAGACCGAACACGGTACCAAAAGTTGTCCCTACAATCCCGATGAAAAGTGCTTCGGTAAGATAGATTCCAAGTATCATTGACCCTCTTGCGCCTATTGCCTTAAGCACCCCGATCTCCCGGATTTTATTTTTCACGGTTGTATATATTATCAGGCTTATGGCAATTGCGGCAACGAACACGGAAATTGCGGCTGTCAAAAGGGATATTGCGCCAAAGGTTTGTATCATCCCGGCCATACCTGCTGAAAGTTCCTGCCATGTCTTTACATTGGGAAGCGTTGTCTCCTTCTGGAGAATTGTCTTATACATTAATGACTGCTCCGGATTTTCAAGCCGTATCAGGATTGTGGAGGCTTCGTCTTTCTCAATCACCTCTTTAACCGTATTATACGTCGCAACTATGCCGTACCTGTCAAGCTCCCATGTGCCCGTGCTGATAATCCCTTTGATCCGAAACTCAATGGGCTGCCTGTCCTGGTACTGGATAAGAACCGTATCCCCGGCATCAACTTTCATTAGTTCTGCAAGGGATGTTCCCACCAGCAGTTCATACTTATCTTTATCATCAAGGAATTCTCCTCTTTCCACGGTTTTAGACAGCGTGGACGCTTTCTCTTCCAGGGAAGGTTTGATACCGAATATCGCAATTCCAATGCGTTCGGTCTTGGACTCTATTTCCACACCTCCG
The DNA here is from genome assembly GCA_012026835.1 of Candidatus Methanoperedens sp. Classification (GTDB taxonomy): domain Archaea; phylum Halobacteriota; class Methanosarcinia; order Methanosarcinales; family Methanoperedenaceae; genus Methanoperedens. The sequence continues at coordinate 19,274 of VEPN01000005.1, read as the reverse complement.
GTAATCCGCGGAGCCACTCCTATAATTCCTTTTATGCCAGTTGCTTTTGAGACTATACTTTCGGAATTAGCGATTACAGTGTCGCCTGTGTTGGGTTGTAGTTGCATATGTCCGAGAAATACATCCACAGTGTTCCCCACAAATGCGCTCTGCATCCCGTTGTTCAACGCAGTCGTGAAAAGAGGGCCAACGACCCCGATGGTTATGGCAAGAATTACCATCAGGGTCTCGCGCCTCCGTTTTGACATATCCTTGATCGCAAGGAACAGCCATGCCTTCATAACCTATTTCCTTCGCTTCCAGACGAATACAATGGCAGCTATCGCTATTATTCCAATTACAAGGGGAAGAAGGTTAATAGAATCTGAATTATTGACTATCAGTGCCAGATCTTTCTGTATTTCATGTTTTCCAAAATCGTCCTCATAACTGATTCGCAAAATCCCGGAATTTTTTCCGCCCTTTCCCCCGTCCAGCGTAAATATGGCATTGGAATAATCATCTTTTTTGATCTCGCCAAGATATGCAAGCGTATCACCTTCAAACTCCGATTCAAGAAGCGCAGTAACACCTTTTGCGTCTCCTGTTCCGGTATTCTCGATCTTTACTGTAAGCGAGAAAGGTTCATTTTCTTTAATCCTTGCAGGTTCAGTTGTCTTTTTTGCAATCTCAAGACCTGCCCTGCCTGCTGCGACTATGCCAACGAGTTTTGTTTCATTGTATTCTACACCTCTCTCGTCCATGTAATTAAGTGAAATATCTATCGGATAGTTCCTAGCCTGGGCATCTTTCTCAAGTGAGAACATGAATTCCGTGTCCTGTACCGATCCCTGCGGGATATCCTTGAAAACGCGCTCCGAATCAGAGGACAGGGGTACAAGAACCTTGTCCCTCGGGTTCAGTGTGAGCTTGACCCATTTAAGGCTGTTATCACCAACGTTCTCGAACGAAACACCTATCTTAAAAACATCACCCGGCTCCACAAACGAGTTATTTGATGCGACCTGAACGTTCTTTATCTCTATGAGAGTATTTCCCTTGACAGCCAGCATTATCTTGCCGCTGTACTGGCTGTTCTGGCCGTAGAAGATGGTATATGGTACGTCATAGAGACCGTAATTTGCGTTCCTGTCAACATCTATCCTGAAAAATATCCTGTGCGAAGTTTTTGGACCGAGATTGAAGTACGGAGTATATTCATCCCCTGAACCTCCTGCTGAAATAAGATACCCTGGGTAGGTGAGGTCCCCAAGCTTATTGTTAGGCGGTATGGATGCGGAAAAAGGATATCTCATATACAGGTATGTTTTTATGTTTTCGATGGTAGCATCGTTATTGTTCTGTACTGTGAACTCTATACCTATGTTCCTGTCACCCGGCGCAAGATGCGGGACCGAAATGACAGTTGTAACATTGAAAGGAGGCTGTTCAGTTTGTGCCTGCACATTTACTGCCAGAACCATCATTGCAATTAAAACCAGTTTATAGATTTTCATATTTTCTCCAATTTTTAAACTCCCTTTATTCACAATTTAATTTTGACCTTATCATCAAACATAGTACCAAACATAAAATCAAGCGCTTCATCAACGATATGCCTGATCTTATCTTCCGGGAACATCATGCACCTGTCCCTGATGATGAGTGAGACTATTCCGTGCGCATATGCCCACACGGAAAACGCCGCAACATCAAGATCCGCCTCCGGGAACAATCCCGCTTCCATGCATTCTTTTATATTTTGCCTGAGGAATTCAAAAGAACGGGAGCCTATGTCCCATTCCTTCATTTCTTTTATCTTCATTTCTTTTATTTTCCTGACAGGGCCTCTCATTATGAACATTAAATCGTAATATTCGGGATTTTCCATGGCAAATGAAACATATACTTCACCCTGTTTTCTGAGCCGCTCCAGGGGGTCCCTGATGGAAAGCGTTGTTTGCTGCAACTTGTATAACTGTTCAAACCCTTCACGGTGGAGGGTGTAAATGATGTCATCCTTATCCTTGAAATACAGGTAAATCGTCGCAGGGCTGTATTCGATCTTTTCTGCGATGTGGCGTATAGTGACATTCTCGAGCCCTTTTTCAAGGAACAGCTTCATCGCCGTATCGAGGATGAGCTTTCGCATCTCCTGTTTTTCGAGTTCTTTCCTTTCTTTGATTCCCATAATTGTTTGAACCATGTTAATTAAGTTAACAATGTTCAGTTAAATCTTAATTTGTGCTGCCCCTATTTAAAGATTTCGGAAAAATTTTGATTATTCTGCTGCTATTTTAAATAAAAAAAGGTTTGATGACCAAAAGCTTATTAAAAAGTCCCAAAAAAACCTATCGTTGCCTGCGCCTGCTATGCTGCTGTCCCCTTCTGAATGAAGGCTTATTCATCCTTCCCTCCGGCTTCCTGATTATAGCCTTCTCCATGACAGGCATTGCCTCTTCCTTTATATCCACATCATTTTCTTTCAATACTCTTGAGAAATTATCGTAGTCATTTCTTGAAAGGATATTAACTGCCTTGCCCTCTGCGCCGGCTCTTGCTGTCCTTCCGATCCTGTGGATGTACTGCTTGCTCTCCCGTGGAATGTCGTAATTGTAAACATGGGAAACACCCTGGATATCAAGCCCTCTTGCAGCCACATCCGTACATACAAGGACACAGGTTTTCCCGGAATGGAATAGCCTCATTACATTGTTCCTCTTGCCCTGGGTCAATCCGCCGTGGATTGCCAGGGAATCGATGCCTGAAAATCTTAAGTTTTTTGCAACCTTGTCCGTATTTCTTTTAGTATTACAGAAAACCATCACAAGCCCCGAGTTTTCATGCTTCAGGAGATGCACAAGTAATGAAAACTTCATATCATCGCCAGTTTCATAATAAACCTGTATAAGTTTTTTCGGGTCAACATAAGACTCTACTGAAACCTGGAGTGGTTTTTTCATATAGTTACGTGAAAGCCTGACAACATCTTTTGAGATAGTTGCCGAGAATAGTAAGGTCTGCCTTTCCTGCGGGCATTTTTTAATTATTCTTTCGACGTCCTCAATAAACCCCATATCAAACATCCGGTCTGCTTCATCAAGCACAAGGGTTTTTACTTTGCCCAGTCTAATGGTGTTTCTTCCTATATGGTCAAGTATCCTGCCTGGTGTCCCTACTACAACATCAGCAGTCCGCAATTCCCTGATTTGCTGGAATATCCCTGCACCCCCATAGACCGCAGTTATCTCCATGGGCCTGTACTTTGAAAATTTTGACAGGGTCTTTGCTACCTGCTCGGCCAGTTCTCTTGTGGGAACCAGGACTAAAGCCTGAATGCCTTTTCCCCGTTCCGAACTCTGTAATATACCGGCAGCGAATGCAAGCGTCTTTCCCGAGCCAGTTGCAGATCCTGCAATAACATCTTTCCCTTCAAGAATCAGGGGAATTGATTTTTCCTGTATTTCACTTGGGATTTTGAATTTCTCGTCATTTATTGATCTCAAAACTGGCTCACTGATGCCCAGATTTTTAAAACTTATCATAATTTTTTTGAAAAAGCGTAATGCAATTTCTAATTAACCTCGTTTAATTTATATATTTAGAACAATTAAGAGCTATAAAACACAACTTTATAAAAGTTTAGATTAATTCACTTAAAAGTTATTACTGCTGATAATGGTGGACGCCCATTTATACTTTTGCCTGTTTTGAATAAATATTCTTCCCGCCTGAATATTTAAACTTCGCATAAGTATATCACTTTATAGTATTATTATGCCAGAAAATGGCACTATTTGATGGTAAATTTTATGATTTTTATACTCATCCCGCTCCCGGTAACGGGGTCGCCCTGATGGCAGCAGTGGCAAAAAAATACGGCTATTCCGGGATCGCGGTTACAAATCCGACAGCAAATGACCAGGATATAGTGGATATAGCGGATAAAACAGGGGATTTCTCTATTTTTCAGGTGTTTGAGATCCCGGCTAAGAGAGCAAAACTCAGGGATGAAATAAAGAAACACAAAGAAGATGCTGGTATTTTGATTGTAAAAGGCGCTGACGAGTATCTGACGCGCGAAGCTGTCGAAACTGAAGGACTTGATATTCTTTTACAACCCCAGAAATTCAACAACGTACTTGCAAAGATCGCAAGTGATAACTCGGTAACTCTTGGTTTTAATATAGGTTCGATCATACATACGCGGGGAGAAGCGCGTGTCAGGGAATTAGTGCTGATGAGAGCCAACCTGAAGCATGCAAGAAAATACGGCATTCAGATGATCCTCACATGCGATTCTCATTCCCATTACGATATTCGCTCTCCCAGGGAAATGGCCGCGCTTTCAGGCCTTATCGGCATGACAGAAAAGGAAGCATTTGATGCCATGAGCACGACACCTCTTGGAATACTGAGAAAGAAAAGCCCGGATTATGTGCAGGAAGGGATTGAGATATTATGAAAACCCTTCCTACCCTGCGTGATAAGAAACGATACATGGCTTTTGAGGTCATGTCCGAACAGGTGATTTCGCGCGCTGAACTGTCGCATGAGATATTCGCTTCTGCCTGTTCATTGTTCGGTGACACGGGATGCAGTGATATCAACTTCAGCCTTTTATCATATGATGGGAAATACGGGATAGTCAGGTGTGTGAGAGGAAAAACCAAAGAAATGAGGGCCGCCCTTGCCTGTATAACTAAAGTGCGGGGGACCAGGATTTCAATACTGGCAGTCGGGATTTCGGGAACTATTAAAGGAGCAATGGAAAAGTTTATACAGCAGACACTCATAAATAAGTCCGAACCGGATAAAGAATATAAGTAAAAATACCCGACTCGACGGGCAGCGGGAATCTGATATATTTGTATGAATAACAAGATGGATACATTTTTGAAACTTCGGAGATGATATAATGCAAATGGCACCCCAGATGGGATATGACAGGGCGATCACAGTATTCAGCCCTGATGGAAGATTGTTCCAGGTAGAGTATGCAAGAGAAGCAGTAAAACGGGGAACGACAGCGGTAGGAGTGAAAGCTACTGACGGAGTGGCTTTGTTGGTGGATAAGCGGGTTACAAGTAAACTTCTTGAGGCCGCATCTATTGAGAAAATATTCCAGATAGATGACCATATCGGAGCTGCCACTTCAGGGCTTGTGGCAGATGCAAGAGCCCTTATAGACCGCGCAAGGGTGGAAGCGCAGGTCAATAAAGTCACCTACGACGAGCCTATAGGTGTCGAGGTACTATCCAAGAAAATTTGTGACTTCAAGCAGACATATACTCAATACGGCGGCGTGAGGCCATTTGGAACTGCCCTTCTTATCGCAGGTGTTGATGACAGCAAGGCCCGCCTTTTTGAAACCGACCCCAGCGGCGCCCTTCTGGAATACAAGGCCACAGGTATAGGTTCAGGAAGAACTGAAACTATGGAAGTATTTGAGAAGAAATATACCGATGACATTAAACTCGAAGATGCCGTTATCCTTGGGCTTGATGCTCTTCACAGCACGACTGAAGGAGTGTTCAACGCATCGACTATCGAAGTCGGTGTAATTGAACTCTCAACCAGGAAGTTCCGGAAACTCACCCCTGCTGAAGTGGAAGGGTACGTGGAGCAGGTAATAAAGATGCATGCATCAGACAGCAAAGGGAAGGGAAAAAAGAAAGAAGAGTGAGTCTGTATGGTGGCACTCGACGAGTCCATAATCGCACGGCTCAAGACACACGGCAAGACATTTGAAGTTTTTGTGGACCCGGATGCAGCCCTTGCTTTCAAAAGGGGCGACCAGGCAAAGATTGAAAACATCCTTGCAGTGGAAGATGTATTCTCAGATGCAAAGAACGGCGATCGGCCTGCGGAGCAGGATGTCCTCAATGCATTCGGTACTACAGATGCCATAAAGATTGCACAAAAAATCATTCTTGAAGGCGAGCTCCAGCTAACAACAGAACAGCGAAAACAGATACAGGAGGATAAAAAGAGGCAGGTGATCGCTGTTATTGCCAGGAATGCAATAAACCCGCAGACAAAATCCCCTCATCCGCCAGCACGGATAGAAGCTGCGATGAACGAAGCCGGAGTTCATATCGACCCGCTGAAAAGCGTGGATGAAATGGTAAACCTTACAATGAAAGCGATAAGACCAATCATCCCGATACGGTTTGAAGAAGTAAAAATCGCAATAAAGATCCCGGCGGAATATGCAGCAAAAACTTATGGCAGTATAGCAAAGTTCGGAAATTTGATAAAACAGGAATGGCAGAACGATGGTTCCTGGATAGGTGTTATCTCCATACCTGCCGGGATGCAGGATGAACTATATAGCCTCCTGAACGGAATGACCAGAGGTAGTGCAGAAACAAAATTTATAAAGTGATGAAAAATGGATAAAAAATTAGTAATCCCGGGTGATTTCCTGTCTGATGAGGTAAAACTGGCTGAAGAAGGTACGTATGTTGAGGAAGGGAGAGTATATTCTTCTGTCTTTGGCATAGCGTCGCTTAAAAATCATATCAGGGTAGTCCCGTTATCTGGAAAATATATACCAAGGCCCGGTGACCTGGTGATAGGCACGGTGACTGAAGTGGCTTTTTCGAACTGGATAGTTGATATACGTTCCCCGTATGAAGGGCTGTTGCATATATCAGAATTCCCGCGGCGGATTGAGAGCACGGAGATGTCCAGGTTTATCAAGACCGGCGATTCGATAATGACCATTGTGAAGGATGTTGATTCCAGGATGAAAGTCGAGTTGACCCTTAGTGATCAGCGGACAAGAATCATAAAAGAGGGGCGTATCGTCGAAGTGACGCCTTCCAAGGTTCCAAGACTGATAGGTCGCGGCGGCTCGATGATAGCAATGCTGAAAAACGAAACGAAATGTAATATCTTTATCGGGCAGAATGGGAGGGTATGGATATCAGGTAAGGATAAAGGTATGGACCTGGCTGTCAGGGCTGTCCTCAAAATCGAAAGAGAAACCCATATCTCAGGCCTGACAGAGAGAATCTCAGGCTTCCTTAAAGAAGAAAAAGGTGAGAAACCTAAAGAAAAAGATCCTGAAGTAACCGAAGAAGGAAAAGAAGAGACAGAATTTAAAGAAACGATGGAAGAAGTACCCGAATCTACTGAGGAAGAAAAAGCCCAGGAAGAAAAACAGGGAGGGATTCTTGATGAACTCCTTGGTGATGACAGGTAAATTACTTTTAATGAATACGTAAAGAAAGAGGAAGAAAAGAGAAGAGGAATTTTATGAGCAAACCAGAAAAGCTGATTGCAGACGGGGTCCGCCTTGATGGCAGAAAACCCGATGAGCTAAGACCCATTAAAATAAAAGTGGGCGTTTTAAACAGGGCAGATGGCTCGTGTTATTTTGAATTCGGTGGAAATAAAGTGATAGCTGCCGTGTACGGCCCGAGGGAAGTCCATCCGCGCCACATGCAGAAATCAACAAGCGCGGTCGTGCGGTACAGGTATAATATGGCATCGTTCTCAGTCGAGGAACGAAAGCGTCCAGGACCTGACAGGCGAAGCATCGAAGTATCAAAGGTCAGCAGGGAAGCATTGGAACCTGTAATATTCCAGGAATATTTCCCGCGCTCTGCTATCGATATTTTTGTAGAGATACTCCAGGCTGATGCAGGTACAAGGACGGCAGGCATTAATGCCGCCTCGATAGCGCTGGCAGATGCAGGCATCCCTATGAAAAGCCTTGTTTCGTCCTGCGCCGTTGGCAAGATAGATGATACACTTGTGCTTGACCTGAACAAGGATGAAGATAATTATGGCCAGGCCGATATGCCTATAGCCATGACGCCTGAGGGGAATATCACGCTGTTGCAGATGGACGGGCACCTTTCCAGGGATGAATTCAGGGAGGCGCTTGAGATGGCAAAGAAAGGCTGCACTGCGATATACGAGATGCAAAAATCCGCCCTGATGGAGAAATATTCCTCACAAATAGAAGGTGATAACAATGAGTAATGAGGTAATTTCAGAACTCCGCAAAGATTATATCTACAACCTCATGATCAAAGGTGAGAGAGAGGATGGGCGGGCATTTAACCAGTACAGGGAAATAACCATTGATACAAATGTCATCGATAAGGCAGAAGGTTCTGCACGCGTAAAGCTGGGTGATACGCATGTGGTTGTTGGCGTAAAGATCCAGCCAGGTACACCCTTCCCTGATACGCCGGACCAGGGTGTGATCATCACAAATCTCGAACTGATCCCTCTGGCTTCACCTGTATTTGAAGCAGGTCCCCCCAGGGAGGATGCTATCGAACTGGCAAGAGTAACTGACAGGGGTGTGCGGGAATCCGGGGCTCTTGATCTTTCCAAATTATGCATAACGCCGGGTGAGAAAGTATGGATGGTCTTCATAGATGTTCATGTCCTTGATGATGGAGGGAATATTATGGACGCATCCGCCCTTGGTGCCATAGCTGCACTGATGACTGCAAAACTGCCTGCCAGCCGTTTTGGCCTCGGTGATGACAGTGTTGTCCCGCTCAGGGATGTACCTGTCTCAGTAACTGCTGTGGAGATAGGCGGCTCTATAATGCTTGACCCCTCGATGGATGAGGAAAGCATTGCCGGTACCAAGCTGACCGTGACATCCAATCAGGCCGGAGAGTTATCAGCCATGCAAAAGAGCGGCGTTCATCCGCTTACGACCGAACAGATAAATTATATAGTGGATATTGCAATTGAGAAGGCAAAAGAAATCAGAGAGAAATTCCTGGTGATATAATCATGGTTGAAATCAAAGCGAAAGGAAGAAAAACAAGATCCGCAGGCAGGTTCGGTACAAGATATGGTGTCAAGAACAGGAAGCTTGTGGCCGATATTGAAGAGAAAATGCACGCGGATTATACGTGCTCAAAATGCGGCGCCATAAAAGTAAAAAGGATAGCTTCAGGCATATGGAAATGTACCAAGTGCGAAGCCACATTCACAGGCGGTTCGTACGTTCTGCAGACTTCCGCACACCTGACCGTCCTTAGGGCAGTCGCAGGTGAGAAAGTCCCTGTCAGCGAAGCTATTAAGGAAAAATAATATATGGTATATAAATGCACCCGCTGCAAGAGGGCAGTAGAAATTGATTACCAGTACAGCGGTATCCGCTGTCCCTATTGCGGCCACAGAATCCTTGTCAAGGAAAGGCCGGTGCTTGTAAAGCGCGTTAAAGCCGAATGATTATCACCACGGCGCGTAAACCTTCATCAAAAATACGGACTTTTTGCAAGCATTTGAGCAGGTTCACAGGATGGAAATATATTTCCCGCGGGAAAGCCAGCCTTTCCATATTCGGCGATGAACCTTTTTTACTGGTGGGCGAACATAAAGGGAATCCAGGAAGTTTTGTTTTTTATTCAGGCGGGACCTGCGTTCTTTCTATCCGCATGAGTGTTTCCAGGGATGAGGAAATTGGCTGCGGGGCAGAACCTGTTCTTGAAGGGAATAATGAGTTAGCTCGTGCTCTTGGCAGGGTGACAGGGCTTATTACAGGGGGAAATGGGGAAAGAGTGATCCATGTGAACGGCAGGATTGAATTTATCGATAAAGGGGTATCTTACATCGTATTAACAGTGCTGGCAGTAAGAGGCGAAGGAATTGTTCGACCTGTTTAAGAAAGATGAATTGAATTCCCTGAAAGCAAGGATAGCCGAACTTGAAGAGGAAAACAGGAGACTCCTGTTGCAGCTTGAGAAAAAGGATGAAAAAACAAAAAAAACCGTTGCTACCAAACAGGAAACTGACAGGGAGCTGAACGAAGCAAGAGCGAAAATCTCTTCACTTACGAATGAACTGCAAAAAATCAAAAAAGAGACTCCTACGGGACCTAATTACCGTTTTTCTGAGAGTTTGTCAGGGCACAAGCTTGATGAGGTACTTTTCATGCTTGGCTCGTTCCAGTCAAGAACTTCCACTTTAATTACGGTTTATCTTGCAACAGATGAGGCTATTAAAGATGTAGCGCCAGATATATTGACCTATATAGATAGTAGTGCGCAATACCTTATTGAAAAAATAGAATCCCCTACCGGCAAGGCCATCTTTTATGACACGAACCAGATAGTAAAAATAGTGATGCTGCCTGTCTTTCCGCTATCACATTCCGAATATTCACTTGACCGGAGGTTCAATATCGAACCCTTGGAAAAGAGCCTCAGGGGCGATAAAACACTTGTCATCGACACCCATGCAGGCGAAACTTTCATAGGGATAATGGAAGCAGGCACATTTGTTGAGCATGAGGTCGTAAGGAGCAGCGTGATGGGAAAACACTCAAAAGGCGGATGGAGCCAGAAGCGGTTCCAGAGCCTGGTCGAAGAAGATGTAAAGCACCATGCAGATAAGGTAAGGGCTACGCTTCATTCGATGATTGAAAAACATGGGGATATACAGCAGGTTATTGCCGGGGGCGAGAGTAAATTGATAAAAATGATACTGGAAGGATATAATTACCCGGTTATCATGAAGAGCATGGATGCCATAGGAAAGGGTAATGTAGATCAGGTTCTGAGGGAAGTAACGTCTGTGCGGTGGTACGGGATATGAAAAGGGTCAGTTAAAATTGCTGCAACTTGATACCCACATTTTCTTCAAGGGCTCTCTGGTACACAAGATTCGCAGTCGCAACATCCTGTATCGCAAGACCTGTTGAATCAAATATTGTGATGTCGGAATCCTTTATCCTGGCTTTTTTCATGCCCGTCATCACCTCGCCCAGTTCTCCAAGAATATCCTTTGCAGTTATCAATCCTGCTGATAAAGGAACATTAATCTCGCCCGAATGGGAGGCCTGCGGGACGTCATCAACTATTATCTTTGCGCGCTTCAATATCAGCGGATCAAGTTCTTCTTTCCCTGGAGCATCGGCCCCTATCGCATTTATGTGGGTTCCTTCTGACACCCATTCGTTCATTATAATAGGCCCTCTCGATGGGGTTGTCGTAACAAGGATATCGCAGTCGCAGACTTCCTTAATGCCTTTTTTTATGCTTATTTCGCAATTGAGCTTTTTTTCCATATCCTGCTTAAAAGCAATGTTGCTTTTCTCAGATATGCTGAATGCTTTTATATGGTCTATTTCGATTATTTCATTTATCGCAAGGAGCTGCGCCCTGGCCTGGTTCCCGGTTCCAACGAATCCGACTGTCTTTGAATTTTTTCGCGCAAGATATTTGACTGCTATCCCACCTGCTGCCCCGGTTCTCATGTCTGTCAGGAAAGTGCCGTCCATTACTGCAACAGGCGCACCTGTTGTAGTTGAATTAAGGATCACGAGGGCCATTACCGTGGGAAGACCTATTCCCGGGTTATCGGGATGGACATTGACTATCTTGACACCCGCAATGTCCTGTTCTTCAAGATATGCAGGCATCGTCCGAAGATCGCCGTTGTGTTTTTTGAAAAAAAGATACAGTTTTGAAGGTATCTGCACTTTTTTAAGGCCGTGCTGCCTGAAAGCTTCTTCCACGGCCTTGAGAGTCCCTCGCATGTCCAGAAGCGATTCAACTTCTTTTTTATTCAGCCAGAGTATTTGGTTTTCCATATTTATCCCCTGTTTTTAAATGCATTTTGGCAGCAGGCGTTGTTTCCCTTCCCTGCGGTGTTCTTTTAATGAATCCCACCTGGATGAGATAGGGTTCGTAGACTTCCTCGATAGTCCTGACCTCTTCGCCTACCGATATTGCAATCGTCTTGACACCGACAGGGCCGCCTCCGAAATCAAAAGCTATGACCCCAAGTATCCGCCTGTCAAGATCATCAAGCCCCAGCTTATCGATTCCCAGGATCGCCAGGGCATCATCCGCAACATCCCGCGTTATCTCTCCCTTTGCTCTTACAATTGCAAAATCCCTTATGCGCCGAAGCAGTCTGTTGGCGATCCTGGGTGTCCCGCGGCTGCGTTTCGCTATTTCCTCTGCTCCATCCGGGGTTACAGGTACATGCAGGATGGAAGCCGTCCTTTTTACCACCTCTACAAGCTGCGAAACTTCATACAGGTTAAGCCTGGCGATGAGGCCGAACCTGTCCCTGAAAGGTGAACCCAGTAAACCTACTTTTGTGGTAGCACCCACAAGCGTAAAATGTTCAAGATTTAGTTTTATCGACCTTGCGCTTGGTCCTTCACCAATCATGACATCAATCTCGAAATCCTCCATTGCAGGGTACAGGATTTCCTCGATGACAGGATTAAGTCGGTGGATCTCATCTATAAAGAGCACATCGCCTTTTTTTAAGGCTGTAAGCATGGCAGCCAGGTCTCCCGGCTTCTCAAGCACAGGACCTGAAGTGCTTTTAATTGCAGTCCCCATCTCATTTGCAAGGATATACGCAAGCGTTGTTTTACCAAGACCCGGGGGCCCTGAAAATAAAATGTGTTCAAGGGGTTCGCCCCTTTTCTTTGAGGCTTCGATAAATATCCTGAGCGATTCCTTGAGGGCATCCTGCCCTATAAATTCATCAAGCCTGCCTGGCCGGATGTTAATGTCCTGTTTTTCTTCTTTGAGGGGAGCAGGCGATGTTATCCGCTCCTGTTTGATTATTTTTTCTTCCATGACTTATTTAATTCCAAGCAATAAAAGAATCTCCACTCCTTTAAAGCTTTCCTTAAAACCTGGTACTGCGGCCTAATGCTCTACTTTTAAAAGTTCAATTCCCAACTTTGTTATGCTGGCCGCGCCTTTTTTTTGCTCAATCAGCCCGGAAATCTCCATGAAATCAAGGATATCCTTATTTGCTGCTGGTACCCTTTTCTTTACTTCCTTTAAAGTTAAGTTTTCGGACTCATTTAGGTATTCAAGAATCTTATCTGTTACTTCACCCATTTTTGTCATGAGCATGTATTAAGTCAATATTCGTATAAATAATAATACAGTATGGAGTTTCTTAACAACGTTTCTAAATATTGTTTATTAATTATATTTATTAATATTTTATATCCTCGTAAAACATAGGAGTGTTTGCCCTTTAAGGGCTGGATAAAAGGATGTGAAACAGATGAAGAATGAGAGAAATAATAAACAGAGAAAAGAAGAAGAAAAGAGAGCAGAAGAGATGTTTAAGAAAGTACATCTTCAGTTCGCTTAATAGCTTTGAAATGTGGTTTAAGAAATATGTGGAACTATTAAAGTTATGTGCAACACCCCCTTCAATAGTTTCACCACTACCTATCTTTTCAATATCCCTGTTTTTAATATCAAATAATAATTTTTATAATTTTGATATATATCTTCTATTTGCGGGAATAGTTCTTACGCTTTTATCAAGCTTTGGTTCTAATTTATGGAACCATTGCAATGATCTAAAAGAAGATATGGCTGCTGGAAAAAAAACGATTCTAACACAGGATATCAATGTATATAGGATAGCTCAGATTATTTCGGTCTTTCTTTATGTATGTTCAATACTGCTGGCATATTATTTATCGTTGGAATTCAATAAACCAATTTACATATTCTTTTCTATATGGGCATTTCTTACATGGTGGTATTCAGATAATTTAGTTTTCAAAAAAGTAATTGGATTTAGATTGAAAGACCATTATATAAGTGAACTAATTACTTATGGCATTGCATGTCCTTTCTATACATTAAGTATATGGCTTATATATTCTGATCTTAATTTAACCGGAGTAATAATATCAATAGCTTTCTTTTTCTTTAGCATTTCTGGATTATTATTAAAAGATTTAAAAGATATATCTGGAGACAGGGAAGCAGGTCTGAAAACCCTTGGTGTGGTTTTTTTACCCTCACAACTTGTAAGATACTCCTGCTGGTTCATGATACTATTTTATCTGGTTCTGCTGAATCCTCTTACATTGGGTTTATTTGGTTATGGGCTGTTAGTTATGGTGCTTCCGTTTCTCTATTTTTTGAAAAATACTTTTCATCATATGTACAGAAAGAACTGGATTTTAGACATGGGAGATTTAAAAGCTCTTAAAGGTATAGGTACAACTATTAAATTCTCTGTAATATCATTGGGGCTTAGCGCCTTTTTTTAAATTTCCAGGCAAGCGTTTGTCCCGCCGGTCATAAAAAATGTATTATTCGATGACTCGGATAAGTAATTCCTTAGCTGGAATTCAGGCGGTATATAAGCTGAGGGTGTTGCTGACAAAATCCCAAAATAATTTTTCCCTGCTAATTTTTTTGTTTTATCCTTGTATTCAAAAATTTTTTCTCCAAATGCTGATGCCACACCTACATCAATGAAAAAACAAACAAACTTTCCATTACTACTTCTAAGATTATCTAAACTTGAAGTAAATGCATTGAATTTACCATCTACCAATGCGTATGCAAGGGCCACATCTTCTGAATAATCTGAAATATCTACAAAAAAAGGAAATAAATCAAATGGATAATATGATCCTATTCCAAGAACAAAAGCACCATTTGTTTTTTTATTAAAAAATAGAAGCACATATGGCCTGTATAGTTTATATGCACCTTTATCAAGATGCTTTAGAAGGTCGTCATTTTTATTTTCAGATGTGTATATTAAGTTCTTCACAGCCTCTAATGGCGGCATATTATCCAGAGAGACAAGTATATTCTTCTCAAAATTCGCATTAAATTCCTTGATAACAGTGAATTCCCTGTTCACTATGCGCTTTGTTTCCTCAAGGGTTTTTCCCTTATCCGGGAAGATATCATCATAAACAGCGCCCACACCCTTTTTCTCTATTGTCAGAGCTGCAATGCCGCCATCAATATCTTTGAAATTACAGAATATGCGGGGGGAATTGAACCTGACCTGGGTATGCATTACGTTAATCCCTATTATCGGGACTTTGTAGCTTGTTTGTTTTGCAAATATATTCAGGATAGTCGGCGGAAGGTAGAATATATTTTCCCTGTCGCAATAGTCAGCTAATTTCTCTGCATATCCTTTCTGTTTTTCTTTATCCGCTCCCTTGCATCTTTTACTGTAATACAATCCTTTTGCGAATGATTCAGTACATTTGAGGGCATCAGGTACATACATCAAAGGAAAATGAAGTACAACTGCACCGTTTTCACACTTTATCTTTTTTGCAAGCTTTTCTGCAGAATTAATTGCTCCTTTTTCTTTTACCCCGTCCACCCGTATCTTTGCATCTTCGTCCCTGCATAGCACAAGGGCTGCCCCGTCCGTTCTCATGTCATCCGGATAAATCATGCCGTCCACTGAAGCACCAATCTGAGGAATATTCCCGTACTCCTCATTAAACATATCAAGCATAGCCTGGTATTTTCCATTATATTTTAACGTGGCGTAAAAGAGGGCAAGGTTTGGCTCAAAATCCAGGCGCTTGTGCGCCTGCTGGATTATATCTTCTGCCGCCTGTCTGTGATCTTTTTTATTACTAAAAAAAGTGATGGATTCCATGTGCCTCCATTATATCCTTCATTCATCGATATACTATAAAAACATGTTACTGAAAGAATATATATTTTTCGCTACATAATTATCATGTATATTACACTCTATGCAACACAATCCCTGATATTCTTCGTTGCACGGCGCATTTCCAGCGAAGTGAGCTGCTGGTTTGATTCCGCCTCCGTAATAGCCACAAGCACTGTTGATTTTGATGACGGGGCTATCATAATCCTGTTCTTCCGGAAATAAAAAATCGTCTCCTGCAATCCTTCCCTGTTCATCTCCCTTAGTACCTGCCTGATATGCTTTTCAAGCCAGAACATGGTCTCCATGAGATGCTCCCTGTATCCCGGCACCCTGAGAGAAACAGGAACACCATCTATCCTGTAGAGTATGCAAGCCTCGATCCCTTCTATCTGGTATAACTCATCCAGGGTCTCATCAAGTCTTTTTTCCATATCCTCTGGTTTCTTCCTTTATAACAAGCTTAAGGATCTGTGACGGGTCCTCATCGCTAGTCCAGTTCTTCCTTAAAGATTCCATCCTCGCTGATAATCGTTCGCCTGAAATTCCCATATGTTTGGTTTTCTCGATGGCTTCGACGAATTTATCATCGAATTTATTTTTTGGTCTTATCCTCTCCACCTGTTTTTCCGAGGTATGGATCACAATCCCAAGCCCGTTCTCAATCGAATATGGATAAAGCCCCTCGCCATGCTTTGAACCGCGGTGTTTCATGATCCGTAGTGTCCTGTCATACATCTCACCAAAACCAAGGTTCTGGAGGTGTATTACAGTATCAGCCAGATAAAGTGGCATGGCCGATCCCTCATTTACATGATTGCCGTCTGCGGGTTCTTCGAGCACGATTACAGCAGTTCCCAGTGTACGCAAATCCTGGAATATGGTGCTAAGGGATTTTCGTTTCTCCTTCTCGGAATAAAAGGTCGGGTATGTTAAAGGATCAATAACTATTCTCATGTCCTTATCAGGCATTGTTTTCCTGACCATCTCTGCAATATCAAGGGAAGGGAAAGTGAGATCCTCTCCAAAAAGATGGATTACTTTTAGATTTCCTTTTTCGATATGATATTCAATATCTTTCCATCCTATGTCCCTGGAATCACGGATAATCTGCTCCTGCGACATCTCAAAAGAAACATATAACACTTTTTCATCACGATTGAGCCCGAACAGGGAATATTGTAATGCAAAGGTTGTTTTCCCGACGCCTGTACCTCCGCGGACAATATTAATAGTATTTTCCCGGAAACCTTCGTTTATCAGTTCATCAAGACCATAAATACCAGTAGATACGCGACCCTTTTTCATTGTCTCAGTTTCCATTATATGTTTTGTACCTTATTTATAGTTTTGCTAATATAACTGAAAACACTGGGTTTGCGAGTGGTTTTTTATTTTTCCAGTGTGCTGTTTTCCTTTATCTCAAAAAGCTCTGGTCTTAATTCATTATCCTCCTGTTTCAACATTTCCACTCTCTGTTGGGCATTCTTTAATTGTATTTCACATTCCCTTGCCAATTTTATTCCCCTCTCAAAAAGCACAAGGCTTTCATCCAGGGGAAGCTGTCCGTTTTCAAGTTTTTCTACAATATTTTCAAGCTCCAACAGTGTCTCTTCAAAGCTGGTTTCCATATCCCTCCTCTTTATCGCTTACACAGCATTTGATTTTTCCATCCGTTACAATAACCTGGATAACATCCTTTTCCTTCACATCGTTGATGCTGCGGATAACGATATTATCTGGCATTCTCACTGCTATGCTGTAACCCCTTGAGAGAGTCCCAAGCGGGCTGACTGCATTAAGCCTTCCTGCATTGGCCTTGAACAAAGTATTTTTACTCTCAATTATCCTCCTGATGCCCGATATCTGCCTCTGGGTCATCTCATCTATGTATTGCATGTTATTGGCCAGTCTATCAAATAATATACGCGGCTCTATACCTTTTTTTAGTTCCAGAAGACAAGATATATTATCATTTATCCGGCGTCCCTGATACTGGATCAATCTATCTCTTGACCTGCATACCCGGTTGAGCAGTTCCTGCCTGTCAGGAACCGCGATCTCTGCTGCTGCCGACGGTGTCGGGGCACGGACATCAGCCACAAAATCAGCAATCGTGTAATCAGTCTCATGTCCGACGGCTGATATAATCGGGATATTTGAATTGAAAATAGCCCTTGCGACAGGTTCTTCATTGAAAGCCCACAGGTCTTCTATAGAACCACCGCCCCTTCCAAGAATAATTAAATCCACATCAGCCTTATTAAGCGCCTCAATCGAGCAGACGATGCTCCTGGCCGCCTGCTCTCCCTGCACTACTGTTGGAATAAACAGTACATTCAAGGGGCATCGCCTTTTCAAGACAGTTAATATGTCGTGAAGAACTGCTCCTGTGGGCGATGTTGCCACACCGATCTTACAAGGGAATTTTGGAAGGGGCTTTTTATGGACAGGTGAGAATAAACCCTCAAGTGCCAGTTTGTTCTTTAGTTGCTCGTAGGCCTTATAGAGTTCCCCGATACCGTCAGGTCTGATGTCCCTCACTTTTAGCTGGTACTGACCTTTAGACTCGTATACGTCTATATCCCCGAATACAATCACCTTCATTCCGCGTTCAAGTTCAAACCTCAGTTTTGAGCCGTACCATTTGAACATAACACACTGAAGCTGGCTGCTTTTATCTTTCAGGGTAAAATAGCGATGACCTGAGCCATGGTTTGTAAAATTGGATATTTCCCCCCTTATCCAGACATCGCAGAACTGGCCATTTGTAAGGGTTCTCTTTACAGCCAGGGTGAATTCATACACACCATAAATGCCTTTTTCCTCAAGAACCATAGCTATACAATATATCCATCAGGATATTTGCTTTACTATAGCAATGCGAAAGTATTGGTCAGGAAAGAAAATTATCAAGCGACTGGATACCTTCAAGCTCATCTTTCCCAATTGCGGTTTCTGAAAGCACGCTTTCCCTTACATTGATGGGAGCGCTGCACCGCAGTGCGATTGCTATGCAATCACTCGGTCTTGCATCCAGTTCAAACTGCCTTCCATCCATTGAAATTGACATCCGTGCAAAATAAATCCCGTCGTTCAATTCGTCAATAAGAATACTTTCAATCTTAGAGCACGTCTGTTCAAGAAGCGAGATAAAAAGGTCATGTGTCATTGGTCTTGGGGGAACTTCATGGTTCAACGCGGAGTTGATGGATATTGCCTCGGACAGGCCAATATATATAGGCATTATGCGTTTTGCACCGTCCTCAAGCAGCACAAGCGGTACCGGCCCCCCCGTTTTCTCGATCAGGAATACACCTTTTATGGTTACAGGTAAAATCGTACCATTCATCATATCAATATTAATAGGCCGGGGTAATAAGTTTACCTGTCGGGGAGAGAATCCAATTAACTCAAAAAATCCTTTTTCTATTTTGACCAGTTTTTCGAACGTATAAAAAACATGCTACAAGTTAATAAAAAATGGCTAATTGAATCCAAATAATACCGCTCTGTGGTTCAACGGAACTATAATAACATATATTTTATTAAAAAATATCGATGGCAAAAGCTATTTTCAAAAGGCTCCATTATATTTATATCAATCAGTTAAATATAATTTTCGAAGGCGTTAGCAGGTCTAATACCGTTCTGCAAATTCGTAAGCAGTAGCAATTGATATGCAACAAAATTAAACTTCGAATACAATTCCCTGCTTTCTTCCCTGATTCGCCTGACGTCGAATTTTACTGTATTTTTAATATGGCCATGTATTCGTTCACATTCCTGTCTGAGCTTACAGGAGTCTGGGAAGGTTTTGTCTTTGAGGTTCTGGTTTCTCAGATACATTCCAACCTGTTCCTGCCTTCCAT
>VEPN01000049.1 GCA_012026835.1 Candidatus Methanoperedens sp. | reverse complement strand
ACTTTGCGATATTTTTAATAAATTTAATACGTCTGAAACTTTAAGAGTAACCCCGATATTATCGGACAGAGAAAAATATGTCTTGCAGAAAATAAAAGAGGATGGATTCAAATACGAACTTGACACCATTAAATCAGTAAAGCCTACCGACCCATGTAATTCTGCTTTAAAAGAAGGTAAAATAGATAATGTTATAAATTTCAGATATCTTGAATTTCTTAGAGAGAAAAATGACGATACCTATAAACCGGTAATTATTAGCAAAGATAATGAAAAATTTATAATAGCTTTAGGTAAAATCAGCAAAGAAAAAGTTCCCCCTTCATGGGTAGAATTATATTTTTTTAATATTAATGGAAAATCTGAAGACGAAATTATGGACTTGGCTGATAAACTTGAACAATATATGGTATTAATATTAGCCAATAAATTTTTTATTCATGAAAGCTGGAAGGCACAAATTAATCGAGGCGCGAATAACCTTAAAAGAGAGCTTCTCAAACCTAATGAGAATGAGATGTTAAATCAATTAGGCGAATACGGAGGAGAAGTAAGTATCGCCAGCTTATGCCTGACAAAAGATACAGTTAATTTTCCCACCTCAGAAATCAAAGTAAAAAAATATATTACTAATGTCTATATTCAGTTAATAAAAGCACTTAGCGATTTAAGAATCTACTCAATCATTAAAAACGATACAGAAATTAAAATTTTAGAGGGTGAACTTGAGAAAATAAAAAACAAGGATGTTTTTCATAAACTACGATTTTTAAAAGAAAGACTTTCCACCATATATCTTCAGAGATTAGAATCAGGTGAAATTGATTTTGTTGGATTAAATATTAAGCGTCCAATATATATGTTTGATCTTATTACTGAAAATAAAATAAATTGTGAAGGGTTTGTGGCACTATCATTATTTTTAATATTTAACAACCCCTCAATATTTCCTTTGGATAATCTTAAAATAAAGATATGTTGTGCCCCATTGGATTTATTACAAGAAATATTATCAGACCATCCTGACCGAACGAAAATGATGCAGAGTCATATGTTCGTTATTTTTGAAACTGGTAAAGAAAAGCTACTTTTTGATCCGACCAATAATACAAGAAATTTTGAGTTAAAGTTGCTCAAGTCTATTTTAAGTATAGATTCTTTGTATATAGAGACAAAAAATATAATAATTGAGGGATATAAAAAATGAAGGAATTACAAATATTTCCAGAAGATTTTGGATTTGTTATTGGGGGGAATTTATCAGCACCATACTGTTTAATCGCTCCTTTAAAAGATAAAAATATTTTTGAAAATTTAAAAGATTATGTAGGGTTTATACTTCTAATTAATGATAAGCATCTCTTAGCTGGTTTACCAGAAGAATCGATTATTGGTACAACTGTACGAAGATTATCGATATGTATATCACGAAGTCCCAACGTCTGTAAAATATATTGTATTAAATCAGATAAGCATTTAGATGGAATATATAATATATTGTGCAATATAAATAGTATTGATAATTCTATCTTAGAAAAAATACGCCAAATCGGGCGAATGAATTACTATAACATAGAATCTAATGAGATAAGAAAACTCTTTAAAAAAATAGATTTTATTGATCAATATACTATTTCTAATGATAATAAACACAATCTAAGTAAATTAAAGTTACTGCTATCGGAAGCATTGTTACATGTTGTTAAAATAGAATTACCTGAATCAACTAAGTTTCTAGGATGGCAGCCGAAATATGAGGATAGTACGAGTTTTGAATTAAACGATACTCCATCATTTGCTAATATAGAACTTGTCCATAAATATGCACAGTGGAACTTATTAAATTTTGGCAAAATTGGAAAAGATCGCAGCAACTTATTTCGTATTCAACTAAATTGTGAATTTGGATTTGAGTTTAAGAATTATAATATTCAAAAAATGGAACAATTCATAGAGAAAAATTATACAATTTACAATAATCCTCCTCAAATATACAATAAAAGTGTGTGTACTGAAGGTAGTTTTTGTGAAAGGATACACCGGGCTTCATCAAATGAAATGGATAAATATAGTGAGTTTATTTCAGAATTAAAAAATGCATTAAATAATGATCAATTATGCTACTCTAAAGTGCTATACTTTGTAACAAATAATTTAGATGGAGCTTACGACCAAACTCAGAGTGGATGGGAGAGTATAACACCCTATCTGAGTAAAGATGATAAAGGATATGTACTATCCTTAAAGCATAACCTTAGGAGTGTTGATCTTTACGATGGTTTTCCATTCAATTTATACTTTTGCGTAAAAATATCAGAGGATATAATAAAAATGTTAAAAAATGAAAAATCGAATATAAGGCTTGGAAGTGTTTATATAAAGATCGCTAATCTGCATGCCTATGTAGATTGTATACCTGAAATAACGTATAAAAAAAGATTTATAAAATTTTAGGTGATTATTTAATGGAACAAAATATCTCTTTTAAAAAACATCCTCTAAAAGAATTAAGCTTTAAATGCAATAAAGTACCTGTTCAGGACTTCCCTGTTGAAAAAGGAAATTATCTTTTAGGAAATGAGTACAGTCCAGTCGCTGTTGTGATCCCAAGATCAAATCATGATTTGATTAAAACTGCGATTGAAGGAGGAGCCGCTATTGCAGGGCGTTTAGTTACAGCAAATATTGGAATAGAAAAAATTATTGCAAATATAATCTCTAATCCTAATATTCGGTATATCATTCTTTTCGGATTCGAATCAGATGGGCATTTGGCAGCTCAATCTCTCTTATCATTACACAAATATGGAATTGATGATACGGGAAAAATAATTCATTCAGATGGGCTGACTCCTTATATTCGTAATTTACCTGTTGCTGCTGTGGAGAGATTTAGAAATCAAATTATTCATATACTAAATTTAATGGGAGAAGATGACCCGGTTTTACTTAAAAAAGTAATTACAGTATGCTTACAAGAGCCTAAAAATGCTGTGGAAATGAAGCTCGACGGAGAAAGCTATCTCTTGTATGATCCAGGTGCCTTCAATTCAGAGCCTATGATACTCCGAATAACCGAGAAATTAAAATATGATGGGATATATGAAACGTTATCTCCATTTTCAACAGTAATTCATGCCCAATCAATATCTTCTGCGTATCCTCGGCTAATAGAAGCTATTCTTTCTGCTGGAAGAGAAACATTTGATGAAAGAGGATCTAAAACTAAAGAGTTATTAAATGTACAGATTAATATTTTGAATCCATCTGAAAACTCAATACCAAAAGGATATAGACCCGAAGGATGGATAAGAACTGATGAAGAAGTAAATGAATACTTAGATAAATATGCTGAAACATATTTTCAAGCTAATAAAAATGTTATCTATGAAAATGGAAAAATATTACTTAGTAATAGTAATGTCGCTTATACATATGGAACTCGGCTCACCGATTTTGAAGGAGTAAATCAGCTTGATATTTTAATCAATGGAATTAAAAATGCCATCAATAAAAATCAAGAATCCCGAAGATTTGTATTATCTCTAATAAATCCGAGAACGGATTTATCCAATGAAACCGAACTGATTGAAATACCTTGTTTTACGCAATTTTGGGTATATAATAGAAGAGATGGGGAAAAATGGATTCTTCATGGAACAATGTTTTTACGTTCGCATGATGCTTATCTAGCTTTTCCAGCAAACAGTTTTGCTGGGATGCGAATTCTCAAATATCTATGTGAAAAAACTAACGCCAAGTTGGGAACATTGACTATGTATTTTGGCAGCGCACATATATATCTTGGAATTTTAAATTAAATTATAAAACTAAATTTAAACGAAAATTAATAATGCTAAAAAACTTTCCATAGACTATAGGTTTGGGCACATTACCTTCAAAAATTGCGTGAAGTTCCCAAACCTTACGGCAGTACAAAAATCCCTTTTGCGGTCTTTATTATTTTTATCTCGCTGCCAGGTTCTGCGCCCAGGAACTCCGGCCTTTTGATAGTGATAGATTCATAGGTATCAGGGTCCATTACCTGTATTGCTCTTCCTTCATCCGCAACAAGCACAGCCGAAACCATGTCCCTTCTTTTCCCAAGTTTTTTTACTTCCAGAATGTCGTTAAAATTCTCGATGAACTTTTTACCTGTTTCAAGGTCGATACCACTGATGTGCCTCCCGCAACTTTTTACTTCGACCACCGTATCATCCGCACTAATTATGTCCCCTCGCACAAATTCAGGGAGTCGCAGGGCATATGTGATGCGATAAAGGTCAACACCGTTCTTCTGCCCTACGAGTTTGGGGGATTCCGAGAACCTGCCGCCAAAAGCATCCACCAGGACTTTGCAGACCTGTTTCCCAAGCTTTGCAGATCCGACATAAATATCAATTCCTTCCGGAAGTTCTTGTGTTTTTGCTATAAAAGCAAGCCTGTCCCCTTTCTCCCGTGAGCGGGCGGCTGTTTCTTCCGCGATGCTGCTGCATTCTTTCAGTTCCTCCCGGGTCGGGATTCTCTTATCGGCCCTTATCTGGACAATACCCTCAAAATAACCCCCTGATATCCTGCTGCAGGTCTCGCATGTTTCCCAGCTTATCCTGACCTCGGTATCCTGTGCGGCATTTATTTCCAGCCCATCGATACGGGCTTTTGCCTCTATATGAACACTATATCTTGAATAGTCAAGTTTTTTGTGTGTTAATTCCATATCAAGGCTCCTTGCCTGCTTATCCAATTCCAGCGCCTCTTTTACACTTTCATAAACTGCTTCGATCTCATCATTCCTGGTAACCCACTTCCCCTTCCTGAATAAAGAACCGCATGTGGGACATATCTTTGAATAAACAACCATCGGACAGACTAATAATTTTTTACTTCCAGTATAGCAGTCCCTGCATACACTGGCATAAAAAACGTCGGTTCCTTTGCCGCATTTAGGGCAGGTTAATTCAGTCATCCTTTAATAAACTCCGGGTAGTCCCAACTATGCTGTTCCTGGAATTATAGGACGGCTCCCAGCCCAGTTTTCGCAGCTTTTCAATTGATAGCATCATCCTTGGGACATCACCTTTCCAGCCGCGTTTCCCGCCCGTATAATTGAATTTTACACCCTGTAAGCCCATTTCTTCGACTACGATTTTTCCTATCTCTGTTGCATTTATGGTATCGTTTGAACCGATATTGAATATATTCACCATGTCATTGCTTTTTTCAATTGAATATAAAATAGCATCAACACAATCAGAAACGTATATATATGATTTGCGCTGTTCCCCGTCTCCGAGGATTTCAAGCGAAGCCGGATTGTCCCTCAACTTATTTATAAAGTCTATTATGATTCCGTGAGTTCCCCTGCTCCCTACTATATTCGCAAAGCGGAAAATCCATGAATTCATCTCGAATGTCGAGCAATATGAGGTTATAAGAGCCTCGCAGGCAAGTTTGGAAGCGCCGTAAAGGGATATCGGGATCAAAGGGCCGTAATCTTCAGGTGTGGGGATTGTGGTGGCTTCTCCATAAACCGTGGAAGTGGATGTGAAAATGATGTTCCTTATTCCGCTAAGGCGCATTGCTTCAAGAAGCTTATACGTAACGATGATATTCTGTTCAAGATGGATACTTGTGTTTTGAGCGCCCAGCCTGACATCAGGATTTGCTGCCAGGTGAAATACCGTATCTGCCCCTTCCACTGCTTTTAAGAGTCTTTCAGAATCAAGCAGGTCGATTTTGATAAACTTGAAGTTTGTGTCTTCAACGTGATGCCTGATGAAGTCCATCCTTCCAGAAGAAAGATTATCAAGAACAGTCACTTCATTCCCGCTCAACAGCAGTTTATCCACTAAATGGCTTCCTATGAATCCTGCGCCGCCTGTCACTATAATCTTATTTTTCATAATTGCCTTAGAAAGACCTGATAAAAAAAATTCACTCAAGCTTACTCCTGACCTTCTCATAAAAACCATTTTCAATAATCTTTACGAACCTGGCAGGTTTCTCTGCTTTTGTAATAAGTATTTTATCATCTTCTTTTATCTTTCTTGTGTACTGCCCGTCTATCGCAATAACCGCTTCTTTTTTATGGGAGGTCAGCTCCACCCTGATCCTGCTCTTTGCAGGGACAACCCAGGGCCTGGATGATAATTTGAACGGCGCCAGCGGTACGATGACTGTACCATCCACATGAGGATCCACTATCGGGCCTCCTGCGCTCATGGCATATGCCGTTGAGCCTGTTGGAGTCGCAAAAACCACACCGTCTGCCCGCATGTCTTCAATCTGGCTTTTATTGACGAAGATCCTGTAAGAAAGCATCTTGGCAGGACTCGCAGTTATTATCACAACTTCATTGGTTGCAGGCGGGAGATATTCATCGTTTAACCTTATCGAAAGCCTTGAACGTTCTTCTACCTCAAAACCTGAAAGTACTCGATCTATGACACAGAGAGCATCTTCAGGGTCAACATCCACAAGAAAACCTATAGTGCCCATATTTATACCAAGTACAGGAAGTGGGTCATCCATTTTCTGTATTCCGCGAAGCACCGTACCGTCGCCACCAATTGAAATAATGAATTCTGCCCCTCTTTTTCTCATTTCTGCCATCGGCGTGCCTTTCTGCTGTATCTTTTCAGCGGTCTTATTATCAATCAGCACCTCCACTTTTGATTCCACATGGGCAATGATATCTCTGGCAAGATCGATCACATCCTCCCTGTCGCACCTGGATATCAGTCCTAATTTTTTCATGCCTCACCTACACAAGTTCAAGTAATTTATCATGGATATACCCGTTACTGGCAACTATATTTACCCGTTTTTTTACGTCAAGAGGGGTAGAAAGAGACTTGCCTTTACCATCCGAAACATACCCTCCCGCCTCTTCGACTATCAATTTCCCGGCCGCTATATCGCTGACACGCAGCATGCCGCGCATATCGATAAAAGCATCAAATATCCCTGAGGCGATATAACAGAGCTCCAGTGCTGCACTCCCAAAAACCCTTACCCTCCTGACATTGTGATTGTTGATTGCAATGGCGTGGGGGCGGTGACTGTAGGACAGTACGCCTACCCTGGAAAGTTCTGAAAGCGTGGACACATGTATTTTTTTCCCGTTCAAAAACGAACCTTTCCCTTTTTCAGCAGTATAGATATCCCCGGTAACAAGGTTCTTCACAAAGCCGTACCTTATATCTGACAGGTCGGAACCTGCAATTGCTATCGGAGCGCAGTAAAATGGAATATTGTTTACAGCATTGAAAGTGCCGTCTATGGGGTCAAGCACAAGTGTAAATTCAGGTTTGTCCCCTATTATTTTCTCACCCAGTTCTTCACTCACTATCCTTATCGACCTGCCATCTTTTTCAAGCACCGACAGGGCGGCATTTTCAGCCGCTTCATCAATAACCTCTGTGGGAGTACCGTCAGCACCGATACGCAGTGTCACCCCGGCCTCGGGTTTTCCGATAAGATGTGAAGTTGCATTCTCTATAGCTTCTGCAACATCATTACACAGATTATAATAGGACATCAGTTATACGACCTCGCAGCCCGCGACCAGCCTCTGTTTTGGGTTGTTGAGCTGGGCGATCAAGAAACGGTCATTTTTGCTGAATGCGATGTCTTTTTGAGTTGTAAGAACAACAGTGCAATCAGAACCCGGCTGGGCCTGGGTCGCATCTTTCCCGCCAATTGCCATGCTCACTATCGTCCCGGGCATTGACTGGAGCCCGGCGAACAGGTGGATAGTATCTCCGACACCAAGCCCTGGTGTAAATTTTGTCAGTTTGCATTTCAGGTTGAATTTGGAGGAGACTTCCTCTTTTTGTGATATCATATACCCGCGGTCGAACTCTTTTGACTGCACTCCCTTTAATGCCAGCCCCACTCTTGTCCCGGCAGGCGCAGACTTCATATCCACGTCGTTGCTCTGTATAGAGCGTATCTCGGCAGGCCTGCTCGTGGGAAAAAGCGTAAGTTTATCATGTTCCCTGATAGTCCCCTGCGCCACCACGCCAAGAACCACGCAACCGATGCCTGTAACATTAAAGAAATGATCCGCCATAACTCGCTGGGGGAGGTCATTTTTTGATGCGTTCGCAACCCTTACTTCTTCACCGAGAGAAAATATTTTTTCCTTGAGGTTTTCCAGGCCTTCAAACGTGATTGTCGAGACTGAAATGGATTCCCATTTTTCAAGATTCGTGCCTTTCGTGATGGCTTTTATTTTTTCTGTCAATTCAGAGATCGCGGTTGGGTTTGATTTATCTGACATTGTGATAACGAACAATCCCCGCTTATTTGCAAGCAGATCAAGGGCAATTATGCATTCTCCGACCTGTGCATTTAGTCCGCTTGATGGCACGCATACAAGGACAATATCACTCAGGTTTATCGCATTTATAAGGGATTTCAACGAATCAGGGTAGCCATTCGCTTCCACAAAAGCGTAAATCCTGTCGCCTTTTACAAGATTATAAAGTGTAATATCAGACTCGGTCCCTTTCTTCCCGAGTTTCCCGGCAAGACTGGTCCTACCGGATTTTTCGCTTCCAATGATAGCAATGTTCGCCATAGCAGTAACTCCACCCTATGATAAGCCTGAATATATATGTAATTAGTGTTGACGAATAAATATTTCTACAATCTTAAGATAAAAAAAGAAACCAAGCCCGATTTAAATCGAGCAATTGGTACAGACATATTCTTGCAGTTCTGAAGTATCGGGTGCGAACTCAAAAGTACTCTCCCCGCATGACTCACAGACCTTTCGTTTTAAAGTAAGCTCCGGCTGGAACTTTGTCTCCATGTAAATCACCCTATTCTTAATGATTATTCATTGTATTTAAAGGTTGTCATTATAATTATTAAAAGGGTTAAAATAAACCATGCCCAATGATTATTTGTAATACCACGAAAATCATAGGCCATGCGAAAAAAGCAGAAAGACTGGGCAAAAGACATGGCAAAACAGCGCATAACCCGGCTTTTTGAGCTTGCAGACAGTGAGTTCAAAACCCACCCCGGACGCAGCGACAGGTACGTAAGACTTGCCAGGCGCATCGGCATGAGATACCGCATGAGGCTCCCGCCTGAGTTGAAAAGGAAGATATGCAAGCATTGCCATGCTTACCTGGTACAGGGTGCGACCGCGCGCACAAGGCTTCGGGGCGCTTATGCGGCCACGACCTGCCTGGTATGCGGGGAACAGATGAGGCGGCCGTATTAAGTACTATTCAGAACAGTTAGTATACTTTCTTTCACTTTTTCCAGTTTCTGGTTCCCGTCTATTTTAATCCATTTTTTAGATAATTTTTTATTACTTATGACTTTCTCGTACACACCATCTACATTTTCCAGCAGTTCAATATCTTTTTCATGCCTGTCTAAAGATTTCTTTTGTTCAAATTTTCTTTTTAAAGCTATCTGTGGTGGTATTTGAATAAATAAGGTCAGATCAGGCTGTATGACTTCTGTAATCTCAATTATAGACAGTGCTTTTTGATAACTGAAGCCTTTAGCACATTGAAAAGCAATAGTCGAAGAGAAATATCTGTCTGTTAGTACGATTTTATTGCTTTCTAACAATTTACGGATTTCATCCTGATCTTTTAATATATCAATAAAATATGCGAAAAATTGTTCATTTATATTCAATTCAATTTTGTTATGTAAATAATCATCAATAATTTTACCCCAGATACTAGAATAATCAGGGTATGTAAACAGGATCACTTCATGACCCTGCGATTCCAGGAACTGTTTGATAAATGAACATAAAGTTCGCTTCCCTGCCCCATCTATACCCTCAAGGGCTATTAAAAATCCTTTTTTTTCGGCAATCATTATGCTAAAGTATTACGTGCTGTATTTAGGTTTATCTACATATTCATTGAGATGATAATTTGGAGAAGGTTCTTCTAATATTTCCTAAAACAGGATTGGACAAATATTCACAATTACCTTTAGGTCTCCTTTCAGTTGCTTCGACTATCATTAAAGATTATGAGGTCAAAATAATGAATTGCCAAATATTGTCAAATAGGCAACTGAAGGAAGAATCCTATTTTATCGTAAATACTATTGTTTATAAATCGAATATACCCGTTCATGAACAATAAAAAACCGATATAAACCATATTATTTCTTCAAAATTACTATATATTGACAAAAAACTTTCGACTTGCTTATATTGTCAGGAATCGTATTGTAATATGGAACGAGCTTAAAGGATTTCTCAGAGTGAGGATGAATAAACCGTGATAATGGAAATTAAAAGAACAAATGCCAGAGAAAACAGAGAAAACTGGCGAAAACTTGCCAGGGAATCGAAACAAGACAATATTTATTGTCACATTTTACTTGACAACGTCAAAATATGCAAACTGGTCTCATGCGAACATTACGACCTGTGCCACAGGACGGTTTAAATGGAAGGTCAGATAACCCGGAAATCGATACATATGTTATGCTGGTACGGCGCATAAGGTCTCACGACCCTCTTATCCAGCGGGATTATCTGCATGTTCAACCTTCTGGCGATTTCCTCGAGTTTAGTTAAGATCCCTTCGAACAGGTCATCTTCATGGGCTATCGCATAAAAATGGATGACTCCCCCTTTTTTTATTATCCCCAGCGCCCCCCCAAGAAACTCAAGGCCTGTGTGGGGAAGATTCATAATAACATGGTCTGCGCCTGAAATTCCCTTTATCTCCTCCATCGCATCGCCTTCCCTTATTTCAACATTCCTGACTTTATTAAGTTCCACGTTTTTCTTAAGATACCTTGTCGCCGCCCGGTTCTTATCTATGGCAATTACCCTTGCAGAAGGACATTTTTTCGCTATCAAAGTGCTAAAAGGCCCGACCCCTGCGAACATATCCACCACTTTCTCGCCATCCTTTACCTGGTCCGCGATCCTCATCCTTTCGGTTGAAAGCCGCGGGGTAAAATATACCCGGGCGATATCAAGGAGGTACCTGCACCCGTTCTCCCTGTAGATGGTCTCTGTCCTTTTCTCCCCCGCAAGAACCGATAAACTGCGGGTCCTGAATTCGCCCCCGACAGACGTTTCTGCCTGCACCACTGTTTTAATGTTCTTTTGGCGTACCAGTATATCCGCAATCCTCTGTGCATCTTTCTCATGCCTGTCTATGACGGCGATGTCCCCGACCTGCTCAAATGCCGGGGAATATCCCAGAATATCCGGTATAGATGGTTCTTTTATTATTTCTTCAAAATCATCTTTTCCGATATCCCCAAATCCTTCTATCCTTCTCACTACCGGAATTAAAAGTTCTTCCCCAACTGGTCTTATCTTCAGGTTCTTATCAACGGCGCCAAGCTCGATGAGCCTGAGCCTTGTATTTTCACCCGCTTTTTTAGGTACCCTGATACAGAGAGATTCCATGCTGCCTTTTAAAGTGATCAAAAAAATGTCCTGAGTATCAGGATTGTCATTACTATCCCAACGAGAATAGCTATATACCCTAATATATTACCAATAATGAGGCCTATTCCCTTAAGCTTCTTAATAATATCCATATCTTCCAGTTTTTGATTTTTTTTCATCTATGTATTGTTAATATACTTGTAAAGTTTATAGCTTTCTATAGCAAAGGCTTACAAATATGATTATCCTATAACAATTTATGCTAACATTTATAGGACTCGGGCTATTTGATGAAACAGACATAACTGTAAAAGGACTGGAAACTGTAAGAAAAGCAGACATGGTCTATGCAGAATTCTATACTTCACATCTCATGGGCACAACCGTAGAAAAAATGGAAGAACTCTTCGGAAGGAAAGTGAACGTGCTTACCAGGGAAGATGTGGAGCAGAACACTTCATGGCTCTCCCATGCAAAGGATAAGAACGTGGTCTTCTTAAGCGGAGGTGATGCCATGGTAGCAACCACTCATATCGATCTTCGCCTGCGGGCAAAAGACATGGGGATCGATACTGCCATTATCCATGCGCCTTCAATTTCATCAGCAGTTTCAGGTTTGAGCGGGTTGCAGAATTACAGATTCGGTAAATCCACAACTATTCCTTTCCCTTATACCAGGAAGGATAAACGGATTATTTCCGAGGCTCCATATGATACTATCAAGATGAATAAGAAAAACGACCTGCATACGCTTGTTTTTCTTGATATAGATATGGAAAAGGGATTCATGGATATAAAAACTGCTATTTCGATATTGCTGGAGATGGAAGAGCGCAAAGGCGAGGGCGTACTGGTACATACGCTTGCTGTGGGTATTGCGCGTGCAGGCTCTGATTCCCCGTCTGTACATGCGGATTATATCGATAAATTAAAAAATTATGACTTTGGAGGACCCCTGCATTCCCTTGTCATCCCTGCAAACCTTCATTTTATTGAAGCCGAAGCGCTTGTGAAACTGTGCGGTGCCCCTGCCGGGATTATGAAATAAGGATTTATTTTAGCTTCCTTTTCTCTTTTGCAAGCTTCTTTTTGGCCTCGCCACTTCCCGAAGATGCCAGCTTTTCAAGTTCTGCTATTTTTTCCTTGCGTTCGCGCTCTTTCCGTTCCATAATCTTTTTAGACATTGCCATGTTCTATTCCTTCGTAAGTTAAAGTATTTAAATAATTGTATATGAATAACTTTGCAGTATTTATTTCTTTATGTCAGACCGTATTTCTTTTTTCGTCTTTCGATTGTATCCTTCAGCCTGTCGTGATCGCTGGAAGGCATTTTAGCTTCAGGAAGTTTCTTTTCCTCTCTTTCCGGAGGTTTGCGTTTACGGCTTGCCCATACATCATCGTATATTTCAGACATTTGATTCACCTTTAATCCTGTGCAATAACATTATTTTTTAGTGTCCCTATGTTCTCTATCTCCACCTCTACTTCGTCCCCGACAAACAGTTCACCCACCCCTGGTGGCGTGCCAGTGGCTATGACGTCGCCTCTCTCAAGCGTCATAACGGATGAGATAAACTCTATTATCTGCGGAACGCTAAAGATCAGGTTGGAAGTATTCGAATCCTGCCTTAGCTCTCCGTTCACTCTGGTTTTAATGGCAAGATTGCTTATATCAAGTTCCGGCCCTGCAATATAGGGTCCCAAAGGCGCGAAAGTATCAAAACTCTTTGAACGCGTCCACTGGATATCCTTTTTCTGCAAGTCTCTTGCCGTCACATCGTTGAAGCACGTATATCCGAAAATCACGTTTCCAGCGTCTGTTGAGCTTATATTCTTGCAACGCTTTCCGATAATCACCGCAAGTTCAGCCTCATAATCCAGTTGTTTTGTTGTATCGGGATAAATTATATTCCCCATATGCCCTATAACAGCCGAGGCAGGTTTTAGGAAAATGACAGGTTTCTCAGGTATTGGCATATCCAGTTCACTTGCATGATCTATATAATTCAGGCCAACGCATGCTATTTTGCTTGGTTGCGCAGGCGGCAGCAACTGGAGTTCTGAGAGCAAAAATGTATCGCGGTATAATATCCTGTCGACAATAACCCTGTCGTTCCTGACCTCTCCGTAAAATACTTCCTCACCATGTTTGAATCTTCCGATCATATTTTATCCTTGTTTTATGCAAGGCATGACCTGGCACGCCTTGCTGCATCCTGACTTCCCATATAACGCTTTCGGGCTATATATATCTGATTAAACCTATTAATTTTTTATCGCTCATATTTCGGCATTTGGCGAGTAATCCAGGCAAACGAAAGGTATATAATAATTAACATCATTATTATTATCATTATGGTATGTCAAATATCATATGGAGGAATATACGAAATGAAGATAGTTCATGTTCAGTCGGTGCTTCCGCAGGAAGATGTAATCGCTTTAAAGGAAAAAACCTGTGAATCCTCCATCAAAGAAGCCATCTCAAAGGCAGTGTACCATTATCTAAAATGTGACAGAGAGGGATAATACGAAACAGATTCTAAAATATATTACCTCTGTCCCAATCCAGAACCAGCAAACTGAAAATATTAATATATCCCTGGGTTTTGAAAAAAATGGCGCAATAGGATTGTATTTTGGCGATACTGCTGAACTTGGCCAGGATTCAGGTTATATCAATGAGAATTCTTTCCCCAATAGCGGGATGTTAGCCTACGGGAAATATTCTTTATGGCTATCCATGTTCTCAAGGCATGTCCAGACGATCTTTGAAGATGTTGAATAAATGAGGGTCCAGTGAATGCATGTAAAGAAAAATGCCCGTGCAGGCTTTGGATAAACTGCTCGTATTACATCGACCAGAACAAGCAGATACAGAGATTGAAAAGCCAGACGCGTGAAGAAGTCTCCAGGTGGTTTGATGATTTCTTCAGGGCCGGGATTTCAATGCCTGATGTGTCAGCGGGCGGATGGTAAAAAAGTAAAGATTTTATGGACTAATCAACTATTAAGGCACATGGTCACAGTAGCAATAATAACAGGTTCCGAATCCGACAGGCAGATAGCAGAGCGGGCTTCAAAGGTCCTTGGGGATGCAGGGGTGGATTATGAGATACAGGTTCTTTCAGCGCACAGGAATCCCAGGGAACTTGACAGCTATGTTTCGAAAAGCGATGCGAGAATCTTTATTGCCATAGCCGGATTATCCGCAGCCCTTCCGGGCGTTATCGCCTCGCGGACAAAAAAACCTGTTATCGGAGTGCCCGTAAGTTCAAAACTCGGAGGACTGGATGCCCTGCTGTCGATAGTCCAGATGCCAAAAGGCGTGCCTGTTGCATGTGTGGGGATAGATAACAGTGAGAATGCAGCACATCTTGCACTGAGGATACTGGGGAAAGTGTGAAGTTATTGTGAATTTGAAGTTAACGTTTCTAAAAAGTGATTGGCGGTTTATAGCCAATCGACGATGAAGACATTTTGAATTGTATACTTCCCTACCAATCAGTTTGGAGATGAAAAATTCTTGTTTAATCCAAATAGTAATTCAGCCTATCGGGCCATGAGTTACATTACTATGCTTATCCATCACATCAAAGATCTTTGCATCGATATCGCTAAGAGCCGGATGTTTCATCACCTCAGCTACAATGTTTCCTTCTATATATGCCTTTAAAGATGACTCATCATTAAATAGGTAAATGCCTCCGGCTTCCTTTTTTTCCTCATTTATAATCCAAACCTTCCATAGGAGTCCTTTAACATTAGCAATGGGTTTGGCAAATTGATCAAATGTTGCTTTCTCGTAGTCTGTTCTTGGGACTTTAAATTTAAAATTTATTTGTAGAATTTTCTTTGACATTTTTTCACCACTTAGTTTTACATATTTTTATTTCAATTTTCTCTTCCAATATAATTGTCCTTTTTGTTCTCTAATCCTCTAATGTTACAGAAACTGGTAATCCGTTGCGAATCATATCCAGAACAGGTGAAGTCCGCTGGACATATTCACAGAGTTCCTCTATTTTTTCCCTTGGGGCATCACTATTGATCTTATAGTTAACACTGATATTCTGGTAGCCAGGACGGATTTCTTCTGAAAGTCCAAGAAATCCGTGAAGGTCTATATCGCCTTTTATTGTGAACCTGAGCGATTTTACCTTAATTCCCTGCGCTGCCGCATTATATACAAAACCCACAGCCAGGCACGATCCTATGGAGGCAAGAATAGCTTCCACAGCATTCGGTCCAGCGTTTGATCCAAGCAACACAGGCGGTTCATCGCCCTCTATAATAAATGGCTTCTTACGGGAGCTATCTTCGGTGCCAGCCCCAAAGAAACCCTGAGCACTGGAGCGGCTATGCCCACCACTTACCCATTCAGTATCCGTCCTGAACTGGAAACGTGCAATATCCGGATTTTGCTTGACTGCGTTGATAGTTGCCAGCAATTGATCTACATCGATACCGTTTAGCATTTTGTTCATGATATGTTTTCCTCCTTTTTTCAGTACTTATTTTTCAGTAAGGCCCATCACGGCCACTTTGTATTGCGCTCCCAGGCGCAATTGATGCACTTACCACACTGCCATTACGGTAAATCCCCGTGCATCTCGGATTTTTTAAAAGCGTGGTTTTACAACTTTCCTCAATCATATCATCAGGCCGTCCTTCTCCGGGGCTGCCCTTCTCCGGGCAGCCTGACTACCACCATTTCCCTTCCTGCCTATTATTTAAGTTTAAAATTTGCCGTCTTTAAGCTTTAACCTCATCATTATTCCGACAGCTTTTCTCAGGGTATGCCCTGCGCGGATATGAGATAATGTTGTTTTTCATTTTTACCACCAAATTTTTACCACCAAGTATGATGAATTAATCTTAAAAGAAATGTACATTTATATAAGGAATACTAACATGGAATGAACATACATGGACATATATGTGTTGTCAACACTATCAATATTCAACCACTGATAAAAAACATGCACAAGAACCACCTTCACACCACGCTCTCTAATAAGCACTTTGAGCTTTTGAAAAAATATACAGAAAAATTTGGGACGCGACAGAAAGTCTTAGAAACTGCACTGGAGAGTCTGGAGAATAGTGCAAAACAAGGTCATATATTATCCCAGGAAGATAAATTGTGGCTGGCAGCTAAAGATATGAGATCAACTTGCCTTATCCAGAAAGATGTCCTGAAATCATTGATGCAGACAGCCGATTTTAAAAAAATTGCAGAGGTGATGACGAATCAAAAACCTACTGAGTACTTAATAATTAATCACTTCCAGAAACCTCTAACAAAATGCAACTTGAAAGAAGTTATCGATGGGCTAATCATAGTCGTTAAGGCTCAAAATGTGGCAGATACAATAAATTACACAGATGACGGTAGTCATTATACCCTGAGATTAATCCATAGTCTAAATTTCAATACATCTAAGATTTTTAAAATGTTTATTGAGAATATGTTCGAAACATACGGAGTTAAAACTGAAAGTGAGATTTCTGATAACATTGTTTTTATGAAAATATATAAAAACTTATAGATGGTTAGAGTGCTATTAACTGACAAGTATATGGCAGAAACGATTTATCGCTCCATCCATTGCTAACCATGACCAGTCGATATCTCACAATGATCGTGCTGCTAAATTGAGCGAGCTGCGCCGTTGATTAATAATAAATGAATCTAACCAAGAAGTTAAAAAAGGTTGGCTATCAATATTCGCAAGAATATTGCCAGATATTATATAGCCATACAAATGCAATTGCCAAATCTCTTGTTTAATTCATACGGCAATTCAATCTATTGGACCATGAGTAACTTTACTATGCTTATCCATCACGCCAAAGACTTTATAGTGCTAAAATTATTTATCGAATTGGTCGTGGCCTTCTTCCATGAGGATAATAGACACCAGTACCAACTTCTTTAATTTTATCTTTATCTATTTTCATGGGACCTCCCTGATCCGGACCATTGGGAATGTTATTCAACCCTCCATCAGGTACTGCTCTCAGTGCAGGATATCCACCATATTTATCAAGGTTATTAGTATCTATAATCAAACATTTTTTTCCATCAATCATTATATAAATGTTTGTAGATCCATATTCCTTTATAAGTGTATTATCTCTTGGAACGTTGGGGACAGCGGCAAGCGCTCCATCCGGCACTATTGTTACTCTCGACCAGCCACCATAGGTATCGAGCCAAGAGGGATTAGGAATCCAAAACTTAGCCCCTCCATGAGTAACAAAAACCGAATTACTTGAATTCTCCTTCCATAGAGTGCCATCATTATATTCAATCGGAGTTTTCGTGACACCAATGTATAAAGAGTAAACACCTTTAAGAGTGTCATCATCCCTGTAAATTATTTCTATTACCCCAGGACCATGACCAAGATCATTATTGACAAGCAGTTCTGCTGTTATTCTTGTCAGAGTTAATGATTGCGGTTCGAAGGCATAATTGTTCCCCTCCTTTTTCATGCCGATGGGTCGATCCTTTGCCTGACCTACGATTGAACTTACAAGACTAAAAAGTTTAGGAAGACCTGTGTCGAGACCTTTTTTAACTTGCTCTCCTGAAATTGCAGTTCCCTTAAATGCATTTATAAGAATGATAGCAGCCTCTGCTATTGCAGGTCCACTATCCACGAGTGCTCTACCCCATTCATTGAATAAATCTGTACCACCATCCCATTCAAATATAACAGGCGTTATAACAACTATTGAATCGTCTGTCAACACTCCCTCAAATAAGAGCATAGGCGGTTGTTTACTTTTCAGGGGATCGTTGATGCTATTCCATGGTTCTTCATCATAAGGAAACGAATTACCTGCAATAATACCACCACGACCGGTTGCGTTTCCTGCTTGAACTCTATATGGAAATGAATTGGTATCCCCCATAATATTAGTTATTTTCTCAGACCTGACCAAAGTGTTGCCGTTATTATCAATTAATCGGATATCATTATGAATGTAAATTTCATCAGCCCATCCATCCACATTTAGAGCATGATCCCAAGTTTGGTTGTGACAAGTGAATCCTAAAAGCTTAATAGAGTAGTATGCTGGCATATAGCTACCACCATTTTAACATTAGTCCTGTTAAAACTAAACCATTTTCTGTATTCAAACTATTCTTGATCGTACTAATTTTTCGCGCTACTACATTTCTTTTCATAAAATTTTCTCTCCTTTTTTATATTGCACCCGCCATCAGTGCAGCGCTTGCTAGCAATAATATTACAAGCGCTGTTATTCCAATCGCTATTCTGAGGGCATACCCTCCACCAATGTTTTTCCTGCACTTGTTTGATATTTTTACCACCTACGTTAATGATATTAAATTCTGAGAGAAATGTACATTTATATAAGGAACACTAACATGGAATGAACATATGTGAACATATATGTATTACGAACTCTATTAAAATTCATTCGATGATAAAAAACATGCACAAGAACCACCTTCACACCACGCTCTCTAATAAGCACTTTGAGCTTTTGAAAAAATATACAGAAAAATTTGGGACACAGCAAAAAGCCCTTGAATTCGCCCTAGAAAGCCTGGAGAACGATACAAAACGAGACTTAGCGCAAGATGAGCAGGTCTGGGTGCTTACAGGCAAGGGGACGGAATCAGCATGTGTTCTCCATAAAGATGCATTTAAAACATTACTGGAGGGCGCGGATGTCAAACGTATCATAAAGATAGTGAATACCCAAAAAATTGCTGAGCACATGGTATCATGGTACTATCAGAAGCCCCTTAAAAAATGCAGTTTGAAGGAAGTCACTGATGGAGTTATCTTTTTCCTTAAAGCTGCAAAAATATTTGATACTGTAAATTATGTAGATTGTGGTAATTATTATAGCTTGAAAATGATACATGGCCTTGATATCAGGACTTCCAAAATGTTCAACATATTTATTGAAAGCTTGTTTGAAGCATATGGGGTCAAAACAGAGAGTGAGATTTCTGAGAAAAGCCTTTTTATGAAAATATATAATAATCCGTAGTTCAAGCTTTTCATATTTCCATTAAGATTATTAGCTTGGAGGATAATTTTCTATTGGGGTGTTAGTCATGCCGTATAGAAAAACTTCTAAACTTACTAAAAAAGATCTGGAGCAGTTTACGCCAACAAAAGAGGGACTTTTTAATGTAACGATCGATGCTGGCGTAATAGCGGATAAAGTCGAAAAAGAAGGCTATGACGTTTTAATAAAGCTCACATGAAAAAGACCTGGTATCAGCTTGAGGGTTCAAAGCGGGCTGAAATATGGACCATACTGCACCTTCCATATACGGCAATGAACCTGAGCTTCCTGGCAATCGGGTTCGGGATAGCAGGTGTTCACAGGTGGGATGTTTTTGCATGGATTATTGTTGCATACTTCCTGGGCCTTGGAGTTGCAGCACATTCCTTTGACCAGATGCCAGGGATGGGCAGCAGTTATGTGAAATACCTGATGCCCAAAGAACTGTTGCTGATGGGGCTGGCTGCTGTGAGTATAGCAGTCCTGATAGGTATATACTGGATGATAGAGCTTGCAGCATGGCACTTGCTATGGATGATTCCTCTTCAGACTTTTTTTGTCCTGGCATACCCAAACTCCAGGTTCATGAAAGGATTTTTTCACAACGATTTCTGGTTTGCGGTGTCATTCGGGTTCATCCCTGTGATGGTGGGATTCTATATGAACACGCTGACGCTTGATCCGGCATTTCTAATGTGGGCAGTTCTGGCAGCGAATATTGCTGCTATAGAAATAACCCTATCAAGGTATGTCAGGGCAATAAGGAAAAACCATGCTGAAGATGCTGAATATTATATATACAAACCTGAAATTGCCCTCAAGCTGCTATGCTTTATGAGCTATTTCCTGGCGCTCTCTTTCCTTTCGGGTAAATAATGGAGATGAAATGGTGAGAATAGCAATAGCTGGCTCAGGAATATCCGGTGCATACCTGTACAGGCTCCTGTGCAACCAGGGATTCGATGATGTGACTGTATTTGAACAGGAGCAGCCTCATAAGACAAACTGCGGCATAAGTCCATGCGCATGGGGTACTTCATCAGGGTTTGGGCAGCTTTTAGGGCATACAGGGCTCAACCCGGCCAAATATGCCCTGATGCAGTTCAACCATATTGTAATGGATGAGATGAGAATAGAAGCATATGCGCAGACTTTTAACAAGCCGCTTCTCATATCCGACCTCCTGCAGGGTACTTCTGTGGAGCGATCACCAATAAATATCGCAGAATATGACAGGGTTATAGATGCAACCGGCGTTTCCCGCGCATACCTGCCCAGGATAAGAGATGATATTGTTCTTCCCTGCATTCAGTACCGCGTTCACAGCGCATGGCCGCTTGAGCTGAGCATTAAGATAAGCAAGGTAGGATACGCGTGGATTTTTCCGCTATCTGGAAACGAATACCATATCGGGGCTGGCAGTCTTGTGATTGAGCCGCATAAAATGCTTAATAATCTGGGCTGGATTAAACCGGGCGATAAAAGAGAGGTGCTCTGCGGCTGCACAGGTAAGGTCCGCTTGACCGCTCCGCGCGGCAGCATACCGTACGTCTTTCAAAACATATGGGGAGTAGGGGAGGCAATAGGATGCGTGGCCCCTCTGGCAGGCGAAGGCATAATACCGGGGATGAGAAGCGCACATATCCTGGTAGAGAATTGGAATAATCCCTTTGCGTATGAACAGGCGATACAGGAGGAATTCGCATGGATGGAGAATGAACGCAGGGTAATGGATAGGCTCAGGAGAGGAGCGAATATTGGCATGGGGGATGGCAGGGTACTTCAAAAAACTACAAAAAGGTTGAATATGAAGCTCCATCTGTGGGAGGCTTTAAAGCTATTATGGAGGGCGAGGAAATGAACAGGCATGAGGGGTAAGGAGATGAACAGGCTATGAGGGGTAAGGAGATGAACAGGCTATGAAGGGTAAGGAAATGAACAGGCTATGAAGGGTAAGGAAATGAACAGGCAGTTAGAGTGGTACAAATATCTGGTATATAATAAAAGCGCCTTCGGCAGTCTGTTTACCCTGATGCATCTGCCCTTTATGTTAGCGTTTTTACCACTGGTAATAACCGGGACAGCCGCATTCCGGGTCGTAGACCGCACTGTTCTTGGCCTATCCCTTGTAGTTGTATTTCTTTTGCTATACGGTGAGCATATGCTTGACGATACAACCAGGGCAGGAAAACCGTGGAGAACTGTGTTTAGTGATGCCGCTCTTGTATCAGCAGGCTGTTTTGTGTTTATACTGGCATTATTAACAGGTATATACGCAGGTCGCATATTGGGGTCACTGTTTCCTGGTGCAGCAGTTGGTACTGGCATACTTTTCTGTACGCTGTACGGTCTTGAATTCCAAAGATTTCATACCGTAGAGTTCGGGGCACTGGGTATGGCTGCGATACCTGTTTCCTCTTACTATGTCCAGGTGCTTGCTTTGGGGCTTGAGGCAAACCCGTTTGTCATAATAGGTCTTAGCGCATTCGGTTTTGGTTATGGTTATGTAATGCTTGCACTTTATGAACATACCAAGACACAGGAATATCAAATCTCATGGAAATTGCTCGGGTTACAGCTTATTTTGATATATGCACTGGCAGGAACGCTATCTCTGGGGAGGATATGAATGAGAACATTTCAAGAATACCTCGATAAAAAAAGACAGGAAATAAACAGGCATATAAAACTTATAACTAAAGATAAAATATCTGATCCTGATGTGACCCCGGCGTTATTAAATGGAAAAAGAATACGTGCCGGGCTGCTGTTTCTGGTTTTTGATGCTGTGCCTGGAAGAGACAAGGACATATCCAGGGCTCTTGACCTTGCCTGTGCTATTGAACTGGCACACAGCGCTTCGCTAATCCTGGATGATATTCTGGATGGGGATAAAGAGCGCAGGGGGCGACCTGCGGCACACCTTACAAGAGGGCACAAGAGGGCTATCCTGGATGCAATAGACATCTTAAGCCTGCCCTATGATATCGCTTCACAATACGGGGAATTGTATGTGCACATGCTGGCAGAAACCCAGAGAGGAATGGTTTCAGGCGTTGTGAAAGAGTTATTTCATGCGTCTGGCCTGCAAGCCGCTGAACTTTACGACGTTGTAATCACCCAGAAGACCGGGAGATTATTCAGCCTGGCAGCTACGTGGGGCTATCTGGCTGCAAGAAGCGACGACCCAGCATTCAGCGAAATGTATCGGTACAGAAAAGAGATGGCATCTTTTGCAGAATATGGACTTGGATGCGGTAAGGCAATGCAAATCGCAGATGATATAGTAGATATGAGAAAAGTAATTGAGGGAAAAAAGGCGGGTATGCCAGGCTCAGAGCTGTTGCTTCTTGGACAGACGGATGGGGATATCAACAGCATTCTTGATAAGGAAATTACCGGATCCAGGATGACCATCTCCTCAGTTGATGTAGCATATGCGTATAGGGAGATGTTACTTAATGTGCCATCCGGGATTGTGGATATTATGCTGAACGAGGGGTGACTGTCAAAATAATATCAGATTATAGTAGATCAGTAAAGGCTGCATAAAAGAATATGAACACAGCCAGAAAAGCCCTATGAAGAGGTGTAAATTGGATAATTGACATAACAAGAGGATTAACTTGAAATACCTTGAATTCAAAGTAATGTATATCAAATTGTGGGGTTAGTAAATCATGGTAAAAAGCGTTGCTATAGCATGTCAGGGCGGTGGAAGCCATACGGCTTTTACTGCCGGGGTATTAAAAAGAATTCTTCGAGAAGAAAATGGGGATTATGAGATAGGAGGTTTAAGCGGCACATCAGGTGGTGCCATCTGCGCTCTGCTTGCATGGTACGGTCTATTGAACAATGATAAGAATAAGTCTATCAGGCTTCTGGATTCCTTCTGGAGAGATATTGCGGCAAATTCATTCCTGGATATACTTTTAAACGATTGGATTATCTGGGTATCCAAGTTTCAGGGTATCATCCCGATGGTCAATATTAGCCCTTACGATTATCCTCCCTGGGCACAGGAGCACATGAGAAGTATCCTGAATAAGCTGGTTGATTTTGATGATATCGGGATGCTTATAAATGAATCAAGTCCTGATTTACTTGTTGGGGCCGCTGATGTCCTTTCTGGCAAATTTAAGGTTTTTGAGAATTCTGAGATTAATGCTGATGCAATTCTTGCCTCAGCCGCTGTACCGACTTTCTTAAGAGCAATCCACATTGACGGGAAGGTATATTGGGATGGCTTGTTTTCACAAAATCCTCCTGTAAAGAATTTTATAGAGAGTGCCAAAATACATGAGAAACCTGACGAAATATGGATAATACATATAAATCCGCAACAGCGACACTATGAACCTGTATCAATAAAAGAAATAGACGACAGGCGCAATGAACTCTCTGGAAATATTTCTTTATATCAGGAATTAGATTTCATAGAGAATGTAAATAAATGGATAGGAGCCGGATACCTTCCAGGCGACCGGTATAAGCATATAGAGATAAAGTGGATTGGGAAGCTTAAAGAGAATCGGGATTATGAATCAAAGCTTGACCGCAAACCGCAATTCATACAGGATATGATGAATCATGGTGAACAACAGGCTGAGGAATTTTTGAGGCAGTTGTGAGTGAACCCTTTAAGTTAGCTATATCATGCAGTACTAAGGCAACTCCCGTCAATAAGTTGACACCTATAAATAAATAGTTCATGTTGATATAGTATGCTAAAAGTCAGTTTACGGAGCCAATATCAGCAGATG
>VEPN01000048.1 GCA_012026835.1 Candidatus Methanoperedens sp. | reverse complement strand
GTGACCTTTTCGTCACTCCCTGGGAGAATTACATAGCGGAGTTTCAATCCCTTATGGGTTTTCCAATGCGCTGTGACCGCATCTCATGTGTTTCCGTGTTCTCTATCTGGATAGTTTCAATCCCTTATGGGTTTTCCAATGCGCTGTGACCAAGTAATGGCAAGTTATTTGGTTGCAGCAGGAATATTTGTTTCAATCCCTTATGGGTTTTCCAATGCGCTGTGACCTTATTACAATCATCCTACGGTTATACTACTATATAAGTTTCAATCCCTTATGGGTTTTCCAATGCGCTGTGACGGCATAGTAAAAATGCTTCTTTTGCCGTATAATCCTTTCTAAGTCCTCAGAATTATGTGGTCATTTCAGAGACCTTATGCGTACCCGTTGTTTATATACATTCAGGAAGAATGACCAGAAATCAAACGGTTTATATAACATTTGATTTTTTCACTTGCGTCTGTTCGCCAAGTTCGGCTATGTTATTAATGCACCTTTCGCATAAGGAATAAATCCGGATCTTATCACTGCTCTCAATAATGCTCTTCAGCCTGTCTTCCAGTTCAATCCTTTCAATGCTATCGATCTC
Source organism: Candidatus Methanoperedens sp. (assembly GCA_012026835.1). GTDB lineage: Archaea > Halobacteriota > Methanosarcinia > Methanosarcinales > Methanoperedenaceae > Methanoperedens. Next base: position 24,597 of record VEPN01000048.1, on the reverse strand, counting down.
AAGCTCAAACACGCTGTACTGTTTCCATGCACCAAACTCCTGAAGCGTCCTGAATACATGCCTGCGGATGCCATCATCGCTGATATCGTAGGTTATTACAAGTCTCATTTAGGATACTCCAGAGGATAATACTCTTTCAGTTCGCCTGTAATTGCTTTTCGCAAAAGTATGGCCTGCATCCTGATGGCTTTTCTGCGATTGACAGCATATTCGAACCTGGGATGGCTAAACTCTTCTTTCATGTATTCATCGTATTTTTCAAGATATTTCTTAAAAGCGTCCTTTGTCAGCCGATTGTCCACCCCAAAATCGTCATGCGTAATCTCACCGCGGTTCACAAGCCTGAGCACGAATGCATCGGCAAATATCGCCCTAAACTCCTCCATCAGATCAAGCGCCAGCGCCGGTCTTCCATGCCTGTCGGCATGCATTATCCCGAGGAACGGGTCAAGATTATACTGGCGCAAGCCGCTTTGCACTTCGTTCTTAATCATCGTATAGGTAAGGGACATTAGGGCATTGATATGGTCTTCAGGCGGGCGCCTGGTGCGCTTTTCGAAAGTCCAGTCACCCACAAGGCATTCGTTGAGCAGGCTGAAATAGATATCAGAAGCCTGCCCTTCAAAGCCCATCAGGTCATCGATGTTTTTGATATTCTTATCTTCAAGTACCCGTACCTCAATATCCAGCAGCTTATCCGTGGATTTCACACCTTTTCTTGAAAGAAGTATCCTTGAGTTGTGAATCTTTGCACGAATAATTCTTTTGGCGATCACAAGCTTTTCAACATCGCTCTGCGCATACTGGCGCCGCCTGATCTCAGCGATGGTGTTCATCTCAGGAACGAAACTTCCGCGATAGGCGCCGTTCTCTGTGAAATAATTTAGCACGATGCCGTGTTCGTTTGCACTGGCTACAAATGGAGTGGTGAAGTTAATGCCTCCGAATACATTGATAGTGTCCACTTTACCTATCGGGAAAGAAGCAAGTTCTCCTTCGCCTTTTTTCCATACAGTTATCCTTCCGCCATCTATGCCTATGACGCTTCCCTGCGTGGTGACGAATATCACGCTGTCGTCGAATATGCCTTCAGTTTCTTTCATTTATTTAGCACGCTCCAGTAATTTCGATTCAACAGGCAAACAGTATTGAGAGGTACTGCATTTTGTGCATTTTTTCGGATTGTCTGTGAAATCAGGAATGGAATCAAGGGACATGTTCCTTATTTTTTCCACGGTCTCGATGACCTTTTCGCGATGCCATTCGGTTATTGTTATGGCGTAGCGCTCGTTAGTGCCGAAAAGATAGATGTAGCCCAAGCGCACGGGTTCTTCGAGATAATCTTCAAGGAGCATGCAGTAAGCGGCGAGCTGGATTTCGTCATTGTCAAAATATGAGTCACCATGCTTTCGCTCGATTGGCACCATGTCAGCCTTCCCCTCAATAATGTCGATCTTGCCGTGCATGTGCAGTTTTTCAGACTTCATGTATATTTCCTTATACCAGCCTCCCCTCCTGCTCTGGTTCTTATGTTTTGAGCGGCCGTCCGCGAGATAATAGTTCAATCCCTGGGTATGGTAGAACATCAGGTAGTAAAGGCGGCGTGCGCAGTAGAGATACTGGTTGAGGTCGGAGATGTTGACGAGGTAGATGTCGTTATCTATTGTCATCCATAACATCCTCTGATAGCGATATGACCTTTTTATTCCAGAGAATTATCTCATCTGGAAGCATTATGCGATCAGGTTCGATCGAATAGTATAATGACCGAATACAAGCAAGGAGAAAGCCTTGCTGTTTCTCAGGGAAAACATCCACTGCTTTTTTGGCTATGTTGTCTGTTTTTTCGTTAAATTGCTCTCTACGCTTCTGATAATCCATTAAATCTGGAAAATATGGAAGTTTTATTGCACTGATGAATGGCCCTGTTTCTTCACTTTTAATCTCTCTTATTATTAGTCCTTCATTTGTTCTTTCCACAATCGCAGAAACTCTATTTAAAACTGAAAGAAGATCATACATTGTTTGACGGATTTCGTGTCCCCGTGTGTAATAAACGGGATATCTTAAAGATCTGCCTCGTAAACTTTTGCATCCGTCTTTAATGTCATCAATGAGTAGTTTTAGTCTTTTCAAGTTCGGATTACTTAATCCATCGTTATTTGACTTATTTAACACATCAAAAAAATTTAGCCATAATTTATAGCTATATCCCGAACCTGCGGCAAAATATGATATGAGGTCTTCTTTTCGTCGATAAGAATTCTCAATTGCGATTGCCTGTCTAAATGTGAAAAGCGTTTGTACACTTTTTGTTCGAATATTATATTCACCTGTTATATATGACATCTTATCTAAAAAATCCTGATACACAATTGTTTCATCGGGAAATACTGGATTTGCTTCTTTTTTTGTATAAATGTAACAATCAGCAGGCTCATGTCGGGCAGCACGACCAAATCGCTGGACAAAAGAATCTATGCTGAAGCCATCTTCCATGAACAGCATTTTTATTGGATAGTCAAGTCCTACTTCACTTTTATTTGTTGATATCAGAATAGGTTTTGTGAAATCAGGTGTCTCTCCTATTTGATTTGTGTCATATCCATTATCTTTCTCAGCTAATTCATATATTTCAGGAAACTTTTTATATAAAAGATTGAAAAATTTATTACTATCTTTCACAGTATCAAAAATGAATAGAATTTGTGGAATTCCTGGTTTTATTTCTCCAATTATTTTCTGAAGCACATCTGCAATATCTTTAATATTGTCAAGGATATTTCCCTGGTGAAATTCCACTTTCGTTTGATATCGAATAATTTCTCCTTCTTCCATGTAACAGGGTTTGGCACTGATATTCTCTATGATTGGCGCATGCCTATCCTCTCCGATTCTGACAAGATTCAGAAGTTCGATTATTTCGGATTTTGGTGTGGCGCTGCTCAAAATCACTTTACAGGAACTCATATTCTGAAATAATGATATTTGTGTAAAAATACCGCTTAACTCAAATTCCCTGTATGCATGAAATTCATCATAAATCACATATTCAAAAAGATGAAACGATTGTATCAAATTCTCTTCAGGATTTACATACATATCCCCAATAATTGCCTGGAAAATATCTGGATTGGTTAATATAATATCAAATCTCTTTATCAAGCCATAGAGTTCTTGAGTGCGCTCATATCCTTTTTTTGAGAGGATTTTTGCTGAAATATATATCGGATTGAAGCCTCTTTTTTTAAATCGTTCCATCTGGCTATGAATTAGCGCATTGGTTGGATAGATAAGAAGTACTTTATTCCCTTCATGCAACAGATATTCAAAACATAGCGTTTTTCCAGCGCCGGTCGGCGCTATCAATTGAATAACATCAGTTTTGTTTTTTTTCACACAATCGACGAATTCTTTCTGAAAAAGACGCAATTTTCCAGAAGGAGCAAAATTATGTGTGTCCTCCACCACCGGAAGATGAACCTCCCCAACGATCACCATAAATTATCACCTTAATATCATGGGTATGATTTTTTCATTCACAAATTTGAAATCTACATCGAGAAAATGCTGTTTTCTGAAATCACTGCCTCTCGCAAATTTACCTGAAACTTTAATAATATCATGAAGCATTTTTTCACTAATTCCATAAACTTCTTTTAGCATAAACATATTCAGGTGAACTTTATCAGCAAGTTTTGCTTTTTTCAATCTCAGTTCCCCACTTCTGCGTATCCCTAATGTTAAAAAAATATCCTCAGGCAATGATGCTTTTGACCAGACAGTAAATTCAAAAGTACTCCTTGGCGCGAGTCCGATATATCGTCTCATTTTATTGATTGATACAGGAGCATCACTGCTCATCAATTTAGGCTCAGTTCTACTGAACCTGCCCATGTCACCCTCTGGTTGAGAAGGAACTGTTACGGTCAAACTTCTTTCGGATAGATATTCCGTGCTTTTGAACGTTTCTTCTTTAAAACTGACATCGATTGGTTTTCCATCACTTATGAATAAACCAATATCGACAAGTTCCTTGTAATTATGATTGACCGCATCATCATCATTGAGCCTGTAATGCTTTTTCAATAACCCAAGAGTATATGCAAATGAATAAGTGAGGGCAGTGCTTCCCAATATACGATCGGCACTTATCAGAACCCCTTCTGAACTCGAATAAAAAAGGGGTGAATAGAGTGTGGCGTTATATGTTGTTATCTCCACATTTATCACCTATAATATCTTTATTCAACCACAGGGATCTTATTCTGTTTGGGATCAGGTTTTGTTTTATTATTAGACTTTTCGCTAACGGTATCAAGCCCCTGCTGTCGCAAAATTTCAAGAGTATTCTTGAGCACTGAAGAATGCTCTATTTTCGAACGATTCCCAACATCGATTGAATCCAAAATCCATTTTGGAAATTCAGTATCCTTATCCAATTTGAAATCGTTTGCAGTATATATCTTCCAATCAGCACGTTTATGGTTATCGATATAAGCTGAGATAGCCGCTTGAATATCTGCTCTTGAAATATCATCTTTTGCATCTTTTATATGGTCACAAATAAGTTCACCGCAACTGAGACTGCTATCACTTTCTGATGTTATCAAACCGACTATTTCATTTTTCATGTTTCTACCAGTACGGGTTTCTCGCGCGCCATATCTTCCTGTGTTTAGGATGTTGTATATCAGATACAGAAACATTTCTTTGGTGCCAGCTTCAAGTGTTATGAAATGCACAAAGTGAGTTCCTGGCTGAACTTTTACAGGATTGAAAAGCGCTTCTGACTGATGGCCTGTTTCATCTCTCATCGTTCCACTTTCATAGAGAGCGTTATGTGTTTCCTTATTCATCAGGTCGTAAGGTTCTAAGCTGTATGTGTATCCTTCTATCACATGGCTTTTTTGTGAGAACGTGGCGCCTGAAACTGTACCTGCAAGACCATATGTTAGTAGATCGGCTGTCTGGGATTTCGGTAAGTTTGGAATTGGCTCATTATATGTATATTCCGCTGAGATTATAGTTTCCTTTTTCTCATCAAGCTCTCGGCAAAGGTTCAATCCGGTCAATCTCTCCTTGCTCACAAATTTCTCTCCATTCACCTGCGCATGAATGGTACTATTGAATTCCTGCGTTTCAGCACGTTCTGAATCTGTGCTTCTAAAGAGAATAGGATCAGTAACAGTTCTTAAAACCACTAATGTAACTGTTGGTCTTGCTCTTCTGTAAATTTCATATTTTTCAGCAAATCCATCATCTGGTATGCTTTTCTTAAGTTCATTCCATTCCATTATTAATCACCTTTTGTTCTAATAGCTAAAATATATTCAAATTCATACAAATCAGTCAATGGATTTCCCCATTGCGATATCTTCTTAACATTCCACAACCCGTGCTTTTTCAAATATACCACAATACTCTGAATGTAGTCAAGACAATCTGCTGGAATGTCTTTGCCTTTTTCCCTTTTAACATCTTTCATGACTTCTGCTGCTGCAAATCGTATGGCTTCTTCTTCAGGATATTTCTGCGCCATCGATGACATCAGTGAATCAAGTGCTGTTCTGAATATTTTGACACGTTTATAGGAACTGTTACCAAAGTGTTTTCCAAAAAGGATTTCCCCTTTTTTGGCGATTTCTTTCATTTCCAAATTTTCATCTCCTAACAATTTTTTTAAATAATCTCCATTTATATTTACCCAGCTTGCAAAGTTTTCAACTTTACTTTTTACATAAGGAACTACGTTTATTGGAATAAATTGTTGAACACGATATAATCCCTTCATGCCATCGAACTTATTTATAAAGTCTAATTGCTTATCAGCAAGACTTGCTTTTTTGAATGTTCGTATCTGGTTAATTCCTAGATTCTTTTCAAGGGTAGTGGGCTTTTCATTATATATTACATCATCATACATTCGAATAAGAGTATATGGACTTGTCACAACACATTTACATCCCCCCTCTACACAAGCTTTTATGGCGGTATGAATTGCGCGCGCTTTACGTGTACCTTTGCTCGAATTGTCCGCATATTTTGGTGGCAATTGTATATCCATAGGCTTGATATGAAATGGAGTTTCAAAGTTGCCAAGGGTAAAATCAATACCAAGTTTTTCCGTTTTTGTTCCCTGTACATTAATCTCAACTTTACTCATCTGTTCAAAGAAAGGATCTATATTAATAAAAACTGAATCATAATAGAAATAAAAGAATATCAAATCTCTATCTACTCTATTATTGCTGCTTTTTATCAAATCATTAATCAGTAGCCATTCTATCAAACAGGCATCACACTGGCGCTTATACTTGTCATTAAGTGATGCACGTTTAGTAAAACCGCGTGATTGAAGAAAATGCTCCCCAGGTTTATACTTTTTTTCAGCAACTCCCCCACACATAAAACAGATCCCTCTATTTCCTTTAGGATAAAGAGTTTCTACAAATCCTGATGGTTCATCTTTATTATATTCAGCAATCGAATTTATTATTGACTCTATTAGAGATGATTCTGCTTCTAATTTTGATAGGATAGCATTTTTCACAGAATCATGCAATAACTTGAGTGGTTCAATGTAATTATTCTGATTTTGCACAAGTTCGTGAACAGTATATGGTTTGCATTTTTGACCACCGACATCCTCTTTATCTGCAAAATTTTTGCGAATTTGTCCAATTTTATTCAATATCTCTTTTAAATTATCATCCTTACAGAATTTTTCTAAACCAGGAAATTTTGTCCAGTCAGAGCCTTTTTTATCACTATATATAAAATATGTGATGCTTGCGAGTGATTCTTGAATTATTTTATCTTGTGGATATATTGTTTTCCCAAGAACTGTTAATAGACCGGATTCTGTTTTCTTGCGTACAGATTCTACATAAACTTCGAAACATTCATCTTTACTAAGCGGAACCGAAAGAAGAGGTGCTAGATCAAATTTTTTATATGTAAAATCAGGTTTAGCATGCGTCTTTTCAATAAGTTCTGTACTTATCAATAATTTTAAATTTGATGGATCAATATTAATTCTATTTTTTGATAAATATAGGATTCCTTGGGAAGATATTAACAGAGGAATACAGCCCGATTTCACCAAAAACTTCTTAGCGCTACGATATACAATTTGAGATAAAAGTTGCTGTGGCATTTCAGGCAACAATAGAAGATGAACATCATGACCTTCATTTTTTAATTTTTTATGAATTTCCTGTAAAGGATACTCTGATTTGCTTAAACTCGATACTTTATCTCCAATTTTTACATAAGGCATGAGTTTAGCATATTTTGGTCTTGAAAATCTTGTTTCATGCTGCGCATCATCTGATTCTTGTGCATGCTGGACAAGAAATGCGATCTCTTCCAGTTCATCCTTCCATTCAGGAAAATATGTTTTGAGATTAAATAGGTCTTTTACAAAATAATCCTCGATCAAAGCAACGTGATTTCCTGAAAAATCAGTATTCTTCGTTTCATTATAATATTTATTGACATCATGAAGTGTCAGCGCCGTACAGAGTAATTTAATTTCATGAATTTTTGGAAGCGCCTGTCCGGTCGAATAACGATCATGGATGTAAAGAATTGAACCTGTGAAAACTGCTGTAATAGTATGTGCTGGAAAACTCAGCGCACGCTTATACTTTGCATCAAATTGAGCAGAATTTTTAAATAGCGGCGCAACAACTGTTGAGACATAATCTGTGAGATATTTTTTAATAGTTGTATATGCATCATCCTTTTCGCTAATTATCTTTTCCAGATTCTCTTCTGAGAAATTTTCTAATGGATCTTCTATATTATTCATCTCTCCGCCTCCTCCACCCTCACTTCCACCCACCCGCACCCCCGGCTCACGCTGCTCCCCAACCCGCTGTATTCTGCGAACTGTGCCAGGATGAGCGCCGCATTCCTGATAGAGACCGGCGCGTCTTTTGTGAACCAGTACGTGCAGCTTCCTGTGAAGCCCTGTTTGAATATGGGGCGTGCATGACCTTTGTTCTCATCAAACACGGTGTTCACCATCACGGAATGAGTTCTATAGTTCTTTGCATCTGGTTTTTCCACAAGATACCTCTCAATATCGTCATCTGAGAGCGCAAGCCTCATCTCTTCGGGGCATACGCTGTTCCACTTCGATTGGAGAGATCTGAAAACAGCCAGCCTGTGGGGGAACATCTCAGTGACCTCGCTGTTTCTGTACTGAATGCAGGTCGGACTCAGGAAATCAAAAATGAGCCTCGGGCGGATATATCTTGATACAGATTCAAATATCTCTTCGAAGGTCTTTGTTGTGCTTGAAAAATCTTCGATCATTAGTTCGCCGCTTTCAAGGTTAAGATTTCGTTTGTCAAAAATGAGGGGCTTCACCATTGCCTGGAATATCTTTGTCTCAGCAGGATCTGTCACACCGATATGGAACATGTACCTCTCACCCGGCGCCACTCTCTTGAAGTTGGGGCGATCGCTCCTGAAGAATTTGCCTTTCAGCCCGCTTAAATGAATGGAACTTCTGGAGGAATCATGCACAAGGCTGCTTGCTTCATCATCCTCCTCTTTCATGCATGAAAGGAGGGATGAGTATAGTCTGTACCCTTCGCTTGAAGGGAGATCGAATTCTGATAAAGGTCTTACGGTGATCTTGATTTGCTGCACCATGCAGATTACCTATGAGATGCCGTATACATAAAGTTTTCTAAATATTAAAATTGTTTCATAATTTTGCATATTGGATATTGGTTTGCAGAAATTTGAAATATAAAACTTAATATGCGATAAATGCATAATTCAACCTGATGAAGACATACATTTCAACCATCGGATTCGATATTTCCCAGATCATCTCTCTGATAGTCAAATACGGTATCGAGAAAGGTGACCGCTTCGTGCTCATACGACCTGAAGAAGAAAATGACCTAAGGGCTGAAAATACGCTGAATGAGATCCAGAAATTCACAAATCAGATACACCATGAGATCAAAATCGAGGTATTCCATGCTCCGCATAAGGATTTTGAAGGGTGTGTGATAAAACTGATGAACCTGATTAGTTCCCAGGAGGGTGAGATAATAGCCAACATATCAGGCGGTCCGCGCGAAGTTCTCGTTCCCTTTGTAGTTGCCTGCCTTGTAAATTCTTATAAAATAAAGAGGACGGTCTCTTTCAGCGATATTGATAGAATGGCTCGTGAGATATCGCTTCCTCGGATAACCAGCTTATTGGATGAAAAAACAAAGCGCATATTATCAGATATATCAGAACATCAGCCCACAACGATCACTGAGATAGCAGAAAGGACAAACCTCTCGGAAAGCACGATTTCACGGTTCATAACAAGACTTGCAGATATGAATGCTGTCCTGATCGCTCAGAAAGGCAAGATAAAAGAGATTACTGTATCATTCACAGGTAATGTTTTATTGAGGAGTATCTGAGCCTGAGAATGAATATCTCCTTATTCAGCACTTTGTCTCCAATTCATTTTCAATCTGTGAGAGTACAGAGATACAAGAGACCATCAGCATGAGGATTTGATAAATTTGCGGCATCGGATTGAGAATATTTATAATTCATGAGTGGAATGTATATTTTTATGGAAAAATGTACTGCCTGCCAGTGGCAATGCACTGAAATAAGAAGATGCAAGTTATTACATCTTCCGAAAGGAGATATAGATCCTGAACTTCTTGAAGGTGTAGAATTCAAATTACCGGATTTTTTCGAGGGCATTTAATTTCGAAATTTTCTGTAAATAACCGAGGTGTCCATCATTGTCATTTAAACTCGTATCAGGCTTTGAGCCAAAAGGCGACCAGCCAAAAGCAGTAGAGAAACTCACGTTCGGCCTGGATCACGGTATGAAGCACCAGACCCTCCTTGGTGTGACCGGCTCAGGCAAGACCTTCACTGTTGCAAACGTGATAAACCGAATCCAGCGACCCACCCTTGTTATCTCGCACAATAAGACACTTGCCGCCCAGTTGTATTCAGAGTTCAAGGCTTTTTTCCCTGAGAATGCCGTAGAATATTTCGTAAGCTACTACGATTACTACCAGCCTGAGGCCTATATCCCGCAGACAGATACGTATATCGAGAAAGATGCATCCATAAACGAGGAAATAAACAGGATGCGTCTTTCTGCAACAAGATCACTTTTTGAGCGCCGGGACGTTATCGTTGTGGCAAGCGTTTCATGTATTTACGGGATCGGCTCGCCGCAGGAATGGCACGATATGTCTATTCTTCTTCGAAAAGGAGAGGAATCGGCGCGAAAGGCAATACTCTCAAGGCTCGTGGATATGCAGTACGAGCGAAATGACATGGATTTTAGCACTGGAAAATTCAGGGTCAGGGGTGATACCGTAGAAGTATTCCCGTCGTATGCATCAAATGGCGTCAGGATCGAACTTTTCGGTGATGAAATAGAACGTATCTCGGAATTTGATGTGCTGACAGGAAAAACTCTCAGGGAAAATGAGGCAGTCGTGATATACCCTGCCAAGCATTTCGTTATGCCGCAGGAAAAGATAGACGCAGCAATTGAATCGATCGAAGAAGAACTTAAAGAAAGATTGCAGGACCTCAAGCGTACAGGGAAGATCCTTGAAGCTGCGCGCCTTGAGCAGAGAACTAAGTTCGATATTGAGATGATGCATGAGATAGGGTATTGCCAGGGGATAGAGAACTACAGCCGCCACATGGACGGAAGACGTGCAGGGGAGCCACCGTACACGCTTCTTGATTACTTCCCGAAGGATTATCTGATTGTCATCGATGAATCGCATGTAACATTACCTCAGTTGAGGGGCATGCATGCAGGCGACCATGCAAGAAAGGAATCCCTGGTGGATTACGGGTTCAGGATGCCTTCGGCTTATGATAACAGGCCTCTCACTTTCGATGAATTCAGAGCGCGGGTGAACCAGGTTTTGTACGTTTCAGCCACGCCTGCCGAATATGAGATTGCCCACAGCGCCCAGGTCGTTGAGCAGATAATTCGCCCCACAGGGCTTGTTGACCCTGAGATAGTTGTGAAGCCTGTGGACGGGCAGATAGACGACCTGATGGCTGAGATACATGAAAAGACCGCGAAAAAACACAGGGTACTTGTCACGACTCTCACAAAAAGGATGGCTGAGGACCTGACTGAATATCTTCTTAACGTGGGCATAAAAGCGCGGTACATGCATTCCGAGATAGAGACGCTTGAGCGCATCGAAATAATCAGGGGCCTGCGCCTTGGGGAGTTCGACGTGCTTGTGGGAATTAACCTTTTACGGGAAGGGCTTGATCTTCCTGAAGTGGCGCTTGTCGCCATCCTTGATGCTGATAAGGAAGGTTTCCTGCGCTCTGACCGCTCGCTTTTGCAGACTATTGGCAGGACGTCGAGGAATATCGAGGGGAGAGTAGTGATGTATGCCGACAGGATGACAGGTTCGATGCAAAGGGCGATCGATGAGACAAACAGAAGGCGGGCGATGCAGGTGGAGTACAATAAGGAACATAATATCACGCCGCAGACAATAAGGAAGGCGGTGGAGCCGCGGGCGGTAACTGAAGAAGCACCGCCTAAAGAAGAGATGTTCAATTATATTGTGGAGCTTGAGGCAGAAATGCACAGGGCTGCCAAGAACCTGGAGTTTGAGAAGGCGGCAAGGATAAGGGACAGGATAAGGGAGTTGAGGGAGGGGATGTGAGTTTGCATGAGCTTTTTTATTATCTTTTTGTTATTTTTGTTACAAAAATTTAAATAGTATGTTCTTTAAATAATGCTTTGATGGTGAAATCGTCTCTTAAAAAGGTTTTTATTAAGAATTTCAAAAGCCTTCATGACTGTGAAATTGATATTGGTAAGATGAATGTTGTTGTGGGGGCGAATGCTTCAGGCAAGTCGAATTTAGTGGAGGTATTCAGGCTTTTGAAGAAGATTTATGCTGATAAAGATAATTTTCCATTTTTAGAGTGGTGGGGATATGATAATGTGGTGTGGCAGAGGAAAGAAGAGCTGCCGATAATTATTGGGTTACTGTTTGATATTGAAGGTTATGAGGTCTATTTTGAGATAAGCTTTGCAGGAGTAGGTAAGAATTTCCAGATTCTAAGAGAAATATTAGATATTAGGGAATATGTAAAGTTTGAGAAAGAAGGGGAATGGATTACAATTATCCATAACCCAGATTTCATTGATGATATTATTAAAAATCTTAATAAATATGAAATCACGACTGAAGCAAGAACAAAGCTAAGAAAAGCAAAAAGTCGATTAACTAAAGAAAAAAGATTTCAAGTAGAGCTGGAAGAAAGACTCTTAGAATATTCATTTTATGACCTACCTACTGGTGATGATTTCATTGAAAAAAAGACAAAAAAAAGTTTCATGTTATCTAATTATCCAACTCCAACATTAAGTTATAAAATAAATAAAAAGATGGAGCAAATTACAGTTTTGCACCCCATAAGATACTATGAAGAACAATTTCAAGGTTCATCCTTTTGGTTTCCTGAATCACTCTTTGAAACCGCAAAAGATTTAATAATAACAGTTTTTCGAAAATTAATAGTTTTATTCCCACTTAATATTCGCTCCATGAAAACCCCCCAACCCTTCCGAAGAGAAGAAACCATCAAAGAAGACGGCACCAATATCGCAAGCGTGTATCACACGATTTATCTCAAAGAAGGTAAAATTCCAGAAGAAATTTACAATCCCTTTGCAATGGTTTTTCCAAAAATTGATATACGCCCTCACATTACAGATGATGGCAGGGTAATGATAAAATTCTTTGAGGACGGTCTTGAACTTTTACCACCCAATACCTCTGATGGTTTCTATAAAATTTTAACCGTGCTCACAGCAATTTACTTAAAACCGCCCCTGCTCATAATAGACGAAATCGAGAACTCTCTACATCCAGAAACCTTAGAACTTATTCTGGATACAATAAGAGCAGCCGATGTTCAGGCAATAATAACGACTCACTCGCCAGTAGTGGTTGATATGACTGAGCCGGAGGATATGATTCTTGTAGAAAAAGAACAGGGAGAATCCAGATTCATGAGAATCAAAGACCCTGATAAAGTAAGAGACTTTTTAAAAGAAAAGGGTATAACGTTTAGTGTCGGTTGGCTTTATGGAGAGTTACCTCGCACCGAATAAAAACATGAGAATAAAATTAATTGTCGAAGATTCTTGGGGTGTTCCTTTTTTCCCAATTGTAATTGAAAGACTTAAAGCGGCGAAATTAGTAAACAAAAATTTAATAATTCAAAAACCAAAGCATGCACCGGCTGATTGTAATAGTAAACTGGACGGAATTTTGAGAATGGTTGATAACAAGTGCGACCGGATTATAATCGTGCTTGATGCTGATGGCCCTCAAAATTATATAAGTAGATATGAAAGGGCACAAAGCCATGTAAACAACATTACTACGCCTGTTAAAATCATCCTTGCAGAGTACGAAATTGAAGAATGGATATGTATTAGCAAAGATTTAAGATGGAGGCACTCAAAGCCCTCTGAAGAGCTAAAAGATAAATTTAGATATAGAAAATGGAATCTTCCAAAATATGCCAATGAGTTGGATTTTGATAAACTCAGAAAAAATTGTAAATCCTTTAAAGAATTTCTCAAAGCTTTGACGCAAAAGTAAAATCTATGTCTACAAATATCATGCAGAGCGATTGTTGAACATACTTCAAAAAGATATAAATATCGCTCCAAGTGATAGGTTACATATGACTATAAGTCCTGGAGATATCCTCGAAAAACTAAATGAACTCATGGTAATCGTGGATACAGTGGGTAAAAATATCGATGAAATCAAAGGTATAAAAACGGACATCAAAAGCATTAGAACAAACCAGAATGAGATGCAAATAAACATACTCAAACTGATGGAAGGACAGCGACACATCTTGGAAAGGCTTGAGTACAAAGAAGAACTCTTCCCATAATTATTCCCGAACCCGGAACAAAAATATGATCCTCCTCACAGGCTCGACAGGCTTCATAGGCGGGCACGTTCTCAGGGCATTATCTGAAAAAAATTTACAGGTTAGATGCCTTTCAAGAAAGCCCATGACCTCAAAAAACCCGAATATCAGTTACGTAACAGGTGACGTTCTCGATTATGATTCCCTGGTAAGCGCCACGGCGGGCGTGGACACAGTATATTATTTTATCCACATGATGGGTAAACAGAAGGAGCAGGAAAGGTTCGATGTCCTGGACAGGCTTGCGATAAACAACATGGTCAGGGCATGCAGGACAAACGGGGTCAGGCGGATAATACACCTGACAGGCATGAGCAATCCGGACGAGCGGCTTTCGCGCCACCTTGCAAGCAGGAGGGAAGTCGAGGAGATAATCAGGAACAGTGGCATTGATTACACGATTTTCAGGGCATCTGTCATTATCGGCAGGGGTGGCGGGGCTTTTGAGATACTTGATACTGCTGTCAGGAAGTTTCCCATTATTCCTGTTCTGGACTGGGAAAACATACAGGTCCAGCCAATTTATATCGGGGACGTGGTACGTTACCTTATTGAATGCCTCGATAAGAACGAGACCCTGAACAAAGGCTATGATATTGGCTGTTCCGATGTATTCACATACAGGGAACTTATGCAGCAATACGCACAGGAACTTGGGCTAAAAAGATTCTTTATAAAGGTACCGGGTTCATGGCGGCGGCTTTCGGCACTTATACTTGGAAAGCTTGCACCCGTAGATGCAAATGTGGTTTACTGGCTGATAGAGTCGCTCGGGAACAATATGGTATGCGAACCCGGTGACCTTAAGAAGATATTCGGCTTTGAACCCATTCCTTTCAGGGAAAGTATCAGGAAAATCATAAAAAAGGACTGACTGAAACAGGGATGAAGTTTAAGCCTTAACTCTGTTTGGTGCAGAACACAGATTGCACGGATTACACGGATCGGCACGGATTTCGTATCCGTGAAAATCCGTCCAATCCGTGTGAATCCGTGTTCCCTCGTTTAAAACGTTTTGAATCCTGAAACCATCAAAAGAACAACCAGTACCGGCTGGTGGACCAGGTATATTATCAGGGAATTCCTGCCAAAAAAAGTAAATATACCGGCCAGTTTGTTTTTAAATTTTATATCTTTAGTTTTTTCAACAATATATTTCCCTGAATACACTCCAAGCATCAGCACACCCAGCCACGGTATTAAAGGAAAATAATCAAAAGTGTTCAGGTTTTCGGGCATAAAACCCAGCCAGAAAAGATACTTGAAATTGAATTCCACCTGTTGCAGGTAAATCCCTGCAAGAATAATAAACGACCCTGCCATCAGGTTCAGCCTTTTATATTTTATGAAAAAGGGCAGAAGAAAGGAAGTGGCGGCAAAGAAATGAAGAATGCCAAAAAATACTGTTCCTTCAGGCACAAAAAGATATGTGAACAGGGTCACAAATGCAGCGAAAATAAGAAGTTTTACTCCCCTCCTGAAATACCTGTTCCTGAAACCATCCTTCTCCTTGTCATAACCGATAAAAGCTGCAACTCCTGAAAGGAAGATGAAAATAAAAGCTATAGCTCTTGGAAATATAAATGAATATAGAAAATCGGACTGCCTCTCTATCAACCCGAAATAACTCAAGGTGACAGAATAGTTAAATGCGACCATAAATACAAGATCAATACCCCTGATAACATCGATTGCCTGGTTCCTGTTCATTGTTTTTATCCGCCGGGGAGAAGTGATCAGAATCGATTTACATATAATTAAGCGGGCGCGGAGGGATTTGAACCCCCGACCTACAGCTTGCTCCAATGTTTTAGGAGGCTGCCGCCATATCCGGTCTAGGCCACGCGCCCTTGGGATGTCTTGCCTTGGAGTGTCTTGCCTTGGAGTGTCTTGCCTTGGAGTGTTTTGCCTTGGGGTGTTTTGTCTTAATATCGTGTATTGACTTTAAGTTATCGTCTCGATGAAAGAAAAGGTTAAGTATATTTGTGCATATTGAAAGGCAATCCCGCCTTAACTCAGTGGCTAGAGTGCGCGGCTGTAGTATGGTCATGTGCATAAGGCACACATTAACGCGCAGGCACCGCGAAGTCCCCGGTTCGAGTCTGGGAGGCGGGATTTTTATGATTTTGCCTCTTCGCAAACAATTATTAAACAGGAACTACATTTGAGCGCAAAATCCGGGATTACAATGACTCAAATAAAACCTCACGGCGGAAAGTTAATCAGCAGAACTTTGTCCGAACAAAAGAAAAAAAAGATAATCGAACAGTCTTTTGAATACCAGAGCGTTGCGGTTAGCATTGACCTGATGAAAGATGTAGAGAATATCGCTTCGGGATTGTTCAGCCCTCTTGAGGGCTTCAACTGCCGTGAAGATTATGAGAGCATCTTATACAACAAGCGTCTTTCAAACGGTCTTCCATGGACTTTACCGATAGTGCTTGATACAGATAACAGCGATATAAAAGAAGGGGATGACATTGTCCTTAAAAGCAATGGTGATCTTGTTGCAGTAATGCAGGTCGAAGAAATATTTAATTATGATAAAAGGGCTTACGCCGAACAGGTGTTCGGAACGAATGACGCTGCACATCCGGGAGTTGCAAAGACCTATTCTATGAAAGACAGGCTTCTTGGAGGGAAGATCAGCCTTATAAACGAATCCCGGACACCTTATTATAAATATGCACTTAAACCCTCTGAGACGAGGAACCTGTTCAAAGAGAAAGGCTGGGAAAAAGTAGTCGGGTTCCAGACACGCAATGTCGCCCACCTTGGCCATGAATATCTTCAGAAATCCGCGCTCACGATGGTTGACGGGCTCTTCATAAACCCGGTAATCGGAAAGAAAAAGAAAGGCGATTTCAGGGATGACGTCATCCTTGAAAGCTACGAAGTGCTCATTGATAATTATTACCCCAAGGATAGAGTCGTCCTTGGCATTTTCCAGACAGAGATGCGATATGCAGGTCCGCGCGAGGCTATATTCCATGCCATCGTGAGAAAGAACTACGGCTGTACGCATTTCATCATCGGCAGGGATCATGCGGGCGTCGGGAGCTACTATCATCCGTATGCTGCGCAGGAGATTTTTAAGGAATTCCCGGACATAGGGATTGAACCCATGTTCTTCATGTCTTTTTTCCACTGCAACAAATGCGGCGGGATAACCAACGATAAGGTATGCCCGCATAACGACAGGATCGATTTTAGCGGCACGAAAATGAGGCAGATGATTGAAGCAGGGAAGCGGCCGCCTGCGGACTCAATGAGACCTGAGGTCGCGGACGTGATATTGAAATCAGGAAGTCCGTTCGTGGAGTGAATTAAACTCAAAATCACAAGAACTGGCAATTGATATTATGTTTGTCTCATTCGTCGTCAGATTGTGCTATCGTTTTAATCCTCTTTTCCCCACCAATCCCGTGAATGATGTCAACCACTTTCCGGGGTACAAAGTGTTCCCATTTCTCTCCTTTTAGCATCCTTCGCCTGATCTCGGTTCCTGAGTAACTATTGCGTTTAAAAAGCGGGGATTGCCTGACCTCTATTCCGGCCTCTCTTAGCAGTTCAATCACGAGAGGATTGTTTGTATAGGCGATCTCAAACGGCGGCACCATGGATTTTACATGGGATACCCACAATGAATTTCTCTGGATATCCTCTATCGGGATTACATAGTGTTTTATGTCAAATTCCGACAGCGCGCACGATACCATGAGAACCCGCTCTCCTGCTGTAAAGGGATTTTCTATTTCGTGGCTTTTCTGTGCGCTGCCGATACCGATTATAATCTCATCTACTTCCCTGGCTATCGCCTTTAAAACCTGGTGGTGCCCCAGGTGGTATGGCTGGAACCTTCCGAGATAAAGTCCCCGTCGCATATTATTCTTTCGGCTTTGCCGCGGGCTTTTCAGCAGGCGGCTGTTCAGGTGGCGGCGGAGGAATCTTTGCTATTCTCTCTGCGCCCCAGGGTCTCACGGGTGTGTCACGGCTCCATATTTCTTTCATGAAACCGCGCCAGTCCCATTTGTTGTTCTTGTGTTTCATGGCCGCAAGTTTCTTGACAATATCCAAGAATATGGGTTTATCTGAATATTCAATATCAGTAACCTTGTTGAGATATTTCTCACCGGTCTCTGTCCTTACAAATATTGTGCTCCAGCCGTCATCAGAACCCACGGAACCTACGGATATGTCTGCATAATAAGAAGTATAATCCTGGCAGAAATGACATCCATGCCGTGCCATTGACGCCACTGCTTTAATTGGGACTTCCTTTGTCTCCTTTGTTGTAGTGACGATAAAGTTGCCTTTATGGAAGTTCATCTTGACGGCATCCCGTATATCCACACCCATTACTTTCGGGATGACCTCTGAGAACATTATCTCTTCTGAGAAGCTTTCCATGCATATCAGGCCGATTATCAATTCGATCCTGTCGAAATTTTCCTTGAACAGGCGGGACCCATGTACCTGGCACGGTACGCCTACAAGTGCGACTTTCTTATATTTTTTGATGATATTGTTGATTGGCTCAACATAGCTCCTGGCCGTTTCAAGCATCTGGCCATCATGTGCTATGAGACGGGATTCCGCATTTTCGACATATGCCCTGTGGATATCCCGCATTGTTGCCACAACAGGTTGGTATGTATATTTTGTGCCGCTTGCCTTAGCGACATCTTCAGGACGTGTGAACGTGAAAATTTTTGTGGACCATTTATCATTCCTGACAATACCGATAGCACAATCGATTTCGCCCTGTTCGAGCAGGGATTTTAATATCTGTGATACAACTGCGCCATCCTGGCCGTGAAGCGTCTTGCTCCTTGCGGCCTTCATGGTTCTTATATTGTTAAACTCATCCACCGGGAAACCGTCAAGTATCGGGCATACGCGTTCACAGGCGTAGCACTGGACGCAAGGGTTAATCTCATTCTTGAGAGGATCAACTCCCTTAAAGAGCGCCTCGGTCTTTAGTTCTACTTTCCTGTAATTGTTCTTCCGCTGTGATACATCAACAGGCTCCCTTCGGACTACAGGTGCGTTAACCGGACAGATGGCTTCGCATGTACCGCAGGAGCTGCAATAATCATACGCCCTTACGTCAGCGATCTTCGGCAATCCCACATTTGGGGCATGCATATCGCCCAGTCTTGTAAGTACCTGGGATTGATCTGTTTTGGGAATCCCTCTTTCAAGAGGGATTTGCACACTATGGCTGTCCGGTTTCGCTTCCACTTTACTTTCCTCCGATGATTTCCTTGCCTATTAACTTTATGGCGGTTTCCTTATCCGGGCCAATCGGAGAGCCTGCAACTATCTGGGTCACGCCGATTTTCTTAAGCGCTTCCACTTTTGCCTTGCAGTCTGCCGGTGTCCCGCATATGGAGAATGCATTTATCATGTTATCTGTCACGAGACTG
Source organism: Candidatus Methanoperedens sp. (assembly GCA_012026835.1). Lineage (GTDB taxonomy): Archaea > Halobacteriota > Methanosarcinia > Methanosarcinales > Methanoperedenaceae > Methanoperedens. Next base: position 5,164 of record VEPN01000048.1, on the reverse strand, counting down.
TTCAATCCGGCAAAGTCTCCCTTTGCAATGGCATCACCGATATTCTTCTTTGCGCCCAGGTCGATATTGTGCCTCTGGAGCACCGTATCCGGCGAACCTGCCACAATGAATGCCACGACTACTTTGGCTGCGCCTTTTGCTTTCTCTGCATCCTTATGGATAGAGAAACATGCATATGCCCCGACATCCACACTCTTCGGGTCCCTGCCTGCCGCTTTGGCGCCGATTGCGATTTGTTGTATCGCAAATTCAAAGTCTTTAGGATGGGATGCATTTATGAGCACGCCATCTGCTATCCTGCCTGCAAGCTCAAGCATCTTCGGGCCCTGCGCTCCCATATATATCGGTATATTGCCTGTCTTGAAAGCCAATTTTGCGCCGCCGATCTTTACCCGTTTCCCATCCTGGGAGACCTTCTTCCCGCTAAAGAAGGCCCTGAGCGCGGTTATGCTTTCGTTTATGGTTGTCATGGGTTCGGTCCATTCGATACCCATCGCATCGAAAGTGGCCTTATCGCCCGGACCGATACCAAGAATAGCACGGCCTCCGGATATCTCATTGATCGCCCCTATGCTCTGGGCTGTGATCGCAATATTCCTTGTATAAGGATTCGTTACCCCTGTCCCCAGTTTTATCCTGTTGGTGTTCATTGCCAGTACTGCGAGCGTGGTGTACACGTCCCTGTTGTTATAGTGGTCGGTTATCCATACATTATCGAACCCGTTCTCTTCAGCGAGCTTTGTGTAATGAGCAAGCTTTAGAACCGGGTCAGCCGGTACAAATTCTATACCAAACATATATTTCCTCCTATTTGAAGGTGAATCGTCTTTTCTTATTTAAAAGCATATTGGTTTTGTTCTGCCTCAGGTGCCCGAATATTCTCTTGCCATCATAAGCGAGAGTTTTATCTGTTCGCTGGCTTCACTGTCCACAATGTCGCCATGGCCCGGATACATAACATTGACATCAAGAGTGGATAACTTTTTAATTGATTCTATCAACTTCTGTGTATTACCGCCGTACAGGTCGGTGCGTCCGAAGCCGCCGTCCTGGAATACTGTATCTCCTGAAAAAAGGCTCTTTGAAACCGGGTTATAAAGGCATATGCCGCCCGGTGTGTGACCGGGTGTATGGATGACCTCAAGTTCCCCGAATATCTCCCCTCCTTTTAACAGGATATCAGGAACAATGGAAGGCGCTTTCTCACCAAAAAGGGAAGCTGCGCTCGCATTTGCATTGCCGAGCAACTCAGCGTCTTTTTCATGTATAGCTATTTTTGCACCGAATGCCTTTGCAACTTCTCTCGCGCCGCCTGAATGGTCATAGTGGCAATGTGTCAGGATAATGGTCTTAAGTTCTCCGGGCCTGGTATGTTTTCCAAGCTGTAATATTATAGAAACTGCATCCATACCTGCATCAACAAGAATGGAACCGTCAATAAGATATGCATTTGCATCATAAGAGGAATTTTTCAATTTTAGTACCTGCATAAAGGCATATATAATGCGACATCACTTAACATTATGGGATGCATGATGATGAGAAATGTTTATATGTAATGAAAATTATATGTTCATAGGGGCATTCGGCATCGCATCCATCCCCTCCGATGATTCCGTATTGCCCCCTTTTCTGGGCAACAGTGCCTGGAGATATGGCCCACAAATTTTGTGATATGTTCGTTTAAACGCAAAACTCGTTTTTCCCTTCTCACTTGATTCTTCTTATAACGGCCAATCCCGCAATATTAACAATAATTATCAGGATACCTGCGGCCATTTGTTTCTGGCTCAATCCTTCCTTATTATTGTCTAATCTGAACTGCCTGTCAGAATCAAGCGATATTTTTTCTTCAAATGTCCCTGCCGGACCTGATGCTTTCACAGTATAAATTGTATTTAGAGGCAGCCCCGCAAAAATAAGTTCTGAAGCTGATTGTTCTGATAATTTTTTACCTCCATCCCATAACGAAACCTTATATTCTGAATCTGCCTTTACAAAGATGCTGGCATAATTTTTTACATGTATCGATGTGCCATCTGCATACTGGAGATTGTTCGGGAGGTCAAGGACGCTGAGGATTGTCGGGGCTATATCCTCTTCCCCGTATCCCCCGCCTATTAATCCCGGAACAGCGTTCGGGGAAATCATTATAAAAGGTATCCTCAGGCTCTCCTTCATGGATACATATTTCTCAGATACATGCCCGCCCCTTCGTGCATCTTTCTTTGCAAAAGCCATGCCGTGGTCGGCAGTGAAGAAAAAAGCCATGTCATTCTCCTTTGCAGTTTCATACAGTGGATAGATATCCCTGTCAAGGTCTTCAATCAATCGTATGTAATCATCATCCCCCATATTATGGCCTCCGCTATCTATAGCTCCCACGTTCACGGTCAGGAAGAATTTGCTTTTCGGGTGTTCCTCTACCATGTATATAGCCACAGCGTTGGCTGCATCAAGAGCCCATTTATTATAAGCCGAATATTTCCCGACACCGGATTTGCCATCCATGTACTCCGGGAGTTTCTCTTTCCAATCATCCATTAATTCCGTGACCCCGGGAGGCGGGTTCTTTGACTGGATGGAAATTTTTGGGTCATCTATCGAATTATTCTCTGCATACAGGATTATATCCTGCTCATCGCGCATGCTCATGAAATCCCCCTTTTCCATCACAGCAATGTTAAAAAAGCCATGTTGCCTTGTGATATCATATATGGTCGCATCCGGGTAACCGACGATTTCTTCATTTGCTTCTGAAAAACCTGTTACAATGACAGAGTGTGCGATCCCGGTGTCAGGATATGGCGTACTGATATTTATTATCCTTGTCCCGAAGGCCATGTTCTGTGTTCCTGCTCTTGAAAGTTCGCTGCCATCAAGTGCGAAAGGCGTGAGTTCGGGATAGTAATATGAAGACCCCAGGCCGTCAACGATCAAAAGTATTGCGCTTTCGGGCATTTCAATATCGTTAAGCGTGATTTCAGAAGCACCAAGGGCGGCATTTGATGTTAAAACCAGTATTATTAAAATTGTTACTTTATAAGTGAGATGTTGCATAGCCCACTGAAAGGAAATCTACTACTTAATCGTATCCAATTTTTTTGAGATTTTTTCCTTTAGCAACCTGCTGACTTCCTGGCCGCTTACCTTGCCTCTCATGTCCTTCATGACCACGCCCATCAGCGGCCCTACAGAATTCATCCCTTTCTCCCTGATAAAATCCATCCTTGATTCCACTATCTTATCAATGATAGATTCCAGTCCACCTGTGCTGCCTCCTATTCCAAGTTCACGCAGGGCACTATCCACTCCTGATTCGGGCTTGCACGCAATGATCTTTAGGACTTCGCCTATCGCTTCGTTCGGGACTTTTCCTTCTGAGTGGAGCCTGAATAGCTGGATGAGATGTCCTTCATTTATATTTCCCGAAGGTACGCCCTCTTTATTGAGTTCATATAAGGTGGTCTCAAGTGTGCGTACCACTATTGTCGCACTGGCCCGGGGAACACTGTGCATGATGTTCTCAAAAAGGATAAAATTCGCCGAGCGCGCTATCTGGCCTGCCATCTCCCCGTTCAATTTGAAATCCCTTACGTACCTTTCTATGCGCTGCTCGATGAGTTCAGGTAATTTGGTATTACGGATGCGTTCCCCAGTAATCTCAACAGGCGGTACATCGGTCTCAGGATACATGCGCGCAGCCCCCGGAAGCGGTCTCATGTATGCCGAGTTCCCATCAGGAAGCGCGCGCCTGGTCTCTTCAGGAATGCATACAAGCGCTTCCCTCGCCCTGATAACGACAGCTTCAAGCGCGCCTTTTGCCCTCTCTTTTGTATCTGCTACCATGACCGCGCAATCCCCATCCTTCGCCCCCACGGCTTTTCGCAGCGCATCTACTTCGTCATCTGTGATTCCGTAGTTTGGCAGTTCGTCTGTGTGGAATATGCCTCCAACACCGGATTTCTTGGCGCGGTCAGAAAACTCCGTGCCAAGCCTCCTGCCCGGCTGGATCTCTTTTCCCGCAAACCCGGCAAATCCCGGCAGGTTGATTGCATACACAACCCCGCCTTTTAATGATTTTTGTATCACTTTTGAGGATGTATTTGAAAAAACTTTCGTAACATCGTGGATCTTATTAGAGACCGCTGCATTCCGGCTGTTTAGCTCTTTTTTTATCCCGGCCAGGGCGACCTGTCTTGCCGCTTCCCTCTCCACGATGGTCTCTATCAGCGAAAGATCCTGCACGCCCTTGATTTCCACCCTTGCGCCTTCTGCTATTGAGATATTGATATCCTGCCTTATAGTTCCAAGCCCGCGTTTCACTTTTCCTGTCGAGCGCAATATCATGCCGAGTTTCTCAGCCACCTCTCTTGCATGCTCAGGGGATACTATGTCAGGTGCAGTCCCTATTTCCACAAGCGGGATACCGAGACGGTCAAGAGAATATACTACTGAATCTCCCCTGTCTTCCACTTTCTGCGCCGCTTCTTCCTCAAGGCAGAGAACATCTATTCCCACGTTGCCATGCGACGATTCCAGGTGGCCGTGAGTAGCCACAAGACCTGTTCTCTGGAAACCTGAGGTATTCGAGCCGTCTATCACGATTTTTCGCATGGTATAAAGCTCATCCACTATATTCATGTTCAGGAGGCGTGCGATCATTATCGAACAGTCCACAGCCTCCTGGTTCAATTCGCGCGGCGGCTCTTCATCGTTCTCAACAAGGCAGGTGGTATCATAAGCCTTATAGATGAATCTCTTTGTGAGTTTAACTTCCTCAAGGGCGGCCCTGTCAACCACTCCCATCTCGCTCTGTGTCGGCCTAAGATACCTGAAGAACTCAAAATTGGATTCCTTTGTGTCACGAAGAAGGGTTGGGCAGCCGCAGAACAGTTTTTCTTTCGTGTCAAGCTGCTGGTGGATTTCAAGCCCGGCTTTTAACCCGAGCGCCCTGTAATCATGACTCATGGGTTCCACTGATAAGCCGCATGCTATAAAATAATTGCCATTTTAAAGTAATTTGGATGTCAAACCAGGTGTCAATTTGGGATAGGATTTTTATACTTGACTTCGCCTGTTAACCTATAAAGGAAAGCCACATTTCAGAAGTTTTTGTGAAAAGACTTGCATGAAAATGTAACATTCCCTATAGGCAATATTG